>JAAVZY010000062.1 GCA_022791945.1 Oscillospiraceae bacterium | reverse complement strand
TTGAGTCTGTACAGACTTCCGGCTTTCTGCCACGCAGATGGTCTGATTCCCGCAGTACGCTTTTTTCGTAAAGAAAAAAGCTCCCGCCTGCGTATGGGGTACTTCCTGCGCCGCAGAGGGGATAGGATTCGCAGAACACGCTCGAACCTTTCTGCGTCGCTGCTGCTGCGCCGCCTATGGGGATGAATTTTTTCTTTACGAAAAAGTGGGTAGGCGGGCGTTCGACCGCGAAGGGAGTATCAGCGAGGCAGGGAGTAAAAAGTCTGTACAGACTTGACCCCCACCCCCTTTATGCCCTTAAAAAGACGGGAATCCAAGGGGAGCCAGCTCCCCTTGGCAGGTGCTCGAGGGCAGAGCCCTCGAGGTCTTACCCTTCGACCATACATCTAAAATCAGCCTCGCCGGGAGACTCGTTGGGGCGGGCATTGCCATTTGGGAGAAAAGGGAGTATAATAGGCCCATAGGGAATCTTGCAATCCATTCTCTCATGGAGGAATCACATGAAAGAGACATCTCCTTCTGATTTTACCCGTCAGCTCGGACAGCTGGTGCAGGACGCTGTGCAGAGCGGCGATTACAGTCAGCTGAAAAGCGCGGTGGACGTGACTGTCCGGGAATTTACCAAGTCTATGAAGTCTGGCGCTGAAGCGGCCTTTAAGCAGAAGACAGACTACACACAGCGGCCGAACCGCCCCTATTACACGCCTCCTCCGCCCCGGCGGCAGCCAGCCCCCCGCTCCCAGCAGCACCGTCCGCCTGTCCAACGGCCTATGCAGCGCCCCGCACGTCCGCCTGTAGCGGCCCAGCCAGTGTATAACGGCACCGTTCTGCCCGCTTATCGGAAGGTCCCCGGCAGCGCGGCGGGGAACCTTTTGCTGGTATTCGGCATTCTGGGGCTGATTGGCTTTCTGCTTGCCACCCTGGCGGCAGTCCCGGCCATGTGGGTTGAGGGCTGGCTTTCTGGGGCGATTGTCGCCTCCTGCATCTTCGGGGCTTTGGATGTATCCTGCCTTTTGATGATTGGAACAGGCTCCGCCATCCGGGGAAGGGTGGCCCGGTTCCGGCGCTATCTGACCGTGATCGGGAACGCCCGATACTACTCCCTGGAGCATCTGGCCGCGGCCACAGGGGTTACCAAGGCTTATTTGGTGAAGGACATCCGCCGGATGATCCGCAAGGGGATGTTCACGGATGCGTATATTGATGATCAGGAAACCTGCATCATGATGGATCGGGTGACCTATCAGCAATATCTGGCGGCTAAGCAGGGTATGGCCCAGCGGCGGCTCCAGGAGGAACAAGCCCGCCAGCAGGCTGCGTCTGCGCCCGCTCAGCCGGAGGACAGCCAGAAGGCGGCTGCAAAAGCGGCAGCTGCAGAGGGACGGAGTTACATTCAGCAGATCAAGGCGGCTAACGCTGCTATCCCCAATGAAGAGATTTCCGCCAAGCTTTGCCGGCTGGAGGACGTGACTACCCGGGTGTTTTCCTATGTGGAGGGGCACCCTGACAAGCTGCCAGAGATCCGGCGGTTTATGAGCTACTATCTGCCCACTACGCTGAAGCTGGTGAACGCCTACCGCCAGTTTGACAGCCAGCCTGCCGCCGGGCGGAACATTGCCGCTGCCAAGAAGGAAATCCAGGATATACTGGATACCATCAATACCGCCTTCGAGAATCTGCTGGACAGTCTGTTTGAAGATGACGCGATGGATATTTCCACGGACATATCCGCCCTGCAGATTATGCTCGCTCAGGACGGCCTGACCGATCCCGATTTTAAGACCGGGGAATAAAGGCTTCATGGGTAAGAGACTGTTTGAGATCTCTGCTTTCGGGCGCCCACGATGCGCCGCCGGCGGCGCATCGTGGGCGCGTCCCTTTGGAGCAAGGTCATGAAGTTAAGAATTTTCCTGGGGCGGGGAGTTATAAAATTTTTCTTGCTTTTTTGGATGAGTTCTGCTATAATAAGGATGTTGCTAATTTTCGTATGCGCCCGTAGCGCAGCTGGATAGCGCGTTAGACTCCGACTCTAAAGGCCGCTGGTTCGAATCCAGTCGGGCGTACCAGCAGGCTGAGCCTGCATTCTCATCGCACACCCACTTTGGTGGGTGTGCGATGGTTTTTATTCCCACGCTGAGAGTATGATTCTATACGCCACCCACCACCTTGAAAGAAGTCAATTACTGCAAAGCGGTTGACTTTTTGGCGCTTTGTAATAGTATAATAACCAAATTATACATGGGAGGCGAAACTATGAGTGAAAAAGATTTATTCGAAAGCAATAGAACAGCTTGGAATCAGGCAACAGCATATCATCAAAAAGCGGTTGATCATTCTCTGCACATTGGTTTTCAGGATCCTGAATTTTCAACTCTTAAAAGGGAACGTGATTATGTCGTCAATGAACGGTTAAAACAGATTGATCTCAGAGGCAAAACGATATCGCATATACCATGCAATAATGGCAGGGAATTGTGATCCCTTATGCGGCTTGGAGCGAAAGAGGGAGTTGGTTTTGATATCTCTGACGCCGCAATTGCAGAGGCTGAGGAGCTTGCGGAGATTGCCAGGGCAAATGCCTTGGAAATAGACGAAACATATAACAGCTATTTTGACTTTATCTATATTTCGCAGGGATCATTGCAGTGGTTTCCAAACTTAAATGATTATTTTCGTGTTATCTCAAGGCTGCTCAAGAAGGATGGAAAAATAATCATTTTTGAGATACATCCCTTTAAATACTTTTTCGAAAACGGGTTTCATTTTCAGGAACAAAACTTCGACAAGCTGACCTCTTATTTCAAAACAAGCCCAAGCAATTATCCCAAGGGACTGGATTATTTCGGAAATGTTGAATACGAATCAAATGAATGCTTTTGGTTCATGCATAAAATGTCCAAGATTATAACTGCGATACTTCATAATGGAATAGAAATTGAAGACTTTGAGGAATACCCCTTTGATTTGGACGGCACTCCCCATAAAGACGTGGAAGGCAAGTTCCCCTTTAGCTACCTGATTACTGGTAAAAAAATGATCGAATGACAGTATTTTGAACAGTTTTGCGGACTGGCTAAAATACTGTCATTTGTTTTATTGCACACTTAGGAAAGATGTCTGCCGCATACAAGCAGGCTCAAAAATGTAATTGAAAAAGGTCAGGAATTAAGAACCTCGAATATTCCTTATACAGCCTCTGATTCCCCGCACTGGAAGCGGCGGCATTAACAGCCCGCAGCTTTTCCCCACAGCGGATCTGCGTTCAGCTTGACGAAGGCAGCAGAGTGCGGTAAAATGAACCCCAGAATCCCCACAGGAAGGAGAGGCTTCGGTTGAATATCATGGTGGTGGAGGACGATCCCCAGATTCGGGAGGAGCTCGCCCTTGCGCTGAAAAACAGCGGCTATACCGTTTGCTTTCCGCTCGGATTCGGGGCCGTGGACGAGGAGGTCCGCAGGCTTGCGCCGCACCTGATACTCTTGGACGTGAATCTGCCGGGCATGGACGGGTTCCGGATCTGCGGGAAAATCCGCGCTTTTTCCCAGGTGCCAATCATCTTTGTCACAAGCCGCAGCTCCGACATGGACGAGCTTACCTGCATGACGCTGGGCGGGGACGATTTCGTCTCCAAGCCCTACAATATGCCGGTGCTTCTGGCCCGCATCAGCGCCCTGCTGAAACGTGCCTATCCTCAGGACGCCAGAGACGCCCGTCTCTCCTGCGGTGGAATCACCCTGGACGCCGCAGCGGGCACCGCGTCCGGAAACGGCGTTACTGTGGAGCTGACCCGCAACGAGCTGAAAATCCTCTATTATTTTTTCAGCAATCAAGGAAAAATCCTCTCCCGGACAGACATCATTGAATATCTATGGGACAATGAGTTGTTTGTGGACGACAACACGCTCAGCGTCAATATCACCCGGATCCGGAACAAGCTGGAGGCCCTGGGCGGAATGGGGCTGATCAAAACCAAACGCGGCCAGGGCTACCTGGTCTAAGCTGCTCCCTGCGTGACGGAAGGGCAAGGCCGCGAGACGCTGTCTCGCGTCTCTGCGGTGCGTCGTGAAACGACGCACCTAGGAATTCGGCTTCGCCGAATTCTGAGATGCGCCGCCAGCGGCGCATCGGGGAGGGATTCCCTTTGGAATCCCATCTTTGTTAAGGGCTTTTTTAGGAGCGGAAAAGGGGTGGAGTCAAGTCTGTACAGACTTCCTTCCTCCTGCCACGCAGATAGTCTGATTCACGCAGTACGCTTTTTTCGTAAAGAAAAAAGCTCCTTCCTGCGTGCGGGGTACTTCCTGCGCCGCAGAAAGCATGAGCGCAGCAGAGTCCGCTCGAACCTCCCTGCGTCGCAGTTCCTACCCCGCACGCAGAGCTGAATTTTTTCTTTACGAAAAAATGGGTAGGCGGGCGATCGTCCCTGCGGGGCGTGCCAGCGAAGCAGAAACTGAAATTCTGCTCCCCTATAACCCCAAAAGACGGGAATCCAAGGGGATGCGTCCCCTTGGCAGGTGCTCGAGGGCAGCGCCCTCGAGGTCTTTCCCTTCGCTCAGAGAAAGGATGGCGCTGAAACAATGACTTTAGGAGGGTTTCTGCGGGATCGGGCGGGCTTTTTGGCTGTCCACCTGCTGGGCGCGGTGCTGACGGCGGCTTATCTGCTGCTGTCCGGGAGCTGCACCCTGGCTCAGGCAGAGGCGCTGCTGGCAGGCTGGGGACTGCTCCTGCTTGGCGGGACAGCCTGGTCCTATCAGAGCCGGAAGCGCTATTTTCAAAGGCTGGAGTCTACCCTGGAGGGGCTGGAGCAGAAGTACCTTCTGTCAGAGGTGACAGGCAGGCCCTATCGGGCTGAGGATCGGGCCCATTACGACATCCTGCGGGCCTGCGGACGCTCCATGCTGGAGGAAATCACCCGCGTCCGCAGGGAGCGGAGCGAATATAAAGAGTATATTGAAGGCTGGGTGCATGAGGTGAAGACGCCCATCGCCGCCATGAAGCTCACCTGCGAAAACCACCGGGCCGATACCTCCCGGCGGATTCTGGCGGAGCTGGAGAAAACGGAGAACTATGTAGAACAGGTGCTTTTCTACGCCCGGAGTGAACAGGTGGAAAAGGATTACCTGATCCGGGAGCTCCCTTTACAGATTCCGGTCAGCGGGGCGCTGATCCGGAACAAGCAGCTGTTCATACAGAGCGGCGCCGGGGTAACGGTGGAGGGGCTGGACTGCCAGGTCTATTCCGACGGAAAGTGGGTGGAGTTCATCCTGAACCAGATTTTGATCAACGCGGTGAAATACCGCCGGGAGAAGCCGCAGATCCGGATCTCCGCCATAGAGGAGGGCGGCGGCGTCACGCTGGAGGTATGGGACAATGGAGCCGGGATCGCGCCGGAGGATTTGCCGCGGATCTTCGACAAGGGCTTCACGGGCCGGAACGGCCGGGAAGAGGAAAAGAGCACCGGAATCGGCCTTTACCTCTGCCGTCGGCTGTGCCTCAAGCTGGGCCTGACAATCCGGGCGGAATCCGTGCCGGAGTCCTACACACGCATCCTCATTTTCTTCCCTAAAGGCACCTTTGTAAAGGTATGAGAGCCTGTGCAGAAGCTTGGGCACTTGAAGGGCAAAGCCTCCAAAATGTAACGGGCAGTTATCCAGGATGGATAACTGCCCGTTACATTTATGGTCATCTATACGCCCAGTATGTAAAAGCCATTGCATTTTTTGGCTGTATTCAGCCGTTCAACCAGTTTTTCATGATCTGCCGGCTTTATGTCCAGAAGCTTTGCAATTATGGGGTCAATCAAGTCGGGGCCATAATAGTTTATTCCACAAGGATCTATTGCACCGGTTTCCAAATTGTTGTAAATGCCGCAGTCAAATATGTCGTCGTACGCTTGCATAAACGTATTGTCATCATCTCGTAAGAATGTTATTGCATTTTCATTAGTCGTACTCACAGCGGGCAAGACCTCGAAGGGCTCTGCCCTCCGAGCCTCTCGCCAAGGGGACTCGTCCCCTTGGATTCCCGTCTTTGTGGGGTGGGGGTATCCCGACGAACTGGCTGCTTATGTGGCCGACAATATAGCTCTTGTCTTGGTGCAGTGGGAGCCTACCAAAGCTTATATGAGTCCAGGCTCGGTGTGGCTCACCCGATTGACAAATTATCTGAGCCGCGACATATTTTATGTGGCGGCAGC
>JAAVZY010000061.1 GCA_022791945.1 Oscillospiraceae bacterium | reverse complement strand
CAAGGTGGCCAAAGCCCTCGGATGCCACATTGAAGATCTAATCGAACCAGAGGTGGCAGAAGCTGCCAGCGAAAGCAAGGGGGATGGCCCACATTAAGAACCATCCCCCGCAACATTATTCCGCAACAGTCAGATCGTACAACTTGGCTTTCAGGGCCGCAACCAGAGCCTCCGCTTCCGCCAGCTGATGCCGCAGGGCCTCACGCTGATCGACGGCGGAGGTTTCCCATTCACGAACCACCTGCTCCGGCAAGCGCACCTGCTGCAATTCATCCGGTGGGGCGGGCGTTTTCTGGGGAGCGGGCCGGTCAGACCGGGAGATGCCAAAACTCCGCTTCAGTGCCGCCACAATGTAGCTGTCGGGGCCGAGGCCGGCAAGAATGCTGCTGATCTGCTCCAGTGCTTGCAGGTCCTGATTTTTCATGGTTCCCATTTGACAAACCTCCTTGATTTTTCCGCTCTGCGCTGTTACAATCAAGGTAGCCGGGGCAGAGCGTTCCCGGCACCCTGATGCGGGCGGGGATAGCGGGGACCGGTCAAAGTAACCCGCTATCCCGTTTTTATACGCAAAAAAGACCTCCTTAGCTTCCTTTCGGAAAACTAAGGAGGTCTTTTTTACCGCTTAGGCAGCGGCATCGCCAATACGAACACCGGGCCAACGAAATAAATCGTGGTATTGTTCGCTTGGCTCTCTTTTGGTGGAGATAAGGAGGATCGAACTCCTGACCTCTTGACTGCCAGTCAAGCGCTCTCCCAGCTGAGCTATACCCCCAAATTCTGGAAAATATGCTATTTTAAGGAAATACTGCCTAAAACTAACAATTTTACTCTAAGTCCACAGAAGAGGGGTGTGTAACCGCATGAAACGGGCTCCCAGCTGAGCTATACCCCCATTGAGCTACTTGTCCATCCCAGACACATCTTTGCTGGAGCGGAACATCAATTATTATATACGGGTGGAGCGCATTTGTCAACCCCCTTTTTCAAATTTCGTAAAAAATATTCCCGGCATGGATACAGACCAGCAGACGCGGATACCTATTTTTCGATAAAAGCAGCTTGGATTTATGTGGACATCCTTCCTGAATTGGGGTATAATAAGTGCAAAGCACTTATTATACCCCCGATGGCCGGTACATCTTCCTCGGGAAAAGAAAAGTCTGTGGGGTGATAGGGTATGCAGATGCAGCATCTGAAACGGCATATCGGGTCAGAAAGGAGAAAGCGGCGGCGGATTGCGGCGGCGCTTCTCTGCCTCCCGATACTTCTGCTTCTGGCGTCCGGGCCGGCGCTGGGCTCCGAGGCGGCGGATCCCTTCCGGGAAAACCGCTTCACCATCAGTATCTATAACGATCTCTCCGGAGAATATATCCTCACCACCCAGCAGTTCACAGCCAGCGGCGTTACCATCTTCCGCACCATCAATCTGCTCAAGGCGCGGGGCTGTATTGACGATTTCACCCAGAGCGATTCCGAGCTGCTGGAGCTGACCTATTATCTGGCCGTCCAGCCCTCAGAGGACACGGAAGCGCCCCCTGAGGAGCCTGAGGAGGAAGAAAAGCCGCCCACCGCCCTGCTCCGGGCCAACGATGTGGAACGGTTCTATGTCAAGCGGAACGGCGTCCCTGTCTCGCCCGCGCAGCTGAATGACTATATGCGTGAGGGCGATATCATCGAATGGATTTACGGAGAGCCCCCCGAACCTCCTGCCGAACCGGAACCGGAAGCCTCCGAGCCTGCCCCGATTCCTGCCGCTCAGTGGGACAGCCGTACCGCCAAGGCCATGAATAACGCCTGCGGCTGGCTCCGGCTCAATCCGGAATCCCAGTCCCTTTATCTGACCGCCATGAGCATTGGCGGGGAATCCGCCGATATGCGGGCGGTAGGAGAGCTGCTGGGACAGATTCGTCTGGTAGGGGAGGACGCTCCCCCCGAGGAGCTGGCGCGGCTTGCCCTGAATCTCTCCTTCTGCGGCTATGACCGGAACGATCCGGAGCTGGCGGAGCTTCTCGGCCGCCTGACCGCTTACACCATGAATGAAAGCAACAGCTTAGCGGATCGGGCCTATACCCTGCTGGCCTACGACTGTCGGAGCTATACCCTCCCCAACGCCGCCAACAGCGGCCGCGCGGAGCTGATACGGGGGATGCTGGCTCTTCAGCAGAAGGACGGAGGCTTTGCGCCCAGGGCGCGGGCCGCTTCTGATCCCGACGCAACCGCCCTGGCAGTGATTGCCCTCTCCCGGTATCCGGAGCAGAAGGAGGCCGCGGATCAGGCCCTGGCCTACCTGGCCTCCGTCCAGACCCCCGGCGGGGGATTCCGCCAGGGGGGGCAGATCAGCAGCCGTACTCTCTCCCGGGTCATTACCGCCCTTTACTCCATGGGGCTGGAGGCCGACGACGAGCGGTTCACCAAGGAGGAAAACCTCCTGGAGCTTCTGCTGAGCTATTCCTCCGGGGACGGAGGCTTTGCCCGAATCCCGGGCGGGGCCAGCGAGCCGGAGGCCACGGAAGCCGCCATTATCGCCCTGGGAGCAGTTAAGTCCGGCGGAAATCCGCTGACCGCTCCAGCTGTCCGTTCCACGCCTACGGTTGCCCCTCCGGCAGCGCTGCCGGAGGAACCCTCTCCCCTAGGGGGATATGGCCTGTACCTAGGAATCGGTTTGTTCTGTCTGGCCGCCTTTTTCGTACTGCTGGGCTTCCTGATCCGCCTGCTGCGAAAGAATCGGAAGGACGGCTCTTCCCAGGACGATCCTTCCTGAACCGAAGGAAGCATAAAGGAGGTAAGCAGACATGAGAGCCTGGAGCCCGGATGCAGAGCGTATCATGAAGGAGCGCTTCGGGAAGGATACTGTCATCGCGCTGGCAACAGCGGACGAGGGCGTTCCTTATGTGAGAAACGTAAACGCTTATTACGAAGAGGGAGCCTTCTATGTAGTTACCTACGGGCTTTCAGACAAGATGCAGCAGATCGGGCGCAATCCTTCTGTCGCTGTCGCCGGGGGACTGGTTTACAGGCCGGGGAAAGGCTGTGAGCCTGGGCAGCTGGGGAAGTCCGGAAAACCGCCTGATCGCCCAAACGCTGAAAGCCGCCTTTTCCCAATGGATAGACAACGGGCATATGGACTTCAGCGATCCCAACACGGTTATTCTCCGCATTGCGCTGACGGAGGGGCTCCTGCTCTCCCACGGCGCCAGATATGAGCTCTCGTCCAACCATACATAAACCGCAGGCCGGCCCTCCTGGGCATCAAAACCGGGGGGCTTCCTGCTTTTGATAAGGAGTTTTGCCCATGGCGAAAAAAACGCCTGACCGCGCTCCCCGGAGGGCGGTTGTCTTTCTTTTGAAAATCCTGCTGTTTGTGGTTCTGTTTGTGCTGTTCTTCGGCATCTTCTCCATTGAAAACGATCAGCTGCTGGCCAAAAACCGCACCGCCGCCATCACCATGACCACCTTTGTGGTACTGGGGATTGCTATGACGGCAGTTTACGGCGGCTTTGCGGTGGGGAAAAAGAAAAGCAAGGAGATCATCCCCTCTTTGTGCATCGCGGTGTTTATCACGGACTTTATCACTTATTTCCAGCTGGCGCTGATGAACACCAACCGCTGGAATCAGTATCAGTTCCGGCTGCCCAATCTGCTGCTGCTGGCGCTGGTGTTTTTCCTGCAAAGCCTGGTGGTGGCGGCCTTCGTCTACCTGGGGAACCATCTGTATTTTCAGATGTACCCGCCGGAGGACTGCGTCATCATCTGTTCTGATCGGGAGCGGGCCGGGGAGCTGGTGCGGCGTGTCAGCCGCTACCAGAAGCAGTACCGGATCACCGGCGTGATTGACTACCGGGACAAGGATCTCAAAAAGCAGATCCGCCACAGCGATCTGGTGTTTTTGTACGAGCTGCCCGCCAACATCAAGGCGGAGATCATCGACTATGCCTACAAGCATTCCACCAATATCTTTTTCCAAACGGAGCTTTCTGACATTGTGGTGAACTACGCCAAGTATACCGTGCTGGACGATCTGTCCATGCTGGGCTCCACCACCAAGGAGCTTTCGGTAGAGCAGCGGTTTCTGAAGCGCATGATCGATCTGCTGGTGTCGGGCCTCTGCCTGGTGCTGCTGAGCCCGGTGATGCTGGCGGAGGCGCTGGCAATCAAGCTGGGGGACGGGGGCCCTGTCTTCTACAGGCAGGAGCGCATGACCATCGGCGGAAAAAAGTTCAATGTGCTGAAGTTCCGCACCATGGTAGTGAACGCGGAGAAGCAGGGGGCGCAGCTGGCCACCAGGAACGATTCCCGGATTACGCCGGTAGGCCGGTTTCTCCGTGCCACCCGGATGGACGAGCTGCCCCAGTTCCTGAATGTGCTCAAGGGAGATATGAGCATTGTAGGCCCCCGCCCGGAGCGCGAGAGCATTGCCGAGGAGTACTATAAGGAGGTTCCGGAGTTCGCCTACCGCCTCCGGGCGAAAGCGGGACTGACCGGACTCGCCCAGATTGCCGGAAAGTACAACACCTCCCCCAAGGACAAGCTGATGCTGGATCTGATGTATATCGAGCGGTACAGCGTCTGGATGGATATTCTGTTGATTTTCCAGACGCTCACCGTCTTTTTCAAGCGTGACAGCACTGAGGGAATCGAAGAAGGCGCCAAAACCGCCGACAAAGGCTGACCGCCAAGGGCAAGGCCGCGAGAGCTCTGCTCTCGCGGCTCTGCGGTGCGTCGTTTCACGACGCACTGCGGAGACTCGAGGGCAGAGCCCTCGAGGTCTTCCTCATCGACCACTTGCAATTTAGGCAGAGGTTGGGTATACTGATTCCTGCGGCGGGGCCGCGGGAAGGATGCGTGCTGCAATGAGAATGAGACTGAAAAAGTGGGCCAGGCCGGAGCTGGCGGTCTGTCCCTTCTTTATAGGCAGCGCTCCGGAGCAGAAGGGGCGCTGGGGAGAGGCCTTTCCCAGGGAACAGCCTCTCTGGGCGGAAATGGGGTGCGGCAAGGGCGGTTTCCTTTCCGCCTGGGCGCTCTCCTGCCCGGAGGTGAATTTTCTGGGTATTGACATGATCAGCGATATGCTGGGCGTAGCCCGGCGGCGGATTCAGGCGGATTTCGACCAGGCCGGCAGGCCCGTTGACAACCTGCGGCTGACCTGCTACGATATCTCCCGCCTGGAGGAATGCATGGGCGGCGGGGATCGGCTGGAGCGGATCTTCATCAATTTCTGCAATCCCTGGAACAAGCCCAAGCACTACAAGCGGCGGCTTACCCATCCCCGGCAGCTGGAAAAATACCGCTCCCTGCTGAAGGACGAGGGAGAAATCTGGTTTAAAACAGACGATCCCACCCTGTTCCGGCACTCTCTCCAGTATTTTCAGGAGATGGGCTTTGCCCAAATCTACCAAACAGACGACCTCCATCAAAGCGGCTTTTCCCCCAATGTGGAGACGGAGCATGAGATCATGTACTCCCAGCAGGGAATGCCCATCCACTTTGCCATTGTGCGGAAGGCGGCTCTTCCGGAGGAAAAGTTTGTACACCTTTCCCTGGAGAAAACGTCCCAGCCCTCTTGACAAGGGGACGCTCTTTCCGTATAATAATAAATGTAAAGTTCACAGCTTTACATTGCGCAGGCTGGAAGGGGTGGAGCCATTGGGCAAAAATCTGGATGTAGCGGTGCTGCTGGATTTCTACGGCGGAATGCTGACGGAGAAGCAGCGGGACGTGATTGATCTTTACTACAACCAGGATCTGTCCCTCAGCGAGATCGCGGAGCATGAGAGCATCACCCGGCAGGGCGTCCGGGACTCCATCAAGCGGGGCGAGGTGTTCCTCTACGAGCTGGAGGACAAGCTCCAGATGTTCGACACTTACATTGAGACGATGAAGGTGCTCCAATCCATCCAGTATGTGGCGGATCGGATCGCAAAGGAGAACAATACCTATCACTACTCCAACGCGGTTCGGGAAAACGTGGAACAGATTCTTTCAATCATCAACGAATACCGGGCCCGCTACGAATAACCCGCCGGGCCGCCCTGAAAGGAGGGCGCTTTTTGGCGTTTGAATCTCTTTCCGATAAGCTGTCCCAGGCCTTCAAGCGGCTGCGCTCCAAGGGCCGGCTGGACGAGGCTGACATCAAGGAGGCTATGCGCGAGGTCAAAATGGCGCTCCTGGAGGCGGACGTAAGCTACAAGGTGGTTCGGGATTTCGTCCGGACGGTGAGCGAGCGCGCCGTAGGGGCGGAGGTGCTGGAAAGCCTGACCCCTGCCCAGCAGGTAATCAAGATCGTCAACGACGAGCTCTGCGCCCTGATGGGCTCGGAGAACAAGCGGCTGAACGCGCCCGCCAAGCCCCCCTGCATTCTGATGCTCTGCGGCCTTCAGGGCGCGGGCAAGACCACTCACGCCGCCAAGCTGGCGAAGTATCTCCTCCGCCAGGGCCACAGGCCCTTGCTGGTGGCTTGCGACGTCTACCGTCCCGCGGCTGTTGAGCAGCTGAAGGTGGTGGGCCAGCAGGCCGGGGTGCCGGTGTTTGAGCAGGGCCAGGGGGATCCGGTGGCCATCGCCCGGGAGGGCCTGCGCCACGGACGGGATCACGGCAACGACTTCGTGATTCTGGACACCGCCGGCCGGCTTCACATCGACGAGGAGCTGATGGGTGAGCTGCAGAGCATCAAGTCCGCAGTGGAGCCCAGCGAGATTATGCTGGTGGTAGACGCCATGACCGGCCAGGACGCGGTAAACGTGGCCTCCGCTTTTAATGAGGCGCTGGACATTGACTCGGTGCTGCTCACCAAGCTGGACGGCGACACCCGGGGCGGCGCGGCGCTGTCGGTGCTGGCGGTCACGGGAAAGCCCATTAAGTTTGTGGGCGTGGGCGAAAAGCTGGATGAGCTGGAGCCTTTCCATCCGGAGCGGATGGCCTCCCGGATTCTGGGGATGGGGGATGTGCTGACTCTCATTGAGAAGGCCCAGTCCAGCATAGATGAGAAGAAGTCCATCGAGATGCTCCAGAAGATGAAGCAGAACAGCTTTGACATGAACGATCTGCTGGAGCAGATGTATCAGATTAAGAATATGGGGTCCATGAAGCAGGTAATCTCCATGCTTCCCGGCGTGGGGAACCAGCTGAAGGATGTGGATATAGACGACCACAAGCTGGTGATCATCGAGGCGATGATCACCTCCATGACCAAGGAGGAGCGGGAGCGTCCTTCCATCATTAATCCCAGCCGGAAGCGCCGGATTGCCGCAGGAAGCGGCACCCGTGTGGAGGATGTGAACCGTCTGCTGAAGCAGTTCGAGCAGATGCAGAAGATGATGAAGCAGCTCACCCGCTTCGGCAGGCCAGGCCGCAAAGGCGGCCGCAAGCGCCTGCCCGGTCTGCCTTTCTAGGAGGCTTCCTGCGTAAGACCTCGAGGACTCTGCCCTCAAGCACCCGCCAAGGGGATTAAATCCCCTTGGAACCCGTAATTTTTTAAGGGCTTTTTTAAGGGCAGAAAGGGTTGGGGGGTCAAGTCTGTACAGACTTCCTCTCCCATTGGCAGAAAAACGGCGCGTCGTATCGGCTGCCCCGTACGCAGAGCTGAATTTTTTCTTTCCGAAAAAATGGGTAGGCGGGCGATCGTCTCTGTGGTAAGTACCAGCGAGGCAGGAACTAAAATTCCACTCCCCCATAACCCCCAAAAGATGGGAATCCAAGGGGGCGAGTCCCCTTGGCAGAGCGCGAGACAGCGTCTCGCGGCCTTAGAGCCTCTCAGGGGCTGCGACAATGCTTTTCCCCCGTTCCCGGCGGACTGTCACCTGTGGGAATCAGGGTGAAATAGATACAAAGAGTATTTTTGGAGGTGCTGATAAATGGCAGTAAAAATCAGACTGCGCCGGATGGGCGCAAAGAAAGCTCCCTTTTACCGGATCGTGGTGGCGGATTCCCGTTATCCCAGAGACGGGCGCTTTATTGAGGAGCTGGGCTACTACGATCCCACCAAGAATCCTTCTGTGGTAAAGGTGGACGCCGACAAGGCGAAGGAATGGATCAAGAACGGTGCGCAGCCTACGGATACGGTCAAAAAGATCCTGAAGGACAGCGGCGCTCTGTAAGGGAAGGATGTTTACATGAAGGAGCTGCTGGAAACGATTGCCCGGGGTCTTGTGGTAGACAAGGAGTCGGTGCAGGTAACGGCTGACGAGCCCAACGAGGAGGGCACGGTGGTATACCATCTGCACGTGGCCTCCGAGGATATGGGCCGGGTGATTGGCAAGCAGGGCCGGATCGCAAAAGCAATCCGGGTAGTGATGCGGGCCGGCGCAACCCGTGCCGACCAGAAAATCGCTGTGGAAATCGACTGAACAAGGTCAAGATCTCGAGGGCGCCGCCCCCGGGGTCTTGACCTTTTCAAGAGGAGGATTCGTGTGGAGCGGAAGCGGTATTTGGAAATTGGACAGATTACCTCGCCTCACGGCGTTCGCGGAGAGGTGCGGGTGCAGCCCTGGTGCGACTCTCCCGACTTCCTGACAGAGTTTGATCAGCTCAGCTTCAACGGGGGCGCCGTCCCCGTCCGGGTGGAGCGCGCCCGGGTTCACAAGGGCATGGCCATCCTGAAGCTGGACTGCGCCTCCTCCATGGAGGAGGCCAACGCCCTCCGGGGCCGGGTCCTCTGGTGCGACCGCCAGGAGGTGGAGCTGGACGACCGCACCTTCTTTATTCAGGACCTCATCGGCCTCCGGGTGGTGGACGCGGACGAGCCCTCCCTCTTCTACGGAACCCTCACCCAGGTCAGCGCCACCGGGGCCAACGACGTCTACCACATCGAAAAGGACGGGAAAACCCGTCTCATCCCGGCCATCCGGCAGGTGGTTATCTCCACCGATCCGGATGCCGGCGAGATGCGGATCCGTCCCCTGAAGGGGCTGTTCGACGATGCGGATTGACATTGCCACCCTCTTCCCCGAAATGTGCGAGGCGGTTCTCTCCGAGAGCATTGTGGGCCGCGCCCGGCGGGCCGGGCACATCCAGGTGGTCTGCCACCAGATCCGGGACTACTCCCAGGACAAGCGCCGCCGGGTGGACGATTACGGCTACGGCGGCGGCAAGGGCATGGTCATGCAGGCGGATCCCATTTTCCGCTGCCATCAGGCCATTTGCCGGGAGCTGGGCGGGCCCGTCCACACCATCTACCTCTCCCCCCAGGGGAAGGTGCTGACCCAGGAGCGCTGTGTGGAGCTTTCCCGGCTTCCCGGGCTGCTCCTCCTCTGCGGCCACTATGAGGGGGTGGATGAACGGGTGCTGGAAACAGTGGTGGATGAGGAGCTTTCCATTGGGGATTATGTCCTCACCGGCGGGGAGCTGCCCGCCCTGGTGCTGGCGGACGCGGTGGCCCGGATGTGCCCGGGCGTGCTGGCTGCGGAGGAATGCTTCCAGGAGGAAAGCCATTTCGGCGGGCTGCTGGAATACCCCCAGTATACCCGCCCGGAGGTCTGGGAGGGCAGGCCGGTGCCGGAGGTGCTCCTGTCCGGGCATCATGGCAACGTGGATCGCTGGCGGCAGAAGCAGCGGCTTCTCCGCACCCTGCAAAAGCGGCCGGACATGATGGCCCGCTACCAGCCCACCAAGCTGGATCAGAAGCTTTTGGAGGAAATCCGCCGGGAGGACGAAGGTCTTGTTCAAGATGCTTGCAATGTTGAAAACTTTGTATAAAAAGTGCACAACCCGCAGGAGCGGTCCGGCCTGTAAATGGCGAAAAAGCAGAAAATGCGCAAAAAGGCTGGGATGGCGTTGACGGCTTTGGTTTCTGTGATATAATGGTAAAGCACAGACAATCACATCCCTGAATCAGAAATGAGGAGAGCATAGATTATGTATGTAAAAGATGTGAAGGTACAGAATCAGGTCGGCCTGCACGCACGGCCCGCGACATTTTTTATACAGAAAGCCAATGAGTTCAAGGCTTCGATCTGGGTGGAGAAGGAAGAGCGCCGGGTCAATGCCAAGAGCCTGCTGGGGGTGCTTTCCCTCGGAATTGTAGGCGGCACGGAGATCAAGGTGATCGCAGACGGCGCTGACGAGCAGCTGGCCGTTGACAGCCTGATCAAAATGGTAGAGTCTGGCTTTACCGAATAATCCCCAAACACGCAGGCGCCCGGGCCTCCCCTTCAGGAAACCGGGTACCCAGCAGAAGCAAGCAGGCGGATCGATTCCGCCTGCTTTGTGTGCTTTTGTGAGAGTCTGGCGCGTGGCCGTCGGGAAGGGTAAGGCCGCGAGAGCCCTGCTCTCGCGGCTCTGCGGTGCGTCGTTTCACGACGCACCTAGGAATTCGGCTTCGCCGAATTCTGAGATGCGCCGCCAGCGGCGCATCGGGAAGGGATTCCCCTTGGATTCCCGTCTTTTGGGGGGTTATGGGGTGTGGGATTTCGGCCCCTGCCTCGCTGATACTTCCCGCAGGGACGATCGCCCGCCTACCCATTTTTTCGTAAAGAAAAAATTCAGCTCTGCGTGCGGCGCAGAAAGTACGACGCAGAGAGGTTCGAGCGTGTTCTGTTACGCTTGGGACTTTCTGCAAGAGCAACGCTGTGACATGCTTGGAATCCCCGTGCGGCACAGGGAGTATCCGCACGCGGGAGGGAGCTTTTTTCTTTACGAAAAAAGCGTACTGCGGGAATCAGACTCTCTGCGTGGCGGAAAGAGGGAAGTCTGTACAGACTTAACCACCCCTTTTTCCGCCCCTAAAAAAGCCCTTAAAAATTACGGGTTCCAAGGGGATTTAATCCCCTTGGCAGAGGTTTGGGGACAGCGTCCCCAAGGTCTTTCCCTTTCCCACAGAGCAAAGGAGGTTTCATTGATGAAACAGTATCCTGGAGCGAGGCGGAGCACGGTGCCTCTGCCGGTACAGATTCTTTTAACCCTGCTGCTGGCGGCAGTGGTTGTCATCGGCGGTTTTATTGCCTGGCTGGCGCTGATTATGCTTGGCGTGAAGCAGTTTTCCCAGCTTCTGGCAGGGCTGGGGCTGCTGATTGTGGCCGGGTTTCTGGTGACCCGGATCTGGGGGCTGGGGCGGCTCCGGACGGTCAGCCTGGTCTGCGGCGTTCTGCTGGGAGCGGTGCTGCTTACCGGAACGGGATACGGCCTGTACAATCGCTACATCGACGGGATCCCCACTGTGGGCAGTGAGGTGGATCTGAACGAGTACCGACCCTTCGCTGAGGACAGCCGCCTGATTCAGCCGGAGCCGGCCTCCCTCCAGCTGGAGGGGGAGCTTCCCCGGCTGGACGGAGCCACCGCGCTCTACCCCATCTACGCAGCGGCGGCGGAAGCGGTTTATCCGGCGGGAGAGTATCCCTGGTACGAGGGGCCGGTGCAGTGCAACAAGACGGACGCGGCCTTTGAACGCCTCATCGCCGGGGAAGCGGATCTGATTCTGACAGCCGGGCCCTCTGACGAACAGCTGAGTAACGCTGCCGCCGCAGGGGTGGAGCTGGAGCTGACCCCGGTGGGCCGGGAGGCGTTTGTGTTTTTTGTCAACCAGGCCAATCCGGTGGAGGAGCTGAGCCTGGAACAGATCCAGGGCATCTACTCCGGGCGGATCACCGGCTGGGAGGAGGTCGGCGGGAAGCGGGAGGCAATACGGGCCTTCCAGCGGCCCCAGAACAGCGGGAGCCAGACCGCACTCCAACGGCTGATGGGGGATGTGCCCATCATGGCGGCTGAGGAGGAAGAGATCATTTCCGGGATGGGGGGCATTCTCCGGCGGACGGCGGACTACAAGAACTACGGCAACGCCATCGGCTATTCCTTCCGGTTCTATGCCAGCGAGATGGCCGCTCAGAATACCATCCGCTTCCTGCGGATCGACGGGGTGTACCCGGACGCGGACAGCGTCCGGGACGGGAGCTACCCTGTCTCCAACCAGTTCTATGTAATTACCCGCAAGGGGGAGGAAACGGAGAACACCCGCCTCCTGAAGGAATGGTTCCTTTCTCCGGAGGGCCAGCGGCTCATTGAACGGGTGGGCTATCTTCCCCTGGCATAAGAGCCTGTTCAGGATCTCTAGGTGTTCGGAAGGGAAAGACCTCGAGAGCGCTGCTCTCGAGCACTCGCCAAGGGGATTAAATCCCCTTGGAACCCGTAATTTTTAAGGGCTTTTTTAAGGGTGGAAAAGGGGGGGGTCAAGTCTGTACAGACTTCCGGCTTTCTGCCACGCAGATAGTCTGATTCACGCAGTACGCTTTTTTCGTAAAGAAAAAAGCTCCCCCCTGCGTGCGGGACACTTCCTGCGCTGCACCAGGCTTCCCGCGCAAAGCCCGCTCGAAACTTTCTGCGTCGCAGCCCCTACCCTGCTCATAGGGATGAATTTTTTCTTTACGAAAAAATGGGTAGGCGGGCGATCGGCCACGAAGGAAGTACCAGCGAGGCAGGAATCAAAATCATGCTCCCTATAACCCCAAAAAGACGGGAATCCAAGGGGGGCCAGGCCCCCTTGGCAGAGCGCGAGGGCAGAGCCCTCAAGGTCTTGCCCTTCAACCACGCAGAGAGCCCAAACAGGCTCTGGCTGTATGAAAAAATGATAGCAAAAAGATGGTTGAGTGCAACGGCGGCATTTTTGAGTAAAATCAACCAGTGGTTGACAGGATGGCCGGGCTCGAACCTGTTCATACAGGGGAAGGGGGCTTTCACTGGGAAAAAATTTTCCTCCTTGAAGCGGAAGGATCTGGACATTCGGAAAGAAACCGCCTATACTAGTAAACAGGAAGCGCGGCCCGGAGACGTGCAAAAGGCAGTCCGGCCTGCCGCGCTTGTTGCGAGTAAGATAAAATAAGGAGGCAGCCACATGCTGAAAATCTGGCTGGAGGACAGCGCCAAGAGCTTTGAAAAGCAGGTGAAGCTACTGACCGGGCTGGTGGATCTGGCCCTGGCTCCGGAGGGAATCTCCCTTTCCTGTGAGCAGGGGATGAACGGCCTGACCGTGGAGCGGGACGGGAATTCCGCGCGGATTACCTATGAAAAGAAATGCGAATTCTTCCGGGGTATTCTTACCCTGATGACCAATCCGGAGGAGGAATTCATCCTCCATGAGAGGGCAAGCTTCCGTTTCAACGGGGAAATGCTGGACAATTCCCGGAACTCGGTGCTGAACCTGAAAACCGCCAAGGAGATCATTATCTACTCCGCCCTGCTGGGCCTGGACAACATCCTTTTGTACAACGAGGAAACCTTTGAGGTTCCCGAGGATCCCTACTTCGGCTATATGCGGATGGGCTACTCCAAGGCGGACGTGCGCAAGCTCACCGAGTTCGGCAAGGAGTTCGGCGTCACCATCATCCCCTGCATCCAGACCCTGGCGCATCTCAACGGCACCCTTCGCTGGAAGTGCCACCGGGATATCTGCGACTACGGGGACACCCTCCTGGTTGAGGAGGAAAAGACCTATCAGCTCATCGAGAACACCATCCGCTCCTGGCGGGACTGCGTGGATACTGACTGGGTGAACATCGGCATGGACGAGGCCTATTTCCTGGGCCGGGGCCAGTACTTTGACAAGCATGGGCACAAGGATCACTTTGAGCTTATGTGCAATCACCTGAAGCGGGTCCTGGAAATCTGCCGGAAGTACAACTTCAAGGCGATGATGTGGAGCGATATGTTCTTCCGTCTGCTGTTCGGCTACGATTACTACGCCGATCAGGAGCTGGATCCGGAGCTGCTGAAGCTGGTGCCTGCAGACGTCATGTTGGTTTACTGGGATTACTATTCCACCGATCGGCAGAAATACGATCAGATGTTTGCAAAGCATCTGAAATTCAACAATCCCATCGGCTTCGCCGGAGGCGCCTGGAAGTGGAGCGGCATTGTGCCCGCCCTGCGTCACAGCCATGAGGTAAGCAAGCTGGCGCTCTCCAGCGCCAAGGCCCACGGCGTGGGGACGGTGTTCACCACCGCCTGGGGCGACAACGGCGCGGAGGCCTCCATCTTCACCATCCTGCCCACCCTCTGCCTTTACGCAGAGCTCAGCTATGCCGATGACGATGTGGATGAGAAGGTTTCCGCCAAGCTGGAGGCGCTCACCGGCTATACGCTCGAGGAGTTCTTCGCCCTGGATGAGCCCAACGTGACCCCCACGGGCAACAAGGTGCCCCATATCAATCCTTCCAAGTATCTGTTCTTCCAGGATGTGCTCATGGGGCTGTTTGACTACCATGTGCGTCCGGACTATCCCGGCTTCTATGGGGACTGCGCGGAGAAGCTGGGGGATCTGGCCAAGCGTGCTTCCCGGTTCTCTTATCTGTTTGACACACTGGCGCGGCTCTGCCATGTGCTGGAGAGCAAGTGCGACCTGGGCGTCCGTCTGAAAGCGGCTTATGAGCTGGATGATCGGAAGGAACTGGAGCGGATCGCCAATGCAGAGCTGCCGGATCTGCTGGTGCGGATTGAAAATTACTACCGGGCCTTCCGGAATCAGTGGTACAGGGAGAGCCGTCCCGGCGGCTTTGATGTGCAGGATCTCCGGTTCGGCGGCCTGAAGCAGCGGCTGCATACCGCTCAGGATACCATCAAGTCCTATCTGGCAGGGAATATCAGCCAGGTGCTGGAGCTGGAGCAGCCCCGCCTCCCCTACGACTGCCGCGAGAGCGACGAGGGCAGGGACCTGAACGTGGACTGCAACTTCTGGAACTATATCAGCACCCCGAATGTGAATTCGCACTTCTAAACCGCCTGTGCGGTGGGAGGGGAAGACCTCGAGGGCTCTGCCCTCGAGTCTCCGCAGTGCGTTGTTTCACAACGCACTTAGGAATTCGGCTTCGCCGAATTCTGAGATGCGCCGCTGGCGGCGCATCGGGAAGGGATTCCCCTTGGATTCCCATTATTT
>JAAVZY010000060.1 GCA_022791945.1 Oscillospiraceae bacterium | reverse complement strand
GGGCAAGGCCGCGAGACGCTGTCTCGCGTCTCTGCGGTGCGTCGTTTCACGACGCACCTAGGAATTCGGCTTCGCCGAATTCTGAGATGCGCCGCTGGCGGCGCATCGGGGATCTAAATCCCCTTGGAACCCGTAATTTTCAAGGGCTTTTTAAGGGCGGAAAAGGGGTGGTTGAGTCTGTACAGACTTCCGGCTTTCTGCCACGCAGAGAGTCTGATTCACGCAGGAGCTTTTTTCGTAAAGAAAAAAGCTCCTTGGTGCGGAATCCAAGTCTGTACACCCCGCCGGGCGTGTGCCCTTGCCCTTCAAGCGCACGCCTTGAGGTTCTGGTCTGTCTGGGAAGAAAGGAAGAAGGTTCTATGGAATGGAGCTGCCTGGGGAAAGCGATACAGGAAGGCCGGGAACGGATTTCGGTGATTGGGCTGGGGTATGTAGGGCTGCCGGCGGCTCTGGCCTTTGCACAAAAGGGGCAGGTGATCGGCTTCGACGTCGATCCGGAACGGATCCGGCTCTGCGGTCTGGGGATCGATACGACCGGCGAGGCGAAGCCGGAGGATTTCCGGGGAGCCGATATCCGCTTTACTTGTCGGGAGGAGGAGCTCCGGGAGGCCCGGTTCCACATCGTGGCCGTCCCTACACCGGTGCATCCGGATCGGACCCCGGATCTCTCCCTGGTGGAAAATGCCTCCCGGCTCCTGGGGCGGAATCTGTCCAGAGGCTCGGTAGTGGTCTATGAGTCCACAGTCTGCCCGGGCGTAACGGAGGAGCTGTGCGGCCCCATCCTGGAAAAGACTTCCGGACTTCGGCTGGGAGAGGACTTCAAGCTGGGGTATTCTCCGGAGCGGATCAATCCCGGCGATCATCAGCACCGGCTGGGCACCGTGCGGAAAATCGTCTCCGGCCAGGATGAAGACGCCCTGGAGCTGATCGCTCAGGTCTACGGGATGGTTTCAGAGGTCTACCGGGCCCCGTCCATCCGGGTGGCAGAGGCCGCCAAGCTGGCGGAAAATACCCAGCGGGACGTAAACATCGCCTTTATGAACGAGCTGGCCCAGATCCTGCACCGCCTGGGGCTGGATACCCGCCAGGTAGCGGAGGCCATGGACACCAAGTGGAACGCCCTGGGCTTTCGCCCCGGCCTGGTGGGCGGCCACTGCATCGGGGTAGATCCCTATTATCTGCTCTATCAGGCGGAGGGATTGGGCCTTTCCCCTGGGCTGATTGCCGCCGGACGGGAAATCAATGAAGGGATGGCGGACTACGTGGCAGAGGCGGCCCGCCGCTTAATGGAGCAGGCAGGGCTTGCGCCGAACCAGGCGCGGATTGCAGTCCTGGGCTTTACCTTTAAGGAAAACTGTCCCGACATCCGCAACACCCGTGTATACGACCTGATAAATGCCCTGCGGGAATACGGGGCAGAGCCGATCGTATCGGATCCCCTGGCAGATCCGGAGCTCGTCCGCCGTGAGTACGGGATATCGCTGACGCCTTTGGAGCAGGTGGGGAGCATGGACGGTATCATTCTGGCAGTACCCCACCGCCCCTTGGCAGCGCTCACCGCAGACGATCTGCGGTCGTTCCTCCGCTCCGACACGCCTCCCTCCTGTCAGTTCATCCTGGATATCAAATCCGCTCTCGACCCCCACGATTTCCGTTCCTATCAGTACTGGCGACTCTGAGAGCCTGTTTCAGCGCTCTGTGTGGACGAAGGGAAAGGCCGCGAGAGCTCTGCTCTCGCGCTCTCGCCAAAGGGACGCGTCCCTTTGAAATCCCATCTTTTTTAAGGGCGGAAAAGGGGTGGGGTCAAGTCTGTACAGACTTCCCTCTCTCTGCCACGCAGACAGTCTGATTCCCGCAATCCGCTTTTTTCGTAAAGAAAAAAGCTCCCTCCTGCGTGCAAGGTACTTCCTGCGCCGCAGGCAGGGCTGAATTTTTTCTTTACGAAAAAATGGGTAGGCGGGCGACTGTCCCTGCGGGAAGTGCCAGCGAGGCAGGGGCCGAAATCCTGCTCCCCATAACCCCCAAAAGACGGGAATCCAAGGGGACGCGTCCCCGATGCGCCGCTAGCGGCGCATCTCAGAATTCGGCGAAGCCGAATTCCTAAGTGCGTTGTGAAACAACGCACTGCGGAGACTCGAGGCAGAGCCTCGAGGTCTTTCCCATTTACAGAAAGGACTTCTGCATCTATGGAATACTATTTGGATAACAGCGCCACTACACGGGTCTGTCCCGAGGCTGCTCAGGCCTGCGTGAAAGCCATGGAGGAGACTTACGGCAACCCCTCCTCCCTCCACAGGATGGGTTACCGGGCCGAGCAGCTTGTCCGCCAGGCCTCCGAGCAGCTGGGCGCGGCCCTGAGCTGCGCCCCCGAGGATATCATCTACACCTCTGGCGCAACGGAGGCAAATAATCTGGCTCTCTTTGGCGTTATGAAGGCCTATGCCCGTCAGGGAAAGACCCTGATCACCACCGCCATTGAGCATCCTTCTATCTCCGAGACAGCAGAAGAGCTGGCGCGGAGGGGGTTCCGTGTCAAACGCCTGCCGCCCCTTCCCGACGGCACCTACTCCCCCAGGCAGTTCGCAGAGGCCTTGGACGAGGATACCGTCCTTGTCTCCTGTATGCTGGTCAACAACGAAACCGGTCTGGAGCTGCCTGTGGAGGAAATCGCCCGCACCATCAAGCGCCTGAAGCCGGAGGTGCTGATCCATACGGACGGTGTACAGGCGTTTCTGCGCCAGCCCATCAAGCTGCGCTCCTCCGGGATCGATCTGATGAGCATCAGCGGCCACAAGGTGCGCGCTCCCAAGGGAATCGGCGCGCTCTATGTCCACCGGGGAATCCGGCTTCTGCCCCGGCTGTACGGGGGCGGACAGCAGAAGGGGATTCGCTCCGGAACGGAGCCGGTGCCCTTGATTGCAGCCTTGGGAGCCGCCGCGGCTGCCCAGAAGGACTCCGTCCGCCAGGAACGGAGCCGCTTTTCCGCCCTGAAAGAGCGGCTTGCCGCTGCCTGCCGGGAGATTGCGGGCGTTACCATGAGCCCGGTTGGGGAGGGGTACGCCCCCCATATCGCCACCTTGTCCCTTAGAGGGATCCGCTCGGAGGTGCTGCTGCATTTTCTGGAGCAGTACGGCATCTATGTTTCCAGCGGGAGCGCCTGCAGCCGTGGGAAGCAGAGTCCGGTTCTGGAGGCTCTGGGCGTAGACCGGCAGACCGCTGACGAAACCATCCGGGTGAGCTTCGGTGCGGAAACCACTGAGGAAGCGGTGGACGAGCTGGCCGTACGGCTGGAGGAAGCCCTCCATACCCTGGCGAAGGTGCGCTAGCCGCCGGGAATCCACAGACAGAGAAAGGATTGTCCACATATGAACGAGGTTATTCTGGCAAAGAACGGGGAAATTGCCCTGAAGGGCCTGAACAGAGGCACCTTCGAGGATGTGCTGATGAAAAATATCCGCTGGCGGCTGAAAGACTGCGGAGCCTTTTCGGTCACCAAGTCTCAGTCCACCATTACCGTACGGCCCAAGGACGAGGATGCGGATCTGGACGAAGCCTGCCAGCGCATGGGGCGGATTTTCGGCATTGCCGCCTATTCCCGGGCGCTGGTGACAGAGAAGGACATGGAGGTGATCCGCCGGGAGGCGGTGTCCTACTTCCGGCAGTCCCTGGAGTCTGCCCGCACCTTTAAGGTAAACGCCAAGCGCTCGGACAAGGCGTTTCCCTATAAGTCCCCGGACATCCAGCAGCTCCTGGGGGAAACCCTGCTGGACGCCTACCCCCATCTGAAAGTGGACGTGCATCATCCGGAGGTGTCCGTCAATGTAGAGATACGGGATCAAAATGCCTTCCTGCATGGGAACCAGCTTCCCGGCGCGGGTGGGATGCCGGTGTCCACCAGCGGGGAGGCCCTGCTGCTGATTTCCGGAGGGATTGACAGCCCGGTTGCTGGATGGATGATGGCCCGCAGGGGTGTCAAGCTCTCCGCTATCCATTTCCAGAGCCCGCCCTATACCAGCGATCGTGCTTTGGATAAGGTAGAGACACTGCTGTCCAAGGTATCCGGCTATGCGGGGGATATCCAGTTCTACTGCGTCCCCTTCACCCGGCTTCAGGAGGCCTTGCGGGATCACTGCCCGGAGGAGCTATTCACCATTTTGATGCGGCGGCTGATGGTAAAGATCGCCGTTCGGGTAGCGGAAGCGCATGAGCTGCCCGCCCTGATCACCGGGGAAAGTCTGGGACAGGTGGCCAGCCAGACCATGCTGGCGCTGGCCGCCACCAATGCCGCCGCGGATCGTCCGGTATTCCGTCCGCTGATTGGTATGGACAAGAGTGATATTGTCCGGATCGCCCGGCAGATTGATACCTTTGAAACCTCCATCCTTCCCTATGAGGACTGCTGTACGATTTTCACCCCGCGCAGGCCGAAAATCCGCCCCTCCCTGGAGGCGGTGGAGGCAGCCGAAGCCCGATTTGATTTTGCCCCTCTGCTGGAGGAAGCCATTGCTGGCATCCAGGTGAAAACCATCCACGTAAGGCAGGGCTAGCAGCTGCTCCGGCTCTCTGCGTGACCGAAGGGCAAGACCTCGAGGCTCTGCCTCGAGCTCCGCCAAAGGGACGCGTCCCTTTGGATTCCCGTTATTTTAAGGACTTCTTAAGGGCGGGAAGGGGTTGGGGTGGAGTCTGTACAGACTTCCTTTTTCCTGCCACGCAGATAGTTTGATTCCCGCAGTACGCTTTTTTCGTAAAGAAAAAAGCTCCCTCCTGCGTACGGGGTACTCCCTGCGCCGCGCGGGGATTCCTGTGCAAACTCTGTGCGGCGCAGAAACCTCTTGCCCCCCTTGTTAAAGGGGGGAGGGCCAGGAGCGAAGCGGATGGCAGGGGGGGATTCCGAGCGTGGCACAGCGTTTTACCCCGCAGAAAGCATGAGCGTAGCAGAACCCGCTCGGGACTTTCTGCGTCGTACTGATTGCGCCGCACACGGGGCTGAATTTTTTCTTTACGAAAAAATGGGTAGGCGGGCGATCGTCCCTGTAGCGAGTACCAGCGAGGCAGGGAGTAAAAAGTCTGTACAGACTTGCCCCCACCCCTCCACGCCCTTAAAATAATGGGAATCCAAGGGGACGCGTCCCCTTGGCGAGAGCGCGAGAGCAGAGCT
>JAAVZY010000059.1 GCA_022791945.1 Oscillospiraceae bacterium | reverse complement strand
TTTCCGCCCTTAAAATAACGGGAATCCAAGGGGAATCCCTTCCCGATGCGCCGCTGGCGGCGCATCGCAGAATTCGGCGAAGCCGAATTCCGCGGTGCGTCGTTTCACGACGCACCGCGGAGACTCGAGGGCAGAGCCCTCGAGGTCTTCCCCCACGCACCCGCTCACCCGCGCGCCTGGGATCTGCCTCTTGACAGGGGCGGAATAATGTTGTAGAATACAAGCATATTGGAACCAAAGGCAGCGAAGAGAAGAGTAGGCAGTGAGGTACGCCGCAGAGAGCCCGGCTGGTGGAAAAGGGCGCGAAGGGCACTGCTGAACATGGTCTTGGAGCCGCGCACCGACTGAGGAGCTGTCTGCTCCCCATAGGCCGCGACGGGGGCGCCCGTTACAGCGCCGGGGTATGCTTGTACCCGCTGAGGCGCTCCGCCGTGAGACGGAGGGCAAACCAAGGTGGTACCACGGTGTCAGTCACAGCGCCGTCCTTGATGATCCATTCATCAGGGACGGTTTTTTCGTGCGAAATTCGAAAGGAGACAGCCTATGGGAGAGCCCATTATCCGGCTGGAGCACCTGACCAAACGCTTCGGCAGCGGAGGAGGCCAGGTGGCAGCCCTGGAGGATGTGAGCATCCACATCCAGGCCGGGGAAATTTTCGGCGTCATTGGTCTTAGCGGCGCGGGGAAAAGCACCCTCGTCCGCTGCATCAACCTACTGGAGCGCCCCACAGAGGGCCAAATCCTGGTGGACGGCCAGGATCTCACAAAGCTCCGGGCCAGGGAGCTGCGCGCCGCCCGGAAATCCATCGGCATGATCTTCCAGAGCTTCAATCTGCTCATGCAGCGCACAGCCCTGGACAACGTCTGCTTCCCCCTGGAGCTGGCGGGCGTCTCCCGGAAGGAGGCCCGGGAGCAGGCCCAAAGCCTGCTGGAAACCGTGGGCCTCGCCGGCCGGGAGCAGGCCTACCCCGCCCAGCTCTCCGGCGGCCAGAAGCAGCGGGTCGCCATCGCCCGCACCCTGGCCGCAAGCCCCAAGGTGCTCCTCTGCGACGAGGCCACCAGCGCCCTGGATCCCAAAACCACCCGGGACATCCTCCGCCTGATCCAGGATATCAACCGCCGCCTGGGCATCACGGTGGTGGTGATCACCCATGAAATGAAGGTCATCGAGGAGATCTGCTCCCGGGTCGCCATCCTGGATCACGGCCGCCTGGCGGAAACCGGCACGGTCGAGGAGGTCTTCTCCAACCCCCGGACCGAGGCGGGGCGCCGGCTGGTCTACCCGGACGGCGTGCCCATGGAGCTGCTCCCCGACAGCCGGGTGATCCGGGTGGCCTTCAACGGGGGCACGGCCTACCAGCCCCTGATCGCCTCCCTGGCCATTGACTGCGGCGTGAAGGTAAACATCCTGGGAGCCGACACCCGGAGCATTGACGGTAAGGCCTTCGGGACCATGCTTCTGGGCCTGCCCGAGGATGAGGCGGAAGCCGCCAGGGCCCTTGCCTACATCCGGGGACAGCGGGATATTACCGTAGAGGAGGTGCAGGATTTCCATGCTTGAAGCCTTGATTTCCCTGCTGGAATCCTGGGGGGTCAACAGCGCGGCGTCACAGCTCGCGTTTCTCACCGATCTGGGAACCATGCTCTTTGCCGTCTGGGAAACCGTCTACGCCCCTATGGCCGCCACAGTCTTTGCCTACATACTGGGGCTGCCCCTGGGGATTCTGCTGGTCATCGGGGAGGAGGGCGGCGTCCGCCCGCTTCCCAGGCCCCTGATGCGTTTCCTGAATATCACCGTCAACCTTCTCCGCTCCATCCCCTTTCTGATTCTGATGGTGGTGGTCATGCCCCTGTCCAGAGTGATTCTGGGCACCAGTGTGGGAACCGCGGCCACCATTGTTCCCCTGACCGTGGCGGCGGCGCCCTATGTGGCCCGGCTGGTGGAGATCTCCCTGCGGGAGATGGATCGGGGCGTGATCGAAGCCGCCCAGGCCATGGGCTGCTCCCCCTGGCAGATTGTGACCAAGGTGATGCTGCCGGAGTGCCGTCCCTCCCTGATCAACGGGGCCACCAACGCCGCCATTACCATCCTGGGCTACGGGGCCATGTCCGGCACCATCGGCGGCGGGGGGCTAGGCTCCATCGCCCTGATGCGGGGCCATGGACGGAGCCAGTATCTGGTCCTTTACGCGGCCGTGATACTGCTGGTGATCCTGGTTCAGGCAATTCAATCCATCGGTACCGCCCTATCCGTCAAGTCGGACCGGCGTATCAATCATAGCCAAAAGAAAAGGAGAGAACAGGAATGAAAAAAAGAATTGCAGCCCTTGCGCTGGCCTTTGGGCTGGCCTTTGGCCTGACCGCCTGCGGCGGCAGCAGTAAAACCGTTACGGTAGGAGCGACGCCCGCTCCCCATGCGGAGATTCTGGAGGTAGCCAAGGAGCTCATGGCCAAGGATGGCTACACCCTGGAGATCAAGGAGTTCAACGACTATGTAACCCCCAACACCTCCCTGGAGGACGGCTCTCTGGACGCCAATTACTTTCAGCACATTACTTATATGAACGACTTCAACGGGGAGCACGGCACCCATCTGGTGAACGCCGCAGACGTTCACTATGAGCCCTTCGGCCTGTATGCGGGCAAAACCGCGTCCCTGGCGGAGCTGGCAGACGGCGCGCAGATTGCCGTTCCCAACGATGGCACCAACGAGGCCCGGGCCCTGCTCCTGCTGGAGCAGGAGGGGCTGCTGACCCTGAAGGAAGGGGTAGGGCTCTCCGCCACCAAGAGCGATATTGCAGAGAACCCCCGCAATTTTGACATTGTGGAGCTGGAGGCCCGGCTGCTGCCCACAACCCTCCAGGATGTGGACGCGGCGGTAATCAACGGCAACTATGCCATTGACGCGGGATTGAAGGTGTCCGACGCCCTGGCAGTGGAGTCCGCCGATGGAACCGCCGCTGAGGCTTATGTGAACGTGCTGGCAGTCAAGGAGGGCAACGAGAACAGCGAGGGCATCCAGGCCCTGGTGAAGGCGCTCCGGAGCGACGAGGTCCGTGCGTTCATCGAATCCAAGTACGACGGCGCGGTCGTAGCGCTTTTCTGAGCGTCTGTATTGGCTCCCTGCGTGGCCGAAGGGAAAGACCTCGAGGGCTCTGCGGGGAGGGATTTTGTGCCACGATCGGAATCCTTCCGCCACCGCCGTCCCTCTGGTCCGACGGCGGTTCCCTCTCCCATACGTTCCGAAGGAACGTCGGGGGCATGGCAGGGATGCCGCTGTTGGGCGGTAGCCCTGACTGGAGGATTCCGTGCGTGTCACCAAGCCCCTCCTTGCAGAGAGTATGCGCGTAGCAGAAACCCGCTTGCGATTTCGCACAGGCTAGGAGCGATCTTCGAAACGGCGGGGGGGATTCCGAGCGTGGCACAGCGTTTCACCCCACACAGAAAGTCCCGAGCGTAACAGAACACGCTCGGGACTTTCTGCGTCGCAGGTGCTGCGCCGCCTGTGGGGATGAATTTTTTGTTTACGAAAAAATGGGTAGGCGGGCCATCGTCTCTGTGGGGAGTACCAGCGAGGTAGGGGGGCGGGCGCAAGCGCCCGTCCCCACCCCCATCCCCAAAAGACGGGAATCCAAGGGGACGCGTCCCCTTGGCGGAGCTCGAGGCAGAGCCTCGAGGTCTTGACCCTTGGCGGAGGCTCGCAGGGTCAAAGCCTGCGGCTTTGACCCTTGGGCAGAGCCTCGAGGTCTTGACCCTTGGCAGAGCGCGAGACAGCGTCTCGCGGCCTTCCCCTCCCGATTCCAACAGATTTTGAATGGGGGCGCTCAGAGCTGGATGTCTCTCAGGGCCTCCAGAAGCAGATCCGCCGAGTGATAGAGCTGGGAAACCTCCGGCGGGGTCAGGGAAAGGGTAACCGCCGCCTTGACGCCCTCCCGGCCCACCACGCAGGGGGCCCCCAGGCAGACCTCCCGGAGGCCGTACTCCCCCTGGAGAAGGGAGGAAACGGTCAGCACACTGTGCTCGTCCCCCAGAATGGCCCGGGAGATCCTGGCCATGGCCATGCCGATTCCATAATAGGTGGCCTTTTTGGCAGAAATGATTTTCTGGGCGGCATCCCGGACCTCTGTGCTGATCTGCTCCATATCCTCCCGGCGGTAACGGCTTCCGCCCTGCTCGAAGATGGTCAGGATGGGCTTGGTGGCAATGAGCGCCTGGGACCAGGGGACGAACTCGCTGTCCCCGTGCTCACCGATCACATAGGCGTGGACATTCCGGGGATCCACGGAGAAATACTGGCCCAGCAGGTACCGGAGCCGCGCAGTGTCCAGGGCGGTGCCGGTTCCCAGCACCCGGCTGCTCTCAAAGCCGGAGAGAAGCTGGGTGATCCGGGTCATAATGTCTACCGGATTGGTGGCCACCAGAAAGACACCCTGGAAGCCGGAATCCCGCACCGGCTCCACAATGGAGCGAAAGACCTCGGCGTTGCGCTGGAGAAGTGCAATCCGGCTTTCGCCGGGCTTCTGGGCGACGCCGGCGCAGAGGGCTACAATGTCGGCTCCGGCGCAGTCGGCGTAATCCCCGGCATAAATCTTCATGTTGGAGCCGGAAAAGGCCAGTCCGTGATTGAGATCCATGGCCTCGCCTTCGGCCCTCTGGCGATCAATGTCGATGAGTACCAGCTCATCGCAAATATTCTGGTTCAGCATGGCATAGGCGTAGCTCATTCCTACAAGGCCGGCGCCTACCAGCGCAACCTTCCGATTGTCGGTTTTCATAGCTGTAAACCTCCTGAATAATGGGAATCCAAAGGGAGCCGCCCCCCGATGCGCCGCAGCGTCTCCCAAGGTCTTTTCCCCTTCCCGGCAGCGCAGCCGCCTACTCGCCCAAAATGGCAGAGATGGCGCGGAGGCTTTCGGGGCTGGGGGTGAATTCAGAGCCGCTGTAAGCGCCCTCCAGCAGGCAGGAGCGCACCTGTAAGCCGTCCTCCATCCAGGCGCAGGCGCCTTTCTTCCGGGAGAGGAAGTCATACTGGCTGAGATTGGTTTCACAGCTGGCAAAGAAGGTCTGGGCGAAGGCGTCATAGCGGCTGGAAAGGCTTTCGGTCAGGCCGCGCTCCGCCGCCAGGGCGGCGAGCCGGGTCTGCAAGGCGGTGTCCGGCAGGGGCTGGCTCCAGAGCAGCAGCTCCGCCGCCTGATGACCGTCGAACAGGTGCGTTCCCGCGGAGAGGGAACGTCCGCCCAGAGTTTCGTCGGTTTCCAGGGTGTACTCGATCCCGCCCAGACAGTCAATCAGACCGGCAAGGCCCTGCTCCTCCACCCGGAGATACCGATCTCCATGAATGCCGAACAGGGTATTCACGCCATTGAGCGCACCCCGAACGCCCTCGTAGTCATAGTGGCCCGCCAGGGTATCCCGCCGCCCATTCCAGACGCAGACCGTCCGGGAGGGAATGCCGATCACAGTCAGCACCCCCTCCGGCGCGTCATAATCCCACAAGAGAATCAGCTCCGGCGGATCCTCCGGCTCCTCGCAGGCCAGCATGAGGATTTGCAGGCTCTCCGACGAGGCCGGATGATACCGCAGAGGCACGGTGACGTCGTTCTTGACAGCTTCCGCCTGAGCGGCTTTCATGTAGAGCAGAAACAGCAGCAGACAGCTTCCCAAAACCACCAGACTGACACAGGCAGAGGCTATAAACACCGCAGCCCCTTTCCCTCTTTCCCCGGACATAACTGCCTCCTTCCTCCCGGCGTCCCGGGGGCTTTCTCAATTTGAGTATAGGCAGGTGCGCGGCGGTTTAATCAGCGCTCCGCTCTGAGCGCCTGTTGGGGATCTCCGGGCGTAAGGTCTCGAGGGCTCTGCCCTCGAGCTCCCGCCAAGGGGATTAAATCCCCTTGGAACCCGTAATTTTTGAAGGGCTTTTGAAGGGCGGAAAAGGGGTGGTTAAGTCTATACAGACTTCCGAACGTCTGCCACGCAGGCAGTCTGATTCACGCAGGACGCTTTTTTCGTAAAGAAAAAAGCTCCCTTGTGGGGAGTCCAAATTTATACGACGCACGCAGAGCTGAATTTCTTATTTACGAAAAAATGGGTAGGCGGGCGATCGTCCTTGCGGAAAGTATCAGCGAGGCAGCGAGGCAGGAACCGAAATTCTGCCCCCCATAACCCCAAAAAGATGGGAATCCAAGGGACGCGTCCCTGATGCGTCGTGAAACGACGCACCGCAGAGCGCGAGACAGAGTCTCGCGGCCTTCCCCTCCCACCACGCATGAAAACAGGAGGACGTATGCTCCGCATACGTCCTCCTGTTTTCATGCCGCTTAACCTGCTGCGGTCTGACGCCGGATCCGGGGGAGAATCCGTTCCAGCGCAGCCGCCAGGCAGGAGGCTGCCACACACTTGGCAGCGTCACCAGCCAAAAAGGGGAGCGACAGTGCCAGAAAAGCCGCCTGCATATCCATGCCGTTCAGCAGAACCATGTAAAGTATCGCGCAGATATGTATGATTGGCAGTCCCACGCCCAGAGTGACCAGGCAGTACCGCCAAATCACAGGCCGGCTTCCCTTCAGCAGGCCGATTGCGATCACTCCCAGGAAAAATCCCAGGATATATCCGCCCGCCGGCCCCAGCAGCTTTGCAATCCCGCCCGCCCCGCCGGAAAACACAGGCAGGCCGCAGAGCCCCATCAGCGTGTAGACGCTGATGACAAACGCGGACTGCGCCGGCGTCAGCAGCAGGGCAATCAGATTTACAATAATCGTCTGCGCGGTGATCAGCACAGGGGTGAAGGGAATGGGAATGGCAATGTAGGCGGACACACAGATCAGAGCCAGACAAAGCGCCATCTTGGTCAGGGTTTCCACAGTCATGCTTTTCTTCAGAGCTTCCATTGGTGTTTGCAAAACATCCTTTCGTGTGTAAAATGTGACAGCTTTCATGCGGCATCTTCAGCATACACGATTTCACGAAAAATGTCAACTATATAATTCTATAAGGTTAACATTTTCTTTCGGAAGGAGGCGGATGCCCACAGGGACAGGGCTCTTTGGCTGAGACATGGAAAGGAAGCACCCGGCGGCTCCCTGAAAGGCGGATTTGTATAAGTGGGGAATTTTTTTGCTTTCCTGAGATAAAATGGCGAAAATCACTTGTAATATATAGATAAACTGTGGTATAATGAAAACATTGAAAATAGGCATAGTTTACAAAGGTTTAAACGACTCTTTAGTGCATTTGCCGAAAGCTCTGGCTTTCTTCTGAGGTTCCTGCGGAGGGCCTTGTGAATCTGACGGCTTCCATGCGCTCCTTCCGCCGGAAAATCCATGAATTGAAAAGGGCCGGACAGCATATACCTCTATAGTAGTCTCCAAAACAGCTTCCTCTGCACGCCGCAGAAAGCTTTGATACACGGGTTTCCGCGGCGTATTTGAAGCGCCGCTGTTTGGGAAGGCTGCTGTCGTGTAGGCATATTCGGCTGTACTGCGGGCACAGCTTCCGGGCGGACGCCCGGACAAGCAGGGAGTTTCCCTGCCAGCCGGTCCAGCCCCCGGGCCGGGCCAGTAAGGATGGTGAAAAAGTTTGCGGGAAATCCAATCAATCTGCCAGGACGACGTCTATCTCTTCAATACCGGGAACGCCCAGAAGGCGTACCTGCTCATGGGCTGCCACTATATCCCGGAGCTGAACAAGCACCGGTTCTGCGTTTGGGCCCCCAATGCCAGAAGCGTCAGCGTAGTGGGTGACTTCAACGGCTGGGATGGGGAAGCCAATCCCATGGAACGCTGCCAGGGCGGTATCTTCGCCGCCTTCATCCCCGGCCTGAAGGACGGGGATACCTATAAATATCTCATCTGCGGCTACGACGGCCAGCGCCACTACAAGGCGGATCCCTTTGCCTTCTACAGCGAGCTGCGCCCCCGCACCGCCTCCCGGGTATGGGCGCTGGACGGCTATGAATGGCAGGACGGGGACTACCTGGAAAAGCGGGCCAAATCCGACCCGCTCCACAGGCCCATGTCCGTCTATGAGCTGCACCTGGGCTCCTGGCGGCTCAAGCCGGACGGCGCCTGTTATACCTACCGGGAGCTGGCGGAGCCTCTGGCCCAGTACGTGAAAAAAATGGGCTTCACCCATGTGGAGCTGATGCCCATCGCCGAGCACCCCTTTGACGGCTCCTGGGGCTATCAGGTCACCGGCTACTATTCCGTCACCGCCCGGTACGGCACCCCTCAGGATTTTATGTACTTTGTGGACGTGCTCCATCAAAACGGCATCGCCGTGCTGGTGGACTGGGTGCCCGGCCACTTCCCCAGGGACGAGCAGGGCCTCCGCCAGTTCGACGGCACAGCCCTTTATGAGCATCAGGATCCCCGCCAGGGGGAGCAGCCCCAGTGGGGCACCATGCTCTTTAACTACGGCAGGCCGGAGGTTATGAGCTTCCTGATCTCCAACGCCTACTTCTTCTTTGAGCAGTATCACATTGACGGGCTCCGGGTGGACGCGGTCAGCTCCATGATCTACCTGAACTTCTGCAAGGAGGAGGGCCAATATGTCCGCAACCGTTACGGCGGCACAGACAATATTGAGGCCCTGGAATTTCTGAAGCGGTTCAACAGCACCATCCTCTCCAGCTTCCCCGGTGTGATCACGGTGGCGGAGGAGTCCTCCGCGTATCCCATGATCACCAAGCCGCCCTATGACGGCGGGCTGGGCTTTACCTTCAAGTGGGACATGGGCTTCATGAACGACATGCTCAAGTATATGGAGCTGGATCACCTCTTCAAGAAGCACAACCACAACTACCTGACCTTCTCCATGCAGTACGCCTTCAGCGAGAATTATGTGCTGGCCTTCTCCCATGACGAGGTGGTTCACGGGAAGCACTCCATGGTGGACAAGATGTTCGGGGATTACTGGCAGAAGTTCGCCAGCCTCCGGGCCTTCTACGGGTATCTGTTTGCCCATCCCGGCAAGAAGCTGCTGTTCATGGGCAACGAGTTCGCCCAGTTCATTGAATGGAACTTTACCAAGGAGCTGGACTGGTTCCTGCTGGAATACGATTCCCACCGGACCATGTCCGAGTATGTGCGCAGGCTGAACCAGTTCTATCAGAAGCACAGGGCCTTTTACGAGATCGACGACAGCTGGGACGGGTTCCGCTGGCTGAACGTGGACGACAAGGACAATTCCGTGGTGGCCTTCCTGCGGCTGTCCAAGCCCTGGCGGGGAAAGGTGCAGCAGATCGTCAGCCTGACCAACTTCACCCCGGTGGTGCGCCATCATTACCGGATTGCCATGCCGGGGAAGGGCGTCCTGCGGGAGCTGCTCAACAGCGATGCTCCGGAGTACGGGGGCAGCGGCGTCACCTGCGGCGGCGAGCTGCGGGCGGACGGCGAGCCCTTCCTGGGCCTGCCTGCCAGCGTGGAGCTGACCGCGCCCCCTCTGGCCACAGTCTACTTTGAATTTATTCCCGACCCCGACGAGGAGCCCGCCGCTCCCTGAGAGCCTATTCAGAATCTCCGGGCGCGGCGAAGGGAAAGACCTCGAGAGCTCTGCTCTCGAGCACTCGCCAAGGGGACGCGTCCCCTTGGATTCCCATCTTTTGGGGTTATGGGGGACAGAATTTCAGTCCCTGCCCCATTGGCACTCTCCGCAGGGACGATCGCCCGCCTACCCATTTTTTCGTAAAGAAAAAATTCAGCCCTGCGTGCGGCCCAGAGACTGCGACGCAGAGCGTTTCGAGCGTGCTCTGCTGTGCAAACTCTGTGCGGCGCAGGGCGTACCCCGCACGCAGGAAGGAGCTTTTTTCTTTACGAAAAAAGCGTCCTGCGGGAATCAGACTCAACCACCCCTTTTCCGCCCCTAAAAAAGCCCTTAAAAAATTACGGGTTCCAAGGGGATTTAGATCCCCGATGCGCCGCTAGCGGCGCATCTCAGAATTCGGCTTCGCCGAATTCCTAGGTGCGTCGTGAAACGACGCACCGCAGAGCGCGAGAGCAGAGCTCTCGCGGCCTTGCCCGACCATGCGTCCGTTCCATCCATTGTATATATCATCATGATTTCAGGAGGATACACACATGATTGTTAAAAAAAGATGCGTCGCAATGCTGTTGGCAGGCGGCCAGGGCAGCCGGCTCTACGCTCTGACCCAGAACCGGGCCAAGCCCGCCGTACCCTACGGCGGAAAGTACAAGATCATTGACTTTCCCCTGTCCAACTGCATCCACTCCGGCATTGACACCGTGGGCGTTCTCACCCAGTACGAGCCCCTGGAGCTGAACGCCTATATCGGCAACGGCGCTACCTGGGATCTGGATGTAATGTCCGGCGGCGCCTACGTGCTGCCCCCTTACATGAAGGGAAAGAAGGGCGAATGGTACTCCGGCACCGCCAGCGCCATTTACCAGAACATCCACTTTGTGGAGCAGTACGATCCGGAGTACATACTGGTGCTTTCCGGCGATCATATTTACACCATGGACTACGAGAAGATGATCGAGTACCATGAGCGCAGCCACGCGGACGCCACCATCGCCGTGATGGAGGTCCCCATGGAGGAAGCCTCCCGCTTCGGCATCATGAACACCGATCCGGAGATGCGGATTGTGGAGTTTGAGGAAAAGCCCCCTCAGCCCAAGAATAACCTGGCCTCCATGGGCATCTATGTGTTCAACTGGCAGAAGGTGAAGGACTACCTGATCAAGGACGCCCAGGATCCCGATTCCTCCAACGACTTTGGCAAGAACATCATTCCCAATATGCTGAACAATGGGGAGAAGATGATGGCCTACCTGTTCCAGGGCTACTGGAAGGACGTGGGCACCATTGACAGCCTGTGGGAAGCGAACATGGATCTGCTCAAGGAAAAGCCCGAGCTGGATCTTCATGACGACAGCTGGCGGATTTACGGACGGAACCTGATCAAGCCGCCCCACTACATCGGCGCGGAGGCCCAGGTGCGCAACAGCAAGCTGGGCGACGGCTGCCAGGTGATGGGCCAGGTGGAAAACAGCATCCTCTTCCCCTCCGTGGTGGTGGAAAAGGGCGCGGTTGTCCGGGACAGCGTGATCATGCAGGACACTGTGATCAAAGCCGGGGCCAGGGTTACCCGGGCCATCATTGACGAGGAGGCCACCATCGGCGAGAACGCCCAGGTGGGCGGCGACGGAAAGATCACCGTCATCGGCAGCGAGCTGACCATTGCCCCCAAGGCGGAGATCAAAGAGGGCGAGATGCTCTACCCCCAGGCAAAATAATCCCGGGGAGCCTGTGAAGCGCATAAAGGCGGAAATACAGCTTAGATGTTCTGCGAAAGGATTGATCATACACAATGAGAAAAGAAGTATTTGGAATCATCTATGCCGGCGAGGAGAACATGGATCTCCGGGAGCTGATCAATAAACGGTCCGTTGGCGCGCTGCCTGTGGGCGGCCGGTACCGGGTCATTGACTTTGTGCTTTCCAACATGGTGAATTCCGGCATCCGGAACATTGCCGTTGTGCCCCGGAAGAAATACCATTCCATGATGGACCATCTGGGCTCCGGCAAGGAGTGGGATCTGAACCGGAAGAGCGACGGCCTGTTCATCCTGCCCCCCTACGACAGCGAAGAGAACCACGGCAACTACCGGGGCATGGTGGACACCCTGAACGGCGCGGCCTCCTACCTGCGGAGCGCCTCCCAGAAATACTGCCTGCTCTCCGGCGCCCATACGGTGTACAATGACTCCTACCGGGCCATGTTCCAGCGGCATATTGCCACCGGCGCGGACATTACCATGATGTACAACGTGGAGGAGGGGGACGCCTCCGGCGCGGACCGGTATGAGGATCTCCGGCTCGCCACCGACAGCGACGGGCGGATTGTGGACATGAAGATACGGGCCGCCGCCGGCACCTACAACAAGATGAGCATGGGCATCTACCTGATCAAGAAGGATCTCCTCCAGTACCTGCTGGACGACGCGGCCTCCCGGAGCCAGCTGAGCCTGGCCGCCGACGTGATTATGAACAACCTGGGAAGCCTGAAGGTTTACGGCTTTGAGCACAAGGGCTATGTGGGCCGGCTCCGTTCCGTATCCTCCTACTACAAGCTGAACATGGACTTCCTCCGTCCGGAGGTGCAGCAGGATCTGTTCTACTCCGGCCGGAACGTCTATACCAAGATCAAGGATGAGCCCCCCACCAAGTACGGCGCGGACGCTGTGATTAAGAACAGCCTGATCGGCTCCGGCTGCGAGATTGACGGTACCGTTGAAAACTGCGTCATCTTCCGGGGGGTCAAGATTGCCAAGGGAACGGTGGTCAAGGACAGCGTGATCATGCAGTCCAGTGAGATCTACTCCAATTCCCGGCTGGCCAACGTCATTTTGGATAAGAAGGTGACCGTCCGTCCCAATACCACGCTGGCTGGAAGCCGCGAATATCCGGTGATCATTCCGAAAGGAGCGAATGTGTAATGTCAGCTAAGGCAGCAAAGCGGACCATCCTTTTGGTGGGGGCGGAGTGCGCTCCCTTCGCAAAAACCGGAGGTCTGGCAGATGTGCTGGGCACCCTTCCCCAGGAGCTGATCAAGCTGGGAGACGACGCCAGGGTCATCCTGCCCTATCACCGGGTCATCAAGGACAAGTACGGGGATCAGGTGGAGCATCTGACGGAGTTTTACATCAATCTGGGCTGGCGGAACCAGTATGTGGGCGTGGAGAAGCTGGTCCGGGGCGATGTGACCTATTATTTCATTGACAACGAGTTCTATTTCAGCGGCCCCGTCTACCGGGGCGGCGAGCCGGAGGGCGAGCAGTACGCCTACTTCACCCGGGCTGTGCTGGAGTCTCTGGAGAAGATCGGATTTACGCCGAATATCATCCACTGCAATGACTGGCACACGGCAATGATTCCCATGCTGCTGAAAACCCAGTACCAGGATACGGCGCTGAAGCACGCCAAGACGGTCTTTACCATTCACAATATGATGTATCAGGGGGTATTCCCCTTTGGGTTTGTGAGCGATCTGCTGGATATTGAGCCTAAGTACTATACCTCCCGGTATATGGAGGCTTACGGCTCCGCCAACTTTATGAAAGCGGCGCTGGTATTCGCGGATAAGATCAACACGGTTTCCCCCACCTACGCGGAGGAGATCAAGCTGGCTTACTACGCCTATGGGATGGAGGGGATCCTCAACGCCCGGGCGGGGGATCTGGTGGGCATCCTCAACGGCATCGACACGGAGGAGTTCAACCCGGAGACGGACCGGTATCTGCGGCATCACTACAACCCGGAGGATCTCTCCGGCAAGTATGAGAACAAGCGGGAGCTGCTGGAAAGCCTGGGGATGGAGGTCAAGCCGGAGCGGCCCCTGATCGGCATGGTGTCCCGGCTGACCTCTCAGAAGGGCTTTGACCTGATCATGCGGGTGTTCAGCGAGATTCTGTCAGAGGATGTGAGCATCGTCCTGCTGGGCACCGGGGATCCGGCTTACGAGAGCTTTTTCCGCGGGATGGAGCAGGCCTATAAGGGCCGGGTATGCTCCTATATCAGCTACAACAACGCGCTGGCCCATCAGATTTACGCTGGCTCGGATCTGTTCCTGATGCCCTCCAAGTTTGAGCCCTGCGGGATTTCCCAGATGATCTCCCTGCGGTACGGCACCCTGCCCATCGTGCGGGAGACAGGCGGTCTGAAGGACACGGTGCAGCCCTACAATCAGTTCACCGGCGAGGGCAACGGCTTTACCTTTGCCAATTACAATGCCCACGACATGCTGGAAGTGATTCGGTTTGCCCTGCGTGTGACCGCCGATCCGGAGCAGCGGAACACTCTGATCCGGCGCGGTATGGCCGAGGACAACAGCTTCCGTTCCTCTGCCGAGAAGTATCATCAGATGTATCAGTCCCTGCTGTAGGAGCCTGTTCGGAAGCTCTGCTTGCGTGGTCGGGAAGGTCGCGAGACGCTGTCTCGCGCTCTGCCAAGGGGGCCTGGCCCCCCTTGGATTCCCGTCTTTTTAAGGGCGGAAAGGGTTGGGGGGTTAAGTCTGCACAGACTTCCGGCTTTCTGCCACAGAAACAATCTGATTCACGCAGGAGGGTATGCGCGCAGCCCAAGCCGCTTGTACTTCTCTGCTTGGGCTCTCTAAGGGATATTGAGCGTCGGACTTTTGAGAACAAATGTCAAGCCGTGCGGAATTTTCCGCACGGCTTGATTTTGGAAACGCAATATGGATCTAAATGAAAAAAAGTTAGGATACGGCTGTGTGCTAAAATCGTAGCAGAGACAGACCTTTACGAAACGGACAAGGAAGTGCAAAATCTGATAGACTGGGTATGTTTGTCGGAACAGATAAGGATACAATTCGTAATCTGACTGGGGAGTATAAGAAGATAGAGCCGGATTGCCGGGAGGGAGTGCGGGCGCAGTTGGAACGATAAGAAATGTGAGGCATTGCGCTTGCTGTGCCCTATATTTTTGTGGAAAATGGAAATGGGAAGTGGCATAATCAAGCTGATTAAGAGAATACAAAACTTTTTCGTGTTTTGATATTAGTAAAAGAACATTGGAGGAGAGGGACTATGGATAAATTAGAGGTGCCTAAAGTGTTAAAAAGAGGTGATACAATTGCTTTGATTTCTATTTCAGGTGGTAGAGCCGGTGATGAGGATATGCGTTATAGATATGAAGTAGGCAAAAAGCGATTGGAGGAAATATGGGGCATTCATGTTATCCCAACACCGAACGCATTAGCGGGAAGTAATTTTTTATATGAACATCCAGAGGCGAGAGCCGAAGATTTAATGTGGGCGATGCAGGATAAAAAGATAAATGGAATTATTTGTATGATGGGTGGTGATGATTCTTACAGAGTGCTTCCATATATAGACTTAAATATAATAAAAAGTAATCCAAAGGTATTTATGGGATTTTCAGATATTACTTCATGGATGGCGGTCTTTGCCAAAGCCGGTATAAGAGCTTACTATGGTGCTAATTTATTAACGCCTATCGCCCAGCCTGTGGCGTTAGATAATTACACAAAGGAAGCGATAACAAAATGTTTATTTTCTACTGAAATGATTGGTGATATATTAGCTTGTTCAGAATATACCAATATTGAATGGCGAAATGTTGGCGAAAATGAAATTAAGTGGGTATCCAATACCGGCTATAAATTAATACAGGGAAGTGGAGTTGTACAGGGAAGAATTTTTGGAGGATGTGCAGGACCATTGCGGCAGATTATGGGAACGGAATTTTTCCCAAGCCCAGATTTTTTTAAGGATTGTATTATCATGTTAGAGACTGGATCACCGTATGGAAGTGTTTTGGCGGGGCTGCATGAGCTTCGGGCATTAGATGCGGCAGGAATGTTTAAACAAGCCGCAGGAATCGTTATTGGTCAATTAAGCGAGGAAGAAGAAAACATGCTGGTTAAGTTTTTGAAGTATGAAGCACGTCGAGAGGATATTCCGGTATTATCAAATGTTGATTTTGTTCATAGAACACCAATGACTGTTGTTCCGATGGGGGCGATGGCGGAGATTGATTGTAGCTGTGTTACATTTAAGATTATGGAGTCGGGAGTAGTTGAATAGAGAAAGGAATGAGCTGGTGGCTAATCTAATTTGTATAAGGGCAAGGCCGCGAGACGCTGTCTCGCGCTCTGCCAAGGGGGCCTGGCCCCCCTTGGATTCCCGTCTTTTTAAGGGCGGAAAGGGTTGGGGGGTTAAGTCTGCACAGACTTCCGGCTTTCTGCCACAGAGACAGTCTGATTCACGCAGTACGCTTTTTTCGTAAAGAAAAAAGCTCCCTCCTGCGTGCGGGGTATTCCCTGCGCCGCAGAGGGCATGTGCGCAGCACAAGCCGCTTGTACTTCTCTGCTTGGGCTCTCTGAGGGATATTGAGCGTCAGACTTTAGGAACAGCTGTCAAGCCGTGCGGAATTTTCCCCACGGCTTGACATGGAAACGCAATATGGTTATAATAGGAATAGAAAGGGCGCTGCCGATAGACGGTTAGCCCCTCACTGAGTTACAAGAAGTAACCGCAGGCTGTGGGGACAGGGCGGTTACTTCTTTTTATAGTAGACCTGGAGAAACAGGCCGCAGATGCCAATGATCACAAGACAGAACTGAAGCAGATCTGAATATGTAAGCACAAGCATCACCCCCTCTTTCGAAGGGGAAGAAGTCCCCCTCCGTGATGGGAGGGACGAACCGCCTGCCGTTACTGGCAGCGCCAATCTTAGAATAGCACAGCTTTCGGCAAAAAGCAACATTGAAAAGCATTGGTTCAGGCGGTATAATAGGCTTCGGAACAGGGCCTGTTATACCGCCTGAACTATTTTTTTGAAAGGATTTCCTATGCGCGAACTGATCATAGCCTCCAACGACGCGGGACAGCGGCTGGACAAATTCCTGACCAAGGCGGTCCCCCGGCTGCCCCAGGGACTGCTCTACAAGTACCTGCGCACCAAGCGAATCAAGCTCAACGGCGGGCGTGCCGAAATCTCCTTCCGGCTTCGGCAGGGGGATCGGGTGCAGCTTTATATTCATGACGAATTTTTCCAGGAAAACCCGTCCATGGATTTCCTGCGGGCTTCCTCCGGGCTGAAGCTCCTTTACGAGGATGAGAATCTGCTCCTGGCGGACAAGGAGCCTGGGCTCTGCGTCCACGAGGACAACGATCACACTGCAGACACGCTCATCAACCGGATCCTGCGCTATCTCCACGAAAAGGGCGAATACGATCCCCGGCAGGAGCTTTCCTTCACGCCTGCGCTGGCCAACCGCATTGATCGGAATACCGGCGGTATTGTACTGGCCGCCAAAAACGCGGAAGCCCTGCGGATTCTGAATGAAGCCATCCGGGAGCGTCAGCTCCACAAGTTTTACCTCTGTGTGGTGGACGGGATCCCCCAGCCCTCCAGCGCCACACTGACTGCCTATCTCCGGAGGGACGCGAACAAGAGCACTGTCCAGGTGCTGGATCGGCCCGGGCCGGATGCGCGCACCATTGTCACCCGGTACCGGGTGATCAGGCACTCCCGGCGGAACAGCCTGCTGGAGGTGGAGCTTCTCACCGGGCGCACCCATCAAATCCGGGCGCATATGGCCCACATAGGCCATCCGCTTCTGGGAGACGGCAAGTACGGCGTAGGAAGGATCAATCGGGAATATAGCCTTCGGCAGCAGCTTCTCTATGCGTACCGGCTCCGTTTTGACTTTCAGGGAGCGGCACATCTGCTGAGCTATCTGGACGGCCAAGAGTTTACCGCCCCGCAGGTCTGGTTCCGGGACGCCTTCGAGGAACGCTTCTAGCAGGAAAGCACAAGGTTTCCGGCCTGTTTGAGAGCTCTGCGTGGCCGGAAGGGCAAGACCTCGAGGGCTCTGCCCTCGAGTCTCCGCAGTGCGTTGTTTCACAACGCACTTAGGAATTCGGCTTCGCCGAATTCTGAGATGCGCCGCTGGCGGCGCATCGGGAAGGGATTCCCCTTGGCAGAGTGCGAGACAGCGTCTTGCG
>JAAVZY010000058.1 GCA_022791945.1 Oscillospiraceae bacterium | reverse complement strand
CAAGACGGTGTTGATGGCGGTGAGGATCCACCTGTTCCCATCCCGAACACAGAAGTTAAGCTCACTTGCGTCGAAAATACTTGGCTGGCGACGGCCTGGGAAGATAGACAGACGCCGTCTCTTTTGCAAAAGGAGCAGTCCTTTATGGACTGCTCCTTTTCCTTGTTCCCCCGGAGTATCCGCCGGGAAGCAAGGCCGCGAGAGCTCTGCTCTCGCGCTCTGCGGTGCGTCGTGAAACGACGCACCTAGGAATTCGGCTTCGCCGAATTCTGAGATGCGCCGCTGGCGGCGCATCGGGAAGGGATTCCCCTTGGATTCCCATTATTTGAAGGGCTTTTGAAGGGCGGAAAAGGGGTGGGGTTAAGTCTGTACAGACTTCCTTCCTCCTGCCACGCAGAAAGTCTGATTCCCGCTCTACGCTTTTTTCGTAAAGAAAAAAGCTCTGCCCTGCGTGCCGGGGGCTTCCTGCGCCGCACGGAGATTCCTGCACAGACTGGGGTCGTGCTTCCGATCGGTATGTGCGGACAGTTGCAATCTGCGGGATTTTCTGGTATACTGAAAGGAAAAACCGCCTGTTTGTGCAAAGATGGAAAGGAGGGCTGAATATGCCCTTTCGGAAATGGGAGCTGTCTGGTGGGGATCCTCGGCTGACCCGGATCCTGGCGGAGGAGTGCGGCATCAGCCCTCTGGCCGCCGCTGTCCTGGCCGGACGGGGCCATACCTCCTATGAGGAAATCGCCGGCTTTCTGGCCGGCGGGGAGGAGCTGGCGGATCCCTTTGAACTGGAGGATATGGCTCCTGCGGCGGAGCGCCTCCGTCGCGCCATCGACGAGGGCGAGCGGATCACTGTTTATGGGGACTACGACTGCGACGGCGTGACTGCCACCGCCATGCTTTACATCTACCTTTCTTCCATGGGCGCGGACGTCTGCTATTACATCCCGGAGCGGGACGGGGAAGGCTACGGCCTCAATCTGGAGGCTGTCAGGGAAATCGCCGGCGAGGGCGGCGGCCTGCTGGTTACCGTGGACAACGGCATATCCGCCCTGGAGGAGATCGCCTGTGCCAACGAGCTGGGGATGGAGGTCATCGTTACCGATCACCATCAGCCCGGAGACACGCTTCCGCCCGCCCTGGCAGTGGTGGATCCCCACCGGCGGGACGATGCCAGCGGATGCCGGTATCTCTGCGGGGCCGGGGTGGTCTTCAAGCTCATTGCCGCCCTGGAGGACGGGGACTATCAGATCCCGTTGGAGCAGTTCGGCGACCTGGTGGCAGTGGGCACCATCGGAGATATCGTCCCCCTGGTGGGAGAGAATCGGTTCCTGGTGCAGAACGGACTTCGGCGGCTGGCGATTACGGACAATCCCGGCCTCTCCGCCCTGATGGAGGCGGCCGCTGTCCGCCGGGGAAGCCTTTCCGCCCAGACGGTGGCCTTTTCCCTGGCGCCCCGGATCAACGCTGCAGGGCGGATGGGAAGCGCCGGGCTGGCGGTGCGGCTTTTGCTCTCTGAGGATCAGGAGGAGTCCGCTGCCATTGCGGCGGAGATGGATCAGAAGAACAAGGACCGCCAGTCCCGTGAGCAGGAGATCGTGGCCGAAGCCGAGGAGCTGATCCGCCAGGATCCCTCCCTGCTGGAGGGACGCCTCTTAATCCTCCGGGGGGACAGCTGGAGCCACGGGATCATAGGCATTGTCTGCTCCCGGCTGCTGGAACGGTATGGAAAGCCTGTCCTTCTCTGCTGCGGCGAAGAGGACGGTTCCCTCCGGGGAAGCGGCAGAAGCCTGGGAGAGTTCCACCTGTTCAAGGCGCTCTCCGCCTGCGCAAAGCTCCTGACCCGGTATGGGGGGCACAAGCTGGCGGCTGGCTTCTCTCTCCGGAGGGAGGATTTTGAGGACTTCCGCCAGGCCATGGAGGACTGGGCCCGCCGGGAATTTCCCCGGATGCCCCAGCCGATCCTGCGGCTGGATCGGCTCCTGGAGCCAGAGGATCTCACCCTGGAGGCAGTGGAGTCCCTGGGCGTGCTGGAGCCCTTCGGAGCGGAAAACGAGCCGCCGGTGTTCCTGCTGAAGGACGCTCTGCTCCGGGGGAGCGCCCCGCTCTCCGGAGGAAAGCACCAGCGGCTCTCTCTGGAGGTGTCCGGCAGGACCGTGAACGCCCTGCTGTTTGGAGTCTCCCAGGAGCGCTTTTTCTATCGTCCCGGCCAGCGGCTGGATCTGGCGGTCACTCTGGAGGTCAACGAATACAACGGTCAGCGGAGTGTGTCCGTCAAGGTGCGGGATCTGCGGCCGGCAGGATTCCCCCAGGAAAAGTTCTTCAATGCGAAAGACTGCTATCAGCTTTTCCGGCGAGGAGAGCCCATCCAGCCTGCACTGGCCAAACGAGCCGCGCCCTCGCGGGAGGAGGCCGCTCTGGTCTACCGGTTTCTCAAGGCGCGGCAGGGCTACGCCGGGGAGCCGGACGCCCTTTACGCGGAGCTGCTGGCAGAGGGCAAAGGGGCCGCAGGAATCAACTACTGCAAGCTGCGTATCCTATTGGATATCCTGGCGGAAGCAGAGCTGATCACCCTCTCCCCCCTTCTGACCGGGATCACCCTGCGGGAAACAGAGGGCCGCTCGGACCTGAACCGCACCCCCACCCGCAGAAGGCTCCAGGAGGAGTACGGCTGCTGAAGGCTGTGAGAGGCGCGCAAGGGGACAAGACCTCGAGGCTCTGCCTCGAGCTCCGCCAAGGGGACGCGTCCCCTTGGATTCCCATCTTTTAGGGGGTATGGGGTGTAGGACTTCGGTTTCTGCCCCGCTGGTACTTTCTGTAGGGACGATCGCCCGCCTACCCATTTTTTCGTAAAGAAAAAATGGGTAGGCGGCGCAGAAACTACGACGCAGAAAGTCCCGAGCGTGCTCTTTTACGCTCACACCTTCTGCAAAGGGCGACGCTGTGCGACGCTCGGAATCCTCCCGCAGGAACCCTGATGCGGCGCAGGAAGTCCCCCGCAGGCAGGAAGGAGCTTTTTTCTTTACGAAAAAAGCGTACTGCGTGAATCAGACTTCCTGCGTGGCGGAAGGCCGGAAGTCTGTACAGACTCAACCACCCCTTTTTCCGTCCTTAAAAAAGCCCTTCAAATAATGGGATTCCAAAGGGACGCGTCCACGATGCGCCGCTAGCGGCGCATCTCAGAATTCGGCTTCGCCGAATTCCTAGGTGCGTCGTGAAACGACGCACCGCAGAGCGCGAGACAGAGTCTCGCGGCCTTCCCCTTCAAGCACAAAGTCACGAAAGAAACGCCGGGAGGTGGCATTGTTGAGCGAGCGTACGTTTGAGGATTTGAAAGCATACATTACCGCCTCCGGGCGGACGCGGGATCTGTTCAAGCTGGAGCAGGCGTATCTGCTGGCGGAGCAGCTTCACGCCGGGCAGGTGCGGGAATCAGGTGAGCCCTACATCATCCACCCCATTGAGGTGACCTTTGTCCTGGCGGATCTGGGGATGGATACGGACTGTCTCTGCGCCGGACTGCTCCACGACGTGGTGGAGGACACAGAAGAGACGCTGGAGGATGTCCGCAGGCGGTTTGGAGAAACCGTGGCCAAGCTGGTGGACGGGGTGACCAAGCTGGGGAACCTGCCTCTGCCCACCAAGGAGGAGCAGCAGTCAGAGAACGTTCGCAAGATGCTGCTGGCCATGTCCGAGGAAGTGCGGGTCATCATCATCAAGCTGGCGGACCGGCTTCACAATATGCGCACCCTCATGTACCGCAAGGAGGAGAAGCAGCGGAAAACCTCCCTGGAAACCATGGAGGTCTATGCCCCCATCGCCCACCGGCTGGGAATGCGCACCATCTGGGAGGAGCTGGAGGACGCCGCCCTCCACTACCTGGATCCGGTGGCCTGCCGGGAGATTGAGAATACCCTGGAGATGAACCGGGCCGAACGGGCCGGCTTTGTCCAGAATATGCAGGAGCGGATCCGCGTCCGGCTTCATGAATTCGGGATGGAGCCCCGCATTGAGGGCCGGGTGAAATCCATTTACGGCATCTACCGGAAGGTGTATATGCAGGGCCGCTCTTTTGAAGAGGTCTACGACATCTACGCGGTGCGGATCATTGTGAATACCGTAATCGACTGCTACAACACCCTGGGCATCATCCATGATATGTTCCGCCCGGTGCCCAACCGGTTCAAGGATTACATTGCCACCCCCAAGGCCAACGGCTACCAGTCCCTTCACACCACCGTCATTGGACGAGAGGGCGTTCCCTTTGAAATCCAGATCCGCACCTGGGACATGAACTACACGGCGGAGTACGGCATTGCCGCTCACTGGAAATACAAGGCGGGGATCAAGGGCAAGGATAAGCTGGAGGACAATCTGGCCTGGATCCGGAAGATCCTGGAGACGCAGCAGGAGGGAGAAGGGGAGGACGACATTGTCCGAACCATCAAGACGGATCTCTCCCCGGAGGATATCTTTGTACTGACCCCCAAGAGCGATGTGAAGACCCTGCCTGCGGGCTCCACAGTCATTGACTTTGCCTACGCCATCCACAGCGCGGTGGGCAATCGGATGGTGGGCGCTAAAATCGACGGCCGGATCGTGCCCCTGGACACGGTACTGCGAACCGGGCAGATTGTGGACATCATCACCACCCGGTCGGCGAGCCACGGCCCCAATCGGGACTGGCTCTCCATTGCCAAGACCAGCGAGGCCCGAAGCAAGATTCGCGCCTGGTTCAAGAAGGAGCGCCGGGAGGAGAACATCGCCCAGGGCCGTCAGAGCCTGGAATCAGAGTTCAAGCGGATGTCCATCGTTCTGCCGGAAAAGCAGATGGAAGAGATGGTGACCGCCCTGGCCCGGCGGCAGCACTATGATTCGGTGGAGGATTTCTATGCCGCCATCGGGTATGGGGGCGTGCTGCTGACCCGGATCATGCCCCGGGTGCGGGAGGACTTCCAGCGGCTCCACCGGCCGGCTGTGCCGGCGCCGGTAACGCCGGCGAAGAGCAGCAACGGCGTGATTGTGGAGGGCATCGACAACTGCCCGGTGAAGTTTGCCCAGTGCTGCAATCCCCTGCCGGGGGATGAGATTATCGGCTTCATTACCCGGGGACACGGGGTGTCCGTCCATAAAAAGGACTGCCAGAACGTTCAGGCAGCCATGAAGGATCAGAGCCAGCTGGACCGGTGGATTCCCGCCCGGTTCGCGGAGGAGGAAGGGGTCAAGGGCTTCCGTTCCACCTTGGATATTGTGGCGCTGGATCGGACAGCGCTGCTGGCGGACGTAAGCACAGTGATTGCCAATTTCCGCGTGCCGCTCCACGAGCTGAACGCCCGGGAGCTGAAAAACGGAAACGCCAACATTGTGGCAACCATTGGGATTCAGAGCGTGGATCAGCTGAACAATATCATGAAGAACATCAAAAAGATTGAAGGCGTCATGACCGTGGAGCGGTCAGGCAAATAGTGCGGGAGGGGCCATATGCGGGCAGTGATACAGCGGGTACGGGAAGCCTCGGTGACGGTGGAGGGACGGGTGACAGGCCAAATCGGCCAGGGGCTGGCGGTGCTTCTGGGGGTGCTGGAGGGCGACACCCGGGAGGAGGCGGCGTTCCTGGCCAGGAAGCTGGTGGAGCTGCGGATTTTCACAGATGAAGCGGACAAGATGAACCGTTCCGTGACAGACGTGGGAGGGGGCGTCCTGGTGATTTCCCAGTTTACCCTGGGGGCGGACTGTTCCCATGGGCGGCGTCCCTCCTTCATCCGTGCGGCCCGCCCGGATGTGGCCAACGAGCTGTATGAGTATTTCCTGGAATGTGTGCGGAGCCAGTTCTCCGGCCCTGTGGAAACCGGCGTTTTCGGCGCGCATATGGACTTCCGCCTCTGGAACGACGGCCCCGTGACCATCCTCTTCGACACCGCCGAAATGATGCGGAAGGGGTAGCGGAGGAAGGCCGCGAGACGCTGTCTCGCGCTCTGCGATGCGCCGCTGGCGGCGCATCGGGGATCTAAATCCCCTTGGAACCCGTAATTTTTTTGGGGGAGGGGGCCTGCCTCGCTGATACTCCCCGCAGGGACGATCGCCCGCCTACCCATTTTTTCGTAAAGAAAAAATTCAGCTCCATAGGCGGCGCAGAGACTGCGACGCAGAAAGTCCCGAGCGTGTTCTGTTACGCTCATACTGTCTGCGAAGGGGGAACACTGTGCTACGCACGGAATCCCCCAGTCAGGGCTACCGCCTATCGGCGGCATCCCTGCCATGCCCCGGACGTTCCTTCGGAACGTCTAACAAGGGGGCCGAGCCAACTTTGTGCGCTAATGGACGCCTCGTGCGTAGTCAAGAGCCGCTCATCCTCTTAACTTCGCAGAAAGCGTCTTTATAACGCAGGAAGTCGGCTTGCCTCCCTTGTCATACGTTCCGGAAGAACGTATGGGAGAGGGGACCGCCGTCGGACCGGAGGGACGACGGTGGTGGAAGGATTCCGAGCGTGGCAGAAAAACCCTCCCCGCAGAGCCTGTGAGCGTGGTAGTATTACGCTCGAGACTTTCTGCGGTGCAGGAACTACCCCGCACGCAGGGGAGAGCTTTTTTCTTTACGAAAAAAGCGTACTGCGTGAATCAGGCTAACTGCGTGGCAGGAGGCCGGAAGTCTGTACAGACTTGATCCCCAACACCTTCCGCCCTTAAATAAAGATGGGATTCCAAAGGGACGCGTCCACGATGCGCCGCTAGCGGCGCATCTCAGAATTCGGCTTCGCCGAATTCCTAGGTGCGTCGTGAAACGACGCACCGCAGAGCGCGAGACAGCGTCTCGCGGCCTTGCCCCTCGACGCACCCAGAGAGCCTGAGCAGGCTCCTGGCTTCAGGACGCTTGCAATTCGGGGGAAAACGTACTATAATAAACGATATTCGTGCGGCGACGCGGCACATACTTCACTAACCAAAGAGGGGAACTGCGGAACCATGACGATCACAGCGGCACAGGCAATGGTAAACTGTTTATTGGAAGAATCTGTTCAGGTCGTTTTTGGCCTTCCGGGAGCGGCTATCTGCCCCTTTTACGATGCGCTGTCCCGCACAGGGATCCGGCACATCCTCGTGCGGCAGGAGCAGAACGCCGCCCACGCGGCCTCGGGCTACGCCCGCCTGACCGGCCGCCCGGCGGTCTGCGTCGCCACCTCCGGCCCCGGCGCGCTCAACCTGATCACCGGCATCGCCACCGCCTACATGGACTCGATTCCCCTGGTGGTCATCACCGGCCAGGTGGAAAGCGGCCTCCTGGGCCGGGACGTGTTCCAGGAGGCCGACATCACCGGTTCCTGCGAGCCCTTTGTCAAGCACAGCTATCTGGTGAAAAACGCCGGAGAGCTTCCCCGCATTTTTAAGGAAGCCTTTCACATCGCCGGAACAGGCCGTCAGGGGCCGGTGCTGATTGACGTGCCGGTGGATGTCCAGCGGACCAAGATCGAGTTTGCCTATCCGGAGAAGGTGGACATCCGCAGCTACAGGCCCAGCCTTCAGGGCCACCCCGGACAGATCAAACGGGTGCTGACCGCGCTGAAGAACGCGCAGCGGCCTCTGATCTGCGCCGGGGGCGGCGTATTCAGTGCCGGAGCACAGGAGGAGCTCCGCCAGCTCTGCCGCCGGGCCGGGCTTCCGGTGGTCACCACCCTGATGGGCATCAGCGCCGTCTCCCCTATGGAGCCGCTGAACCTGGGCATGATCGGGATGCACGGCTCCCCGGTGGCCAACCGGGCCATGAACGAGGCGGATCTGCTGATCCTCATCGGCGCGCGGGTGGGGGATCGGGCAATTATGTCCCCTATGGGGCTGGCCCGGAACGCCACCATTGTTCACATGGACGTTGACCCGGCGGAGATCGGGAAGAATATGGAGACCCACATCCCCCTGGTGGGGGACGCCCGGCTGATTCTCTCCCAGCTGGTTGAGAAGCTCCCGGACAAGCCCGCTCCCGACTGGACCGCCGGGCTCCGTCAGCTTCACCCCCACAAGCCCCGCACCGGGGAGCCGGATACGGTTTCCCCCAGAGAGGTGCTGAACGAGCTCTGCGCCCAGGCGGAGCCGGACGCGGTGCTGGTGGCCGATGTGGGACAGAATCAGATCTGGTCCGCCCGGAGCTTCCGGCTGGAGCGGGGACGGTTCCTCACCTCCGGCGGCATGGGCACCATGGGCTATGCTGTCCCGGCGGCCTATGGAGCCAAGCTGGCCGCGCCGGAGCGGCAGGTGATCGCCGTCTGCGGGGACGGCTCCTTTCAGATGCAGATGATGGAGCTTGCCACTATTATGGCCAACGGGATTCCGGTGAAAATCATTGTGATGAACAATATGCGCCTGGGCATGGTCCGGGAGCTTCAGGCCAACCATTACGCAGGGAACGAGACTGCGGTTTCCCTGGAGGGGAACCCGGATTTCGTCCGGCTGGGGGAGGCTTACGGGATCCGCTGCCGGAGGCTGTCGGAGGGCGGAGAGATTGCCGCCGCTGTCCGGGCGCTTTTGGAGAGCCCGGAGCCCTTTTTGCTGGAGTGTACCGTCAGCGCTGCTGAGCCGACCCTGTAATCCCATCCCATGAAAGGAGCCGGTGCTGATATGAAACATACCATTTCCATTCTGGTAGAGAACCACCCGGGCGTCCTCTCCCGGATATCCGGGCTGTTTTCCCGCCGGGGCTTTAATATAGACAGTCTGGCGGTGGGCGTTACGGACGATCCGGCGGTATCCCGGATCACCATCCTGGTGGAGGGCAACGACGCCACGGTGGAACAGGTGGAAAAGCAGCTGAACAAGCTGATCGACGTGATCCGCCTGCGGCGGCTGCCCGCCGGCTCCACTACCAGCCGGGAGCTGATGCTGATCAAGGTGGAGTGTACAGCCCGTACCCGCAGTGACATTGTGGACATCGTGCGGGTCATGGACGCCAAGGTCTGCGACATCTCCAAATCCACCATGACCATTGAAATCTCCGACGTGACTGAGCGCCTCTTAATCCTTCAGGAGCTCCTGGAGCCCTATCACATTCTGGAGGTCGTCCGCACCGGCACCATCGCCCTGGAGAAGGGCGGGGGCGCGCTTACGGTGTGAATCAGAGGCGGATGTGCGCCGTGCTGTTTTGGTTCCAGGCAGCCTCCCGGGGCGTTTGCGCCGGGGGTGGGCTGTGTCAATATATCAATCTATTTTACCATGCTGCCCCGCCTTTTCTGCGGCGGGGGATAGGAGGAGTCAACTATGGCAAGAATCTTTTATCAGCAGGACTGCAATCTGGATCGGATCCGGAATAAAACCGTGGCCGTGATCGGCTACGGAAGCCAGGGCCACGCCCACGCGCTGAACCTGCACGACAGCGGCATCAATGTAATTGTCGGCCTGTATGAGGGCAGCAAATCCTGGGCCCGGGCGGAAAAGGCCGGCCTCACTGTCAGGACAGTGGCCGAGGCCGCCGAGGCCGCCGATCTGATCATGATCCTGCTCCCTGATGAAAAGCAGGCCCAGATCTACTACGAGAGCATCGAGCCTCACATGACCGAGGGCAAGGTGCTGGCCTTCGCCCACGGCTTCAACATCCATTATGGACAGATCGTTCCCCCGAAAAACGTGGACGTAATCATGATCGCCCCCAAGGGCCCCGGCCACACGGTCCGCAGCGAGTACGTAGAGGGCAAGGGCGTGCCGGATCTGGTGGCGGTCTATCAGGATTACTCCGGCAGCGCTTTTGAGATTGGCCTTGCCTATGCGGCGGGCATCGGCGGCTCCCGGGCCGGCGTGCTGGAGACGACCTTCAAGATGGAGACGGAAACCGACCTGTTCGGCGAGCAGTGCGTTCTCTGCGGCGGCGTAACCGCTCTGATGCAGGCGGGCTTTGAAACGCTGGTGGAAGCCGGCTATGATCCCCAGAACGCTTATTTTGAGTGCATCCATGAGATGAAGCTGATTGTGGATCTGATTTATCAGGGCGGCTTCTCCCGGATGCGGTACTCCATTTCTGATACGGCTGAATACGGCGATTACACCGTAGGCCCCCGGATTGTCACCGAGGAAACCAAGAAAGAGATGAAGAAGGTGCTCAGGGAGATTCAGGACGGCACCTTTGCCCGGAACTGGATCCTGGAGAACCGGGTCAACCGTCCCCACTTCAACGCCGAGCGCCGGCTCCATGGAGAGCACCAGCTGGAGGCCGTCGGCAAAGAGCTGCGCAAAATGTACTCCTGGAACAAGGACCCCGAGGACTAAGAGGCTGTTCATGGTCGAAGGGAAAGGCCGCGAGAGCCCTGCTCTCGCGCTCTCGCCAAGGGGAAGGGATTCCCCTTGGATTCCCATTATTTTTTAAGGGCTTTTTTAAGGGCGGAAGGGGTTTGGGTTGAATCTGTACAGACTCCCGACCATCTGCCACGCAGAGAGTCTGATTCACGCAGTACGCTTTTTTCGTAAAGAAAAAAGCTCCTTCCTGCCTGCGGGGTAGTTCCTGCGGCGCACAGGAGATTCCGAGCGTAGCACAGCGTTTCACCCTACAGAAAGTCCCGAGCGTAACAGAACACGCTCGGGACTTTCTGCGTCGTACTGTCTGCGCCGCCTATGGAGCTGAATTTTTTCTTTACGAAAAAATGGGTAGGCGGGCGATCGACCTTGCGGGAAGTATCAGCGAGGCAGAGACTGAAATTCCACACCCCTATAACCCCCAAAAGACGGGAATCCAAGGGGACGCGTCCCCTTGGCAGAGCGCGAGACAGCGTCTCGCGGCCTTTCCCTTCGGGGTATAATCCGGAGGGAGTTCAGCCATCCTAATCCGGTGAGGTGATGGGAGTGGAACCGATATGGCTCCGGTCGGCGCGGATGCCGCAGTTTGCGCCCCTTCGGTCAGACCTGAAAACAGACGTCCTGATCATTGGCGGAGGGATTGCGGGGATTCTCTGCGCCTGGAAGCTGAAGCAGGCGGGGGTGGACTATGCGCTGGTGGAGGCGGACCGCATTTCCAGCGGTACTACCAAGGGCACTACCGCAAAGATCACTTCCCAGCATGGGCTGATCTACCATAAGCTCATCCGGGAATTTGGGGTGGAACAGGCGCGGCTCTACCTGGAGGCCAATCAGTCCGCGCTGGAGGAATACCGCGCGCTCTGCCGGGACATGGACTGCGATTTCGTGGAGAAGGATGCCTTCGTCTATTCCCGGGACAACCGGCAAAAGCTGGAGCGGGAGCTTGCAGCGCTGGAACGGCTGGGCTTCGCCGCCGGGCTGGTGGAGGAGGTTCCGCTTCCCTTCCCTACAGTGGGCGCGGTCAGGTTTGAACGTCAGGCGCAGTTTCATCCGCTGAAATTCATCGCCGCCCTTGCGAAGGGGCTGCGGATTTTTGAGCATACCAAGGTGCTGGAGCTGAGCCCAGGGAGGGCGGTCACCCACGGGGGGATCATTTCTGCGGAGAACATCATCGTTGCCGGCCACTTTCCGATTCTCAACAAGCACGGGGGCTATTTCCTGAAGCTGTATCAGCACCGCACCTATATGCTGGCGCTGAAAAACGCCCCGGATGTGCGGGGCATGTATCTGGACGAGGACAAAAAGGGTCTGACCTTCCGGAACGAGGGAGATCTTCTGCTTCTGGGCGGAGGCAGTCACCGGACAGGCCGGCAGGGCGGCGGCTGGAGAGAGCTGGCGCGTCTGGCCGGACAGTGGTATCCCGCCGCCCGGGAGACAGCGCGCTGGGCGGCGCAGGACTGCATGTCCCTGGACAGCGTCCCCTATGTGGGGCCCTATTCCGGGCGCACGTCCGGGCTGTATGTGGCGTCGGGCTTTAACAAGTGGGGGATTACCTCCTCCATGGCTGCGGCGGGCCTCCTGACGGATCTTGTGCTGAAGCGGGACAATCCCTACGAGGCGCTCTTCTCCCCCTCCCGAAGGATACTCCGCCCGCAGCTGGCGCTGAACGGGCTGGAGGCTGTTCTGGGACTTCTGACCCCGACAGTTCCCCGCTGTCCCCATATGGGCTGCGCCTTGAAATACAACGCCGCCGAGCACAGCTGGGACTGCCCCTGTCACGGCTCCCGCTTTGACGAGAGCGGCGCTCTCATCGACAACCCCGCATCCGATGACAAAAAGCGGATATAAGAGCCCCGGTCAGCACCGCAGACAGCGAATCCCCGGCCTCCCTCATTGGGGAGGCCGGGGATTTTCATAGGTCAGGTATGTGTCAGTTTCCTGCGGGCATGAGGCTGTAGGCGGCTTCGAACTGGTCGAGGTGCCGTTCCAGCGCCGCCAGCTCGCCGTCCGGGCGATCCACGTACCGGGACAGCAGGAGCAGCACCGGACTGTAGAACTGCATTGCCATAGCGCCCGGATCCCGGCCCCGGAACAGGCCCTGTTCCATGAGCCGTGCAAAGAGCGCCCGGTAATAGGCCAGCGGCTCCGCCAGCAGGGTTTCCCGGTAGGCCTGCCCCGCAGGACCGCCCCGGAGCTGCTCGCCTGTGAGCAGGCGGAAGTAGGCGGCGGCGCAGACGTCCTGCCGGTAAAACAGGAACAGTGCCCGGCAGCTCCGCCGGAGGAAATCAAACCCCTGCTGCCTGTACAGCTCTGCCGCCGGGGCGGCGTCCCCCTGCGGGAGCCGGAGAGACTCTGCCACCACCCGGCACCGCCGCCCCATCTCTGTCAGCACAGACTGGTACAGCGCCTGCTTGCCCGGATAATGCCGGTACAGGCTGCTCTCCCGAAGCCCCACCTGCGCCGCTATCTCCCGGATGGATACCCCCTCCGGGCCTTTTTGTGCAAACAGGAGCAGGGCGGCCTGCAGGATCTCCTCCTTGGTATCCCGGACGGCATCCTTCGACATGGCTGGCACCTCCTGAGAGAATCATTGAAGCAGGGAAAGGGGAAGGCCGCGAAACGCTGTCTCGCGCTCTGCGGTGCGTCGTTAAACGACGCACCTAGGAATTCGGCTTCGCCGAATTCTGAGATGCGCCGCTGGCGGCGCATCGGGGAGCTGGCTCCCCTTGGATTCCCGTCTTTTGGGGGTTATGGGGGGAGGATTTCAGTTTCTGCCTCGCTGATACTCCCTTGCGGGGACGATCGCCCGCCTACCCACTTTTTCGTAAAGAAAAAGTTCATCCCAGCAGGCGGGGCAGGGCTGCGACGCACGCAGGAGGGAGCTTTTTTCTTTACGAGAAAAGCGTATTGCGTGAATCAGACTCTCTGCGTGGCAGAAGGACGGAAGTCTGTACAGACTCAACCCACCTCTTTTCCGCCCTTAAAAAAGATGGGAATCCAAGGGGGGCCAGGCCCCCTTGGCAGGAGCTCGAGGGCAGAGCCCTCGAGGTCTTCCCTCCAGCCACGCAGAGAGCCTGGATAAACGCTTACAGCTGGTGGGCCTTGAGCCAGTTTTGAACGGGAACGCAGATCTCCTTGAGGCAGCCCTCTTCCAGGGGGGATTTCAGGCCCACGGCCTTCAGCAGATCGGTAAAGGTCTTGGTTCCGCCCAGCTTTACAAAAGACAGGTAGGTTTCCCAGGCTTTGTTCCAGTCCTCCATGGACAGGGCCCAGACTTCCGCCGCCGCGGTTCCGGCCAGGCAGTATTCCAGATAGTAGAAGGGACTCAGATAGATGTGCAGCTGCCGCTGCCAGCCGGCGCCCCGGCCGTAGAAGGGCAGATCCGCATAATCAATATAGGGCCGGTACTGGCGATCCAGCTCCATCCAGGTATCGTTCCGCTCCTGAGGGGTCATGTCCGGGTTGGCGTAGATCAGCTCCTGGAAGTGATCCACCTGGGTGCCGTAGGGGATGAAGATCAGGGCGTCCTCCCCGTGGGAGAGCTCATACTTGTCGGTCTGCTCCTTGAAAAACAGGTGGTGCCAGGGGGCGGTGAGGAACTCCATGGACATGGAGTGGGTTTCCGCGCCCTCCATGGTAGGACAGCGGAGCGCGGCCCGCTCGATCAGCCGATCCGCCAGATAGAAGGCGAAGGCGTGGCCCGCCTCATGGGTAAGCACATCCACATCGCCGGCGGTGCCGTTGAAGTTGGAGAAGATGAAGGGGCAGCGGTAGTCGGGGATGGAGGTGCAGTAGCCGCCGGGCGCCTTGCCCTCCTTGGCCAGCACGTCAAAGAGATCCATGTCGAACATGAGCTTGATGAACTCCGCCGTTTCCGGAGAGAGCTCGGTGTACATCTTCTTCCCCGCGGCCAGCAGCTCGTCCGGGGTGCCCTGGGGCATGGGATTTCCGTCCGGGAAGCAGTAAACGTCGTCGTAGAATTTCAGGGCGTCCACGCCGATCCGCTGCTCCTGGACAGCCTTGATCTCCCGGACAATGGGCACCAGATCCCGCAGCACCTGCCGCCGGAACACCGCCACCTCGGCGGGGCCGTAGCAGTTGCGCTGCTGGCGGATATACCCCAGCTCCACAAAATTCTCATAGCCCATCCGCCGGGCCTGCTCGGTGCGGTTTTTCACCAGCTGATCAAAAAGGCTGTCGAACTCCTCCCGGTGCTGGTCAAAGAAGCCGCCCTCGGCCTCATAGGCGGCCTTGCGCACCGCCCGATCCGGATCCTGCTTGAAGGCGGCCAGCTGAGCAATGGTGCGGGGCTTGCCCATAAAGTCCACCTGGGCGCTGGCGTAGAGCTTTTGATACTGGGAGGCCAGCTTGTTTTCCTCCTGCATCAGGGGAATGATTTCCGCAGAGAAGGATTTGACCTCCAGCTCCATATTCCTGAACAGCAGGCTCCCCATCTGCTGTTCAAGCTCCGCCCGGAAGGGAGAAGCCAGCATGGCCTTGGAAAATTCCATGGATTTTTCATTCACCAGGGGCGCGGACTCGTCAAAAAACTCCTTCTCCTTTTCATAGAAGGGATCCCGGGTGTCCACAGTGCTGCGGATCTCGCAGATGCTGTACATGGTCTGGAAGCTCTGTCCCAGTGCCTCCTGGCGCTTGTAGAGCGCTATCTGCTCCTCAAGGGAGGAGGAGCTGCGGAGCTGAGCGGTCAGCTGATCATACTCCCCCAGCAGCTTGGGGAGATCCGGCCGGGTATAGGGCATTTCAGAGAATTTCATCAGTGTGCTTCTTCCTTTCGTGCGTCCCGCCCAGCGGGACGAATGCTTTGCCTTTATTATATCACCCGCCGCCTGCGGTTACAAGAGGATATGCACAGCGGCAGGCGGAAGCAGGATCTCTGCGTGTTCGAAGGGGAAGGCCGCGAGACAGCGTCTCGCGGCCTTCCCCTTCGAACACGCAGAGCACCCCAACAGGTTCCTGAGAGCCTGTTGGGGTGCTCTTAAGCATAAGGGGGGGGTCTTACTCGAAGTCTACGACCTGGCCGGACGCGGCGGAGCGGAAAGCGGCTTCCATGACCTTCATGACACGCATCAGCTCATGGTGCTTGATTTTCTGCTCGGCCTTTCCGCTGATGGCATCCATCACGTTCCGGTAAAAGTCCTTGATGTCGCTGTGAACGATGGGCAGCTCCTCTGTGGCAATGGTTTCATCGGTGCGGGGAGCCATGGTCTTGGTCAGGCCCGCCGCTGTCTTGATCGGGATTGCGTCGTTCTTCTCCCAGTTGGTGATCCGCACGATCTTGCCGTTCAGGTGCCAGTCGTTGATGACCGCAGTGCCGTTCACGCCCTGGACATACCACCGGGGCAGCTCCACAAAATTGCTGGTGCCTACCTCCAGCAGGGTACGGGGGCCGTTCTCCCACTGGAGCACCAGGGTAAAGCCGTCGTCCACCTCGCCGTTGGTCACATTGGTGGTGGTGCAGTATACGCTCTTGATCCTGCCGGGAATCATCTGAAGCATCTGGTCAATGATATGCACGCCCCAGTCCAGCATCATGCCGCCGCCATGAACTTTCTCGTTCCGCCAGTCCCCGGGGATTCCACGGGAGCCATGCACACGGGACTCAATGTTGAACACCTCGCCCAGCATATTTTCATCATAGATTTTTTTGATGGTCAGGAAGTCCTCGTCCCACCGGCGGTTCTGATGGACGGTGAAAATCTTTCCGGTTTCGTTGGCGGCGTCGATCATCTCCTGCAGCTCTCCGGAGGAGAGGGTGACCGGCTTCTCGGAAACGGCGTTCTTGCCAGCCCGGAGGGCCTTGATTACAATGTCCTTGTGGAAGTCGTTGGGGGTGGCGCAGAGGACAATGTCCACCTCCGGATCCGCCAGCACGGCGTCCAGGCTCTCATAAACATGATAGCCCATCTCCTTCGCTTTCCGGCAGGGCGCTTCAGCGATGTCATAGACGCCTTTCAGATGCAGGTTGTCAATGCCGCTTTCAATCAGCTCACGGTGCCAGTTGCCCATGCCGCCAAAGCCTACGATAACCTCATTAAACTGTTTATCCATGTATCGTACCTTCCTATCATTCCAATAATCTGTCTCCCGGATTCCGCAGGAGCCCCCAGGCGCACTGCCTGGAGACTCCTGCGGCTTCTCAGGGCGCAGGTTCATTATACGACCCGCAAAGCCAGCTGTAAAGACACAATCCTGCTGATTTTAGGCAAATCTTGCGATTTTCTCAGCAGGCGCTCAGGCCCACCACATCTCCGCAGGATGCTCCCGGATGAGAATCTCCTTCACGAAGGCGACCGCCTTCTCCAGCCCCTCCCGGGTGGACATATAAGCGTCCTCATGCTCAATGGAGATGGCGCCGTCGTAGCCCGCGCTCCGAAGGGCGCTGATGATATCCTTCCAGACCTCCATGCCGTGGCCGTAGCCCACGGTGCGGAAGGTCCAGGAACGCTGGGAGAGATCCCCGTAAGCGCCGGTATCCAGCACGCCGTTGACCGCCTTGTTGTAGGGATCCACCTTGGTATCCTTGGCGTGGAAATGATAGATAGCGCCCTTCAGTGCCCGGATGGCCGCCACGGGATCCATACCCTGCCAGAACAGGTGGCTGGGATCGAAGTTCGCGCCGATGGTTGGGCCAACCGCCTCCCGCAGGCGGAGCAGGCTGGAGGTATTGTAGCAGGCAAAGCCGGGATGGAGCTCCAGGGCAATCCTGGTGACGCCGTGGTCATTGGCGAACTTCACCGCCTTCTCCCAGTAGGGGATCAGAACCTGGTTCCACTGGTAGTCCAGAATCTTGCCATAATCCGGGGGCCAGGAGCAGGTGACCCAGTTGGGATACTGGGAGCCGGGGCAGTCCCCGGGGCAGCCGGAGAAGGTGACGATGGTATCCAGCCCCAGCAGCTCCGCCGCCAAAACCGTCTCCTCAAAGACCTGGTGGTCATGCTCCGCAATCTCCTTCTGGGGGTGCACCGGGTTTCCATGGCAGGACAGGGCGGAGATCTCCAGGCTGTACTTTGCCAGAAGCTCCTTCAGAGCCTTGGCTTTGGCGGGATCCTTGATCAGCTCCTCCCGCTGAAGGTGATTGCCGTTGGTGTAGCATCCTGCGCCCAGCTCCACCATTTCCACTCCCAGGCCGCTGAGATAGCGGAACGCCTCCTCGGCAGGCTCGTTCTGCAGGGGCACAGTCAAAACGCTCAATTTCATAACATAGCGTCTCCTTTCAATCCATTTAATGAGTCTCTGCGGGAAGGCCGCAAGAGAGCTCTGCCCAAGGGTCAAAGCCGCAGGCTTTGACCCTGCGCGCATCTCGCCACGGGTACGGTATTCCCCTTGCATCCCCGTCTTTTGGGGGTGGGGGTGGGGACGGGCGCAAGCGCCCGTCCCCCTACCTCGCTGGTACTCCCTGCCTCCCTGATACTTCCCGCAGGGACGATCGCCCGCCTACCCATTTTTTCGTAAAGAAAAAATTCAGCTCTGCGTGCGGCGCAGGAAGTACCCCGCAGGCAGGCGGGAGCTTTTTTCTTTACGAAAAAAGCGTCCTGCGTGAATCAGACTATCTGCGCGGCAGGAGGGAGGAAGTCTGTACAGACTGAACCCCCACCCCTTTTCCGCCCTTCAAAAAGCCCTTAAAATAATGGGAATCCAAGGGGGGGCAGGCCCCCTTGGCAGGAGCTCGAGGGCAGAGCCCTCGAGGTCTTGCCCGACCACGCGCGCAGAGATCCCAAGCGGGCTTTATGCCAGCTTGCTGATGTAGGCGTAGTCCTTGGAGGCGGCGTCGATCTGGGGGGCTTCCTCGTCGCTGGCCTCAGACTCCACGACGGCCCATTCCATGCCGATCTCCTTGGCGTAAGCGAAAATCTCCGGCAGGGGAACATTGCCGGTGCCGGCGATGGTGCCTTCCTCCATAGTGCCGTCCTTAGCATGGAAGATCTCGATCCGGTCGTGGTACTTCTTCAGGTAGTCCAGAGGAACCGCGCCGCCCCGGTAGACCCAGAACACGTCGAATTCCAGCGAGAGCTCCGGAACCAGCCCGGCCAGAATGTCAATCAGCCGCTCATCCCCATCCATGGCAAACTCATGGGCATGGTTGTGGTAGAACAGCTTCATCCCAGCGGCTTCATATTTGGGTGCAACCGCTTTCATTTTGGAGGCCAGAAGCTCCACGTCCGCCCGGGTTTTCAGATCAAACCAGGGGCAGATAATACGGCGGTTGCCAATGGCCTTGTGGAACGCTATGGTTTCATCCGGACGGTCGAAAATATCGTCGGCCGGGATATGGGCGCCCATGGCCTCCAGATGATACTTTTCCAGCCATCCGGACACCTCGCCGGCGCTGTGACCGAAAAAGCCGGCGAATTCAACGCCCTGATAGCCAATTTCGGAAACCGTGCGAAGTCCCGCTTCCAGGTCCCGGGAGCAGAGACTGCGGATGGCGTAAAGCTGTATGCCTTTTTTCATAGCAATATCCTCCTTATCCAGTGAATGCAGAGAGGGAAATACCCCGAGACTCCGCGATGCGTCGTGAAACGACGCATCGCGGAGGTGGGGAGGCAGAGCTTTTGCGGTCTTAGTCGTTAAAGTAAACAGGCTTGCCAGTCTTGGCGGACTCATAGATGGCTTCCAGGATGCGGGTGACCACCAGGGCCTGCTCGGGCTTGGTGCGGAGCTCGGTTCCCTTGAGGATGGCGTCATAGAAGTTCCGGTTCTCCAGATCCTCGGGCTTCGCCGCCTCGCCGTCAAAGAAGGCAACGCCGCCTGCGCTCAGATCGGGGGTTTCCGTCACCTGACGGCCGTACTTGACCGTGTTGTACCGGAGGGCGCGGCCGCCCTCGGGCATATCAATGCCGCCCTTGGTGCCGCAGAGGGTGGTGACGGCTTCCCGCACATCCAGGGTGTTCAGGGCCCAGCTGGCCTCCAGCATGATGGTAGCGCCATTCTCCATGGTGATGAAGCCAAAGGCGGAATCCTCCACGGTGAACTCCTTGGGATCCCAGTCGCCCCAGGCGTTGCCGGTGTCGGTCTGATCCCGGAGCTTGGCATAGGTGGTGCCCACCACCATCTTGGGCTTGTAGTTGTCCATCTCCCACAGGGTCATGTCCAGGGCATGGGTGCCGATGTCGATCAGGGGCCCGCCGCCCTGCTCATCCTCGTTCAGGAACACGCCCCAGGTGGGCACTGCCCGGCGGCGGATGGCATGGGCCTTGGCGTAGTAGATCTCGCCCAGTTCCCCGCCCTCGACCATCTTCTTAGCCTGGAGCGCGGCGGCGGTGCACCGGTTCTGATAGCCGATGGAGAGGATCTTCCCAGTCTCCTGAGCGGCCTCTACCATGGCCTTTGCTTCGGCGTAGGTCTTGGCCATGGGCTTCTCGCACATGACGTGCTTGCCCGCGTGGAGCGCGTCCACGGTGATGAAGCTGTGCTCCTTGTTGGGGGTCAGCACATGCACCACGTCAATGGCCTTGTCCGCCAGCAGCTCCTTGTAATCCTCATACACCTTGGCGTCCGGGGTTCCGTACTCCTTGGCGGCTTTCTCGGCCCGCTCCAGGCGGATGTCGCAGAAGGCCACCAGCTCCACGTCGGGGTTCTTCTTCAGGGCGGGCAGATGCTTGCCGTTGGCAATGCCTCCGCATCCAATGATGCCTACTTTCAGTTTGCTCATTTGTACTCGTTCCTTTCGTTTGATGATTTTTATATGGAATGGTTTCTTGGGACGCGATGGAACAGGGAAGACCTCGAGAGCGCTGCTCTCGAGCTCTCGCCAAGGGGATTAAATCCCCTTGGATTCCCGTAAATTTTGTGTGGGGGCAGGTCTGTACAGACTTTCAATCGGTGCGCAGGACCAGGTCTGTACGGGATACCCGCAGGACGCTTTTTTCGTAAAGAAAAAAGCTGGCTCTGCAAGCAGCAAAGGAGTGCTGCGCTCGTACCTTCTGTCTGGCAGGAGCTCAGGCCTTCCCTCTCCGCACCGACTCCCTTTCGATGATCTCATGCGGGAGGAAGATCTGCTCCGGGGGGATAGACTCTCCCGCGAAGAGCCGCAGGAGCAGGGACATGGCCTGCCAGCCGATCTCATACTGAGGCTGGCGGGTGGTGGTAATCGAAGGCTGATACACCTCGGAAAGCTGGGTATTGTCAAAGCCCATGACGGAAACATCCCCGGGCACATCCACGCCGTTGCGGGCGAATTCCTGAATCACTCCCGCGGCCATGCTGTCGGCCACGCAGAAGACCGCCTCCGGCAGAGTTCCCAGTGCCAGCAGCCGTCTGGCGGCCCGCTGGCCCGCCCGGACGCTGAAGCCCTCCTCGATGATCCACTCCGGCCGGACGGGAAGCCCCGCCTCCCGCAGGGCGGAGAGAACCCCCTCCCGCCGCCGGACAGAGGATGCAAACCGCTCCCCGGCCCCCAGAAAGGCAATCTCCCGGTGGCCCATTTCCATCAGATACCGGGCCGCCTCATAGCCTGCCCGCTGGTTGTCGATGGAGACTGAAGGCGTGGGGAAGCTCTCCTGAGGCTCGCAGGCCTGCACCACCCGGACGCCCTCCAGCTCCCGGGCCAGCTCCGCTCCCTCCGCCGCTGAGGTGAGAAACACCGCCCCGTCCACCAGGCGGGTTTTCAGCAGCTGAAGAAACCCGGCCTCGACCCGGGGATCCCCGTGGGTCATGCAGATCATGACAGCGTACCCTTGCTCCCGGGCGCATTCCTCAATGCCCCGCACCACCCGGGAATAGAACTGGTTGGAGATGGTGTCCAGCAGCACCAGGATTTTTCTGGTTTCGTTCCGGCGGAGATTCCGGCCCAGCAGATTCGGGGAGTAGTGCAGCGCCTCAATGGCCTCCCGCACCCGCTTCTCCGTGGCGGGCTGGACGTTGCCTTCCCGGTTGAGCACCCGGGAGACTGTCGCCACAGAGACGCCAGCCTGCTTTGCCACATCCTTGATAGTCGCCATCCAATCCCTCCGTGAAACCTGTGTGCGCCAGGGAATGACCTCGAAGGGCTCCGCCCTCCGAGCCTCCCGCCAAGGGGACGCGTCCCCTTGGATTCCCACTTTTTTAAGGGCGTAGAGGGGGTGGGGTTCAAGCCTGCACAGACTTTTTACTTCCTGCTTCGCTGGTACTTCCTTCGTGGTCGATCGCCCGCCTACCCATTTTTTCGTAAAGAAAAAATTCATCCCTACAGGCGGCGCAGAGACTGCGACGCAGAAAGTTTCGAGCGGGTTCTGCTACGCTCGGGACTTTCTGCAAAGGGCAACGCTGTGCTACGCACGGAATCCCCCAGTCAGGGCTACCGCCTGACGGCGTCAAAAATGCTCGGAATCCACAAAGGATTCCTCCGCTTTTTTCCTTGCTGTGCAAAAAAATCCCCTTCCATTCGCCCCGCCCAGAGATTTTAAACAGGCTCTTAAAATAACGGGATTCCAAAGGGACGCGTCCACGATGCGCCGCTAGCGGCGCATCTCAGAATTCGGCTTCGCCGAATTCCTAGGTGCGTCGTGAAACGACGCACCGCAGAGCGCGAGAGCAGAGCTCTCGCGGCCTTCCCCCTGGACGCACACACCCTCTTAAGGGCGGAATCATGTAATCCGTTACATCCAAACCGCAAGGCAATGATACAGCAATTCTGCCCAAAAGTAAAGGCCCTCTGAAAAATTAAGTTTGCTGAATTTCTCACGGGGAATTTGTGCAGTTTGTACAGCTGCTTGCCTGCAAACATTGCGCCATGCGCCCTGCAGTGCGCATGGCCGTAAGAGCGGCCGTGCTTCTTCCGGCAGAATGCACAAAGAAGCGCTGCGGATTTTTGAGCTTTCGCTATATCTTTTTCTCCGCCGCCTCTGCTATAATAGTAATAAGCATATCTGTAGGTATGCCTGGGATCACCCAAACATTCAGAAACAGTCCGGCCGCAGCTGCCGGCCGGAGGAAGGGGCGTCTTTTATGGTAAGCCCGGATGAAAAAGGCATCAACTCGTTTTTTGCCCTGCTGCGGGAGCGGCGGGCCCAGAAGGCGGCCCAGAAAGCCGCCAGGGCCGCCGAGGCTGCGGAGAACGCCTCTGCTGTGGAAACCGCTCCTCTCCCCGACGAACCGCCAGAACCCCAAAAGCCTCCGCGTCCGCCCTTTACCGTGCCGGAGGCTCTGCTGAAATACCGCCAGAATTGGCGGGAACCTCTCTCCCTGGAGCCATCCGAGGAGAATTACCGCAGTTTCCTTTATGCCCAGGAGCCCTTTCTGCCGGAGGAGTTCCAGCGGTGCTTCCAGCAGGCGGAACGCCTGCTGAAGGAGCAGCTGGAGCGCCGCTCCCGCCAGGAGGGGGAAGCGCCGCCGCCTTTGGACGGCCAGGTCCTGGTGTTCCTCTCGGAGGATAAGCTCCGGGCCTGGATTCTGCTGCTCCCGCCCCTGGACGGGGGCAGTGCGCTCAGCCGGGAGCAGATCAGCGCCGCGCTGGAGGAACAGCGGGTGTCCGTTGGAATCGATGAGGGCCTGCTCTCCGCCCTGCTGGAGGGGGAGCGCTGTTTCCAGCTGGCCCTGGCCGCGGCGGGAACCCCTCCGGGAGAGGGCAAGGACGGATGGATCGAGGAGGTCATCCCCAGCACCGCCGGTCATCCCCATGTGAACCAGACCGACGGCTCCGTAGACTATAAGAATCTGAACTGGATCATTCCGGTAAAGGAAAATGATATTCTCTGCCGGATCCATCTGCCCGAGGACGGAGCAGAAGGGAAAACGGTTACCGGCGAAACCCTCAAGGGGAAGAACGGGGCCAGAGCCGTGATCCCGGAGGGGGTAAACACCCAGCTGGACAAGGAAAATCTCACCCTGATTTCCAAAACGGAGGGGCAGGTATTCTATGAGAACGGACGATACCGGGTCAAAGAGATGCTTTCTATTGAGGGGGACGTGGATCTTTCCACCGGAAACCTCCAGGTAACGGGCAGCATACACATTCGCGGAAACGTCCGGGAGGGCTTCACGGTCCAGGCCAGCGGGGACATCAACGTGGAAGGCATGGCGGAGGGCGCGGTGCTCATTGCCGGAGGAAGCATCTTTGTGAAAAACGGCATGAGCGGCAATGCCCGGGGCCGGATGGAAGCAGGCGGGGACATTAAGTGCCAGTACCTGGAAAACTGCACTGCCACGGCACTGGGGAACGTGTACGCCTCCAGCATTATCAATTCCAATGTATCCAGCGAGGGGGAGGTGCAGGCGACCTCGGGGCATGGGGCCATCGTAGGCGGCTCGGTCACGGCGCTCTCGCTGATTCGGGCCAAGATCATCGGCAATAAGACAGGGCGGAACACTGTTTTGACCCTGGGGAAAACGTCCCGTTTCCGGGAGGAGAAGCACGCCGCCGCAGCAGCCCTGGAGCAGGCGGAGAAGGAGTCCGGGCGCATTCAGGAGCAGCTCAGCCGCTGCTGTCAGGGAGACGATACCAGCCCGGAGATTGTGGCGCTGCTGAAAAGCCTCCAGCTTTCCCTGGCGGTGGCGAAGGCGAAGGAGAGCAAGCTGCAAAAGGAGTACGCGGCTATCCTGGAAAAGGAGTCCAGGCTGAACACAAGCCAAATCCAGGCGGAGTATTTCTACCCTGTGAATCAGGTGACCATCGGCCACATCAGCCGCACCTTCTTCGACGATCTCCGCCACTGCCGCATCTACAGGTCCGAAGGAGAGATCAAGTTCGCCGCCCTCTGAGCGGGCTCTGCGGTGCGTCGTTTCACGACGCACCTAGGAATTCGGCTTCGCCGAATTCTGAGATGCGCCGCCAGCGGCGCATCGGGAAGGGATTCCCCTTGGATTCCCGTCTTTTTAAGGGCGTAAAAGGGGTGGGGGTCAAGTCTGTACAGACTTGTTACTTCCTGCCTCGCTGCTACTCCCCGCAGGCACGATCGCCCGCCTACCCATTTTTTCGTAAAGAAAAAATTCAGCCCCACGTGCGGGGCAGGGGCTGCGACGCATCTGCTTACTGCCAAAGGGCGAGAACTTGAGGCACTGTTGAAAGGAAAGAATTCCTATTATTTTTAATGGCGGAAAAAGGAGGGCGGGATGAAGGGAACATGGCTGCGGATTTGTGGCTTTATGGGAGGGCTTCTATTTCTTTTGGCTGGGTGCGGGGAGCGGACGGCGGATGCTGCCATGGACGCCTATGAGCAGCTTCTGTCCGGCGATCTCTCCCTCCTTAACGAGGGGGATCTGTCCGCCTGGGCGCTGGATTCCTGGATGGATATCCTTCTGGCCTCCGGGGAGCTGGAGTACGCCTGCCTGGATCTGGATGGGGACGGCGTGGATGAGCTCCTCCTCCAGCGGATCGGCGATCCTGGCAGCTACAATGGCGTGTTCCACTACGATGGCGGACAGATTCGCTGCTGGCAGAGCGACGGCATGGAGGCGAGCTGTCGGGACTACCCCCTCCGGGACGGAACCATGGTGCGCCAGTACGATTTCAATGGCATGCGCTCCTATACCCTGTTCCGCTATCGAACGGATGGCTCCCAGGAGACGGCAGCAAGCCTCTTTGCCCGGGAGGAGCGAATCCCGGAGGACAGTCCGGAGCCCTGTCCCTACTACCAGGTCAATGGCGAGGAGGTCGGCGCGTCCGACTTCCGGACGCAGTTCGATTCCTTGATCACCCAGCAGCTTTTAGAGCCCTCCGCTTGGACCTGCGCACAGCACTAGCCGCTTCTGACGAAGCGGCTAGTGCTGTGCGCAGGTAACTTCTATGCGGCGCAGGAACTACCCCGCACGCAGGAAGAAGCTTTTTTCTTTACGAAAAAAGCGTCCTGCGTGAATCAGACTCTCTGCGTGGCAGAAAGCCGGAAGTCTGTACAGACTCAACCACCCCTTTTCCGCCCTTCAAAAGCCCTTAAAAATAATGGGAATCCAAGGGCAAGGCCGCGAGACAGAGTCTCGCGGCCTTGCCCTTGGTTATAGAACCTATTCAGCCGGACACATACCGGGCAAGCTCCATGGCAATGCGGAAATGGCCGGGATCGTGCTGGGTGCCCTTTACTTCCCCCTCCTGACAGCGCATATCCCATTCCGGAGCGTCCAGCAGATCGCCGCTGGTAAAGAAGGCGTACAGCTCCAGCCCTCTGAAATCACACATGGCCTGCATGGCGGCGCATTCCATCTCCACCGAAATGCACCCGTCCGCCTTGTGCTTTTCAAAGTTATTCACCGTCTCCCGATAGAAGGAATCCGTGGTCCAGGTTCGGCCCTTCACAAAGGGAATCTTGTTTTTCTCCATGCAGTCTGCTACAATGCCTGCGTTCCGCACGGCGATATAGTCTGCGGGAGGGGCGTAATGATAGGAAGTGCCCTCGTCCCGATAGGCCTCCGTCGGAACCATGACCCTTCCGTGGGCGATCTCCTTGTTCAGGCAGCCCGCGCCGCCGAACAGGATGTATTTTTGGGTATTGATGTAATTCAGGGATTCCTCCACAAGCCCCACGCAGACGGGCGCGCCAATATAGGACTTGCAGAATCCAAAGGTTTTCTCCCCATCCCGTATGCGGTAGAGGCTCCTGCTGTCCGTGGCGCACGCAAAGACGCCGACCTGCTCGCATTCGTAATGGGCGAGGACGTACGCCTCGATCTGATGGGAAAAGGTCAGGATGCAGGCGTCCACCCTGGGAGCGTTCGGATTGACCGTGGGATTGATGATCGCGGGCGACTGATTGTCAAAGGTATCAGTGATCATAGGAGACCTCCTCTCATAAAAGGGCTGAAAACAAAGTATCTGCATGGCAAGGCCTTAGCGCCTGTTCAAAATCTCTGGGCGCCGGCACTACTCCTGATCCAGAGCGTCTAGACGGGACATATCCTCGGGGCGGATGGTGAAGTCCAGCTCGGCATTTTCGCGGAGGCGTTCCGGGTGGGTAGACTTGGGGATAGCGGCGGTTCCCTTTTGCAGGCAGTAGCGGATGCAGAGCTGCGCCGGGGAAACCTGATACGCCCGGGCAATCTCCTGCACGGTGGAAACGGAGAGGGCCGCGCCGGTAGCCAGGGGGGCATACGCTTCCACAAAGATGCCCTGCTCCCGGCAGAAGGCGGCAGTCTCCCGCTGGATGTGTCCGGGGTAAAAGGAAATCTGGTTGACCATAGGCTTGATCTGGCACTGCGCCAGCAGAGGCTCCAGATGAGCGGGGGCGAAATTGGATACGCCGATGGCCCGTATTTTTCCAGCCTCATACAGCTCTTCCATGGCGCGCCAGGATTCCAGATTTCCCTGGGTGCAGTCCCGGCCCATATCATCCCAGGGCCAGGGCGCGTGGATAAGGTAAAGATCGACATAGGAAAGCCCCAGAGCCTGAAGGCTTCCCTCAAAGGCGTCAATGGTGACCTGACGGCCTTTGATTTCCGCCGGGAGCTTGGTGGTGATAAAGACCTCCTCCCGGGGCAGGCCGGAAGCGCGGAGCGCCGCGCCGACCCCTTCTTCGTTGCGGTGTCCGGCGGCGGTGTCGATGTGGCGGTAGCCCAGCTTCAGGGCGCATTCCACAGGCGCGGAAACGGCCTCGTTGGGAATCTGCCAGGTGCCTGCTCCCAGAGCGGGCATCTCTACTCCGTTGTGAAGCAGGTAGGGCTCGAACTTTGTCATGGAAAGCCTCTTCCTTTCATTTCATTCAGAGAGCCTCTGTTTATGCATTCCATTCTATCGGGATTGCTCCGCGATGTCAAGGACAAGGCCGCGAGGGCTCTGCCCTCGCGGCTCTGTGGTGCTTCGTGAAACGACGCACCTATAGCAATCATCAAAAAACCTAACAATAATCAGAAGCGGCGAACCAATGGGAGCAGTCCAGAGGAGAAACACAAGAGAGGGCTTTCTGAATGGCATCCGGGAGGAGGTCCAAACTGCGGATTTTCCAGCAGCGCAGGAT
>JAAVZY010000057.1 GCA_022791945.1 Oscillospiraceae bacterium | reverse complement strand
CCCACCCCTTTTTCCGCCCCTAAAAAAGCCCTTGAAATAATGGGAATCCAAGGGGAATCCCTTCCCGATGCGCCGCCAGCGGCGCATCTCAGAATTCGGCGAAGCCGAATTCCTAAGTGCGTTGTGAAACAACGCACTGCGGAGACTCGAGGCAGAGCCTCGAGGTCTTGACCGTTCGCAAGCGCGCGGCCTTCTTGCATCTTTGCGGGAGATCGTGTATAATCATAGGCGGCACCATCCAACAGCATCGCCCGCAGAAAGGGACGGAGCCCTGCTCCGTCCCTTTCTGTGTCTATACCCTTCTTCTAACGGAAAGGAATGATCCTATGTATAAAATCCTGAAAAAGGAATCGCTGAATCCCACTGTGACGCGGATGATCATCCATGCGCCCCTGGCGGCCAAAAAGGCGGAGCCGGGGCAGTTCATCATCCTGCGGGTGGAGGAAAACGGCGAGCGGATCCCTCTGACCGTAGCCGGGTTTGACCGGGAACAGGGAACCGTTACCATCATCTTTCAGATTGCCGGCGCCACTACGGAAAAGCTGAACCATTTTCAGGAGGGGGATTCCCTCCAGGATTTTGCCGGCCCTCTGGGCGTTCCCTCCCGGGTGGAGGGGCTTAAGCGGGTGGCTGTCATCGGCGGCGGCGTGGGCTGTGCGATTGCCCTGCCGGTAGCGCAGAAGCTCCACGAGCTGGGCACAGAGGTGCATTCCATCGTAGGCTTCCGCAGTAAGGAGCTGGTGATCCTGGAGGAGGAGTTCGCCGCCTGCTCCAGGAAGCTGATCACGATGACTGACGACGGCTCCCACGGCCGGAAGGGGCTGGTCACCGACGCCCTGAAGGAGCTGATTGAAGCCGGGGAGCAGTACGACGAGGCGATCGCTATCGGGCCGCTGATCATGATGAAGTTCGTCAGCAGGCTCACCAAAGAGTATGGCATCAAAACCACCGTCTCCATGAACCCCATCATGATCGACGGGACCGGAATGTGCGGCGGCTGCCGGCTGACCGTGGGCGGGGAGACAAAATTTGCCTGCGTGGACGGCCCGGACTTTGACGGGCATCAGGTGGACTTTGACGAGGCCATGGAGCGCGCCGCCATGTATCAGGACTTCGAGCGCCGCCAGTACGAGGAAACCTGTAATCTGTTCCGGGCTGCGGACACGGCCCGCGGCTAGAGAGGAGAAGGAAGAGAATGCCGAATATGGCTTTGAAAAAGAACAAAATGCCGGTTCAGCCTCCCCAGGTCCGGAACCGGAATTTCAGCGAGGTAGCCCTGGGCTACACGGAGGAGCAGGCTGTGGACGAAGCCGCCCGGTGCCTGAACTGCAAAAACAAGCCCTGCGTATCCGGATGCCCGGTTGCCATCGACATCCCGGCCTTTATCGGCCGGATCCGGGAGCGGGATTTTGAGGGAGCGTACCAGATCCTTCATCAGCAGTCCTCTCTGCCTGCGGTCTGCGGGCGGGTCTGCCCTCAGGAGACGCAGTGCGAAAGCAAGTGCGTCCGGGGTATCAAGGGGGAGCCTGTAGCCATCGGACGTCTGGAGCGGTTTGCCGCCGACTGGCATATGAGCCACTGCAAGGAGGCGCCGCAGCCTGCTGCCGGCAATGGGCGCAAGGTGGCGGTGGTCGGGGCGGGCCCCTCCGGCCTGACCTGCGCCGGCGATCTGCAGAAGGCAGGCTACGCGGTGACGATCTTTGAGGCCCTCCACACCGCCGGAGGGGTGCTGGTTTACGGCATCCCGGAGTTCCGTCTGCCCAAGGCCATCGTCCGGCAGGAGATTGATAATCTGAAAGCCTTGGGCGTAAAGATTGAGACAAACGTGATCATTGGCCGCACGATTACCATTGACGATCTGTTTGAGGATGGCTTTGAGGCTATTTTCATCGGCTCCGGCGCGGGACTGCCCCGGTTCATGAACATCCCCGGCGAGAACCTGAAGGGCGTATACTCCGCCAACGAGTTTCTCACCCGCACCAATCTGATGAAAGCCTATGAGGAAGGAAGCCCCACCCCCATCCAGCGCGCAAAAAAGGTGGCGGTGGTAGGCGGCGGCAATGTGGCCATGGACGCCGCCCGCTGTGCGAAGCGGCTGGGCGCGGAGGAGGTACATATTGTGTACCGCCGGTCGGAAAAGGAGATGCCCGCCCGTCTGGAGGAGGTAGAGCATGCCAAGGAGGAGGGAATCCTCTTTGACACCCTGACCAATCCTACTGAGATTGTGGGAGACGATCACAAGTTTGTCCGGGGGATGAAGTGCGTCCGGATGGAGCTGGGGGAGCCTGACGCGTCGGGCCGCCGCCGTCCGGTGGAGAAGCCCGGCTCAGCCTTTGTGATGGATTTGGACTGCGTCATCATGTCCATCGGCACCTCCCCCAATCCGCTGATCCGGAACACCACCAAGGGGCTGGATACCAATGCGCACGGCTGCATCATCGCCCGCGGGGACGGTCTGACCTCCCGTGAGGGCATCTACGCCGGAGGCGACGCTGTGACTGGCGCGGCTACGGTGATCCTGGCCATGGGCGCTGGAAAAACCGCCGCCCAGGCCATCGACGAGTACCTCCGCTCTCTTTGAGCGCCTGTTGGAGGCTCTGCGTGGCCGAAGGGAAAGACCTCGAGGGCTCTGCCCTCGAGCTCCTGCCAAGGGGGCCTGGCCCCCCTTGGATTCCCATCTTTTTTAAGGGCTTTTTTAGGGGCGGAAAGGGTTGGGGTTAAGTCTGTAGAGACTTCCTCCCTCCTGCCACGCAGAGAGTCTGATTCCCGCAGTACGCTTTTTTCGTAAAGAAAAAAGCTCCCTCCTGCGTGCGGGATACCCCCTGTGCCGCCCAGGCTTTCTGCGCAGCGCACGCTCGAAACTTTCTGCGTCGCAGGTGCTGCCCCGCACACGGGGATGAATTTTTTCTTTACGAAAAAATGGGTAGGCGGGCGATCGTCACTGCGGGGAGTACCAGCGAGGTAGGGGGGGAGGGCGCAAGCGCCCGTCCCCACCCCCACCCCCAAAAGATGGGAATCCAAGGGGACGAGTCCCCTTGGCAGAGCGCGAGACAGAGTCTCGCGGCCTTCCCCTTCCGAGCAGCCCCTAGGGCTTTCGGATGGGGATGTAGGCGCAGGCGGTGTTGGGCGGCGTGCTGTGTATTCCGCGTGGCAGTTGTACTCCACCTGCGGCTTTTTCAAATGGATAGGTTTCAGACAAGTATACACATACACCCTTTTCTCCCGTTCGGCAATCGTTTCCCCTGCGTCAGGCCGCGGGCTCCAGCCGGCTCTGCTTTGAGCGGCAGTTTGGAGGGAACGCCGCAGATCTGCATATAATAAGCATAAGCCTTCCGCCTGCTCACACATCTGCACGCAATATACACAGCCAGAAGGAGGGATCCCCTTGACCCGCTTGGCAACCGCAAAGGGAAAGCGGCTCCGGAGCCTGCTGACCGACGCTTTGTTCATCCTGGCGGGAAGCGTGCTCTATGCCGCTTCCGTCAATCTGTTCACCGCTCCAAACAATATTGCCCCCGGCGGAATTACCGGCCTTGCAACCATCCTCAGCTATCTTTCCGGGGATCGCCTGCCGATCGGTATCACGATCCTTGCCCTGAACGTCCCTATCTTTATCTGGGCGTTCCTTGAGGGCGGCTGGCGGTTCGTGGCCAAAACCATCGCGGCCACCGTCACCTCCTCCCTGGCCATCGACCTGCTGGCGCCCTATATGCCCGGCTATCGGGGAGATATGCTGCTGATCACCGTATTCGGCGGCGTACTGGCGGGGCTGGGGCTGGCGCTGATCCTCGTGCGGGACGCGACCACCGGCGGCACCGATATGGCCGCTACCCTTCTGGGCAGACACTTCCCCCATCTTTCCCTGGGACGGCTTCTGCTGGTGCTGGATCTGCTGATTGTGCTGCTTTCCGCACTGGCCTATCGCAGCTGGGAAAGCCCTCTTTACGCCTCGATCATCATTTTTATTACAACCAAGGTGATCGACGCGGTGCTTTACGGCGTCAACAGTGCCACCGGGAAAATGATGTTCATCGTTTCCCCGAAGAATCCCCGCATTGCGGAACGGATCATGGAGGAGCTGGATCGGGGCGTCACCAAGCTGGAAGCGCAGGGCTGCTACTCCGGCCAGGAGACGGGCGTCCTTCTCTGCGCTGTCCGGCGGCAGGAGGTACACAAGACCTACCGGATTATTTATGAGGTAGATCCTCGGGCCTTTATCATTGTGGGGGAGGCGGGGGAGATCACAGGCGAAGGCTTCCGGGAGATTCCCGGGGGACGCCAGGCCCGTGCCCGCCGGAAGGAGAAACAGAAATGAGCGGTCAGGAGCTTGCCGCCCTGCTGGAGGGATCCCCCATCATTGCCGCGGTCAAGGATGATTCGGGGCTGGAGCGGTGCCTGAAAAGCGGATGTCAGGCAGTCTTTGTGCTCTATGGGGATTTGATTTCAGCGGGAGGAATTACCGCCCGGCTGAAAGCAGCGGGGAAGACGGTTTTTCTGCATTTGGATCGGGTAGAGGGTCTGGCCGCCAGGGAAGCCGCTGCGGATTTCGCAGCCCGGTATACGGAAGCGGACGGAATTCTCTCCACCAAGGCGGCCCTGGTTCATCGGGCCAAGGCGCTGGGCCTGCTGGCGGTTCAGCGTTTTTTCCTGCTGGATTCCATTGCCCTGGAGAGCGCCCGGCGGCAGCTGGCGGCAGGTACGGCGGATCTGGTGGAGATTCTGCCGGGCGTGATGCCCAAAATCATCCGTCAGCTTGCGGGAGAGGGCCTGCCGCTGATTACCGGCGGTCTGATCTCCGACAAGGAGGACGTGGTCGCCGCCCTCTCCGCCGGCGCCTGCGCTGTCTCTACCACCAATCCCGCTTTGTGGGAGCTCTGAGAGTGTGTTTACACCGAAAGGAAAGGCCGCGAGAGCTCTGCTCTCGCGCTCTGCGGTGCGTCGTTTCACGACGCACCTAGGAATTCGGCTTCGCCGAATTCTGAGATGCGCCGCTGGCGGCGCATCGGGGATGGATTCCCCTTGGATTCCCATTATTTCAAGGGCTTTTTTAGGGGCGGAAAAAGGGGTGGGGTTGAGTCTGTAGAGACTTCCGGCTTTCTGCCACGCAGATAGTCTGATTCCCGCAGTACGCTTTTTTCGTAAAGAAAAAAGCTCCCGCCTGCGTGCGGGGTAGTTCCTATGCCGCAGAAAGTCTCGAGCGTAATATTACCACGCTCACAGGCTCTGCGGGGAGGGACCTTGTGCCACGATCGGAATCCTTCCACCACCGCCGTCCCGTTGGTCCGACGGCGGTCCCCTCTCTCATACGTTCCTTTGGAACGTCGGGGGCATGGCAGGGATGCCGCCGCCAGGCGGTAGCCCTGACTGGGGGATTCCGTG
>JAAVZY010000056.1 GCA_022791945.1 Oscillospiraceae bacterium | reverse complement strand
GTCCGCTCAGGCCATGCTGGCCCAGGCGAACCAGCAGCCCCAGTCCGTTCTCCAGCTCCTCCAGTAATCCCGCTGATTGCTTAAGAGCTGTTTTCTACCATACCAAATACCCAAATACCCGCACAAGAGAAAAGCCCCGGCGCAGGCCGGGGCTTTTCTCCGATCATGGGCATCTGGAAACGCATCTGCGGCGCGCCGTGAAACGGCGCGCCGCAGAGCCTCAAATCCCTTACCCCTTCTTACGGGTGGCCTCCACAATGGGCAGGCCGGTGGAATAATCCAGCTGGCGCTCCTCGTAGTCCTCTTCCTCCCGCTGACGGGTCATCAGGGTATAATCCCAGGTGGCGGGGGCGGCGTCTGTCCTCCAGGGGCGGCGCTCCCAGTAATACCCCCGGAAGGGATCCCGGGTGCGGTTCATGTTGTCCAGAATCGCGTCGTGGATCCGATCCCGGACAGCGGCGTGATCCGGGCTGTTGATCAGATTCACCAGCTCGCCGGGGTCCGTCTCCAGATCATACAGCTCATCCGAGGTCAGCAGGTTGATCACCAGCTTATACCGCCCGTCAAAGGCCGCGCGCATGGGCTGGAACCCGCCGAAGCCATCGTGATCAATCTCATACCGGCCGAACTCCGTGAACACATACTCGTTGCACCGGACAGAGGGATCCTCCAGCTCCGGCAGAATGCTGATCCCCTCGAATACCTTGGGCACCGGCAGGCCCATCAGCTCCATAATGGTAGGCGCCAGATTCAGGTGGGAAACCGGATGGGGATCCACCGTTCCGGGCTTCAGACCCGGCCCCTTCATCAGCAGGGGCACCCGGATGATCTCGTCATAGGCGGCCGGGCCCTTGGCATACAGGGAGTGGGAGCAGGCCATGTCCCCATGGTCGGAGGTGTAGATCACCAGGGCGTCCGGCGCGTACTGCTCCACCGCGTCCAGCATCCGCCCGATCTCCGAATCGGCAAAGCTGTTGCAGCCGAAAAAGCCCGGCCACTGAATAGTGAGCGCGTCCTTGTCCGCGTCCAGCTGGGCCCCAGCCCAGACCCGCTGATGCTCCGGCTTGTCGGCCATATCGTCATAGACGTTGGGGCTCTTGGGGAAGCAGTAGTCCTTGTACATCTCCGAGTAGGGCTTGGGGCAGAGGGCCGGGTCGTGGGGCTCATCGTAGGAGACAACCAGGAAGAAATCCTCCTGCCCGTGCTTCTGCAGGAAATCAATGCCCCGGTTGGAGCACCGGTGGGCAAAGGTGAAGTCCGCGGAGATCCCCTCCCCCTCCATGGTGGAAGGCTTCCGGGAGCGCACCCGATCCTCCGGGGAGAGCTCATCCAGATAGTTCTTCATGTCGTACCAGTAGGCGGGATCCCAGCCCTTGGGGCACCGGCCCAGGCCGAAATAATCGCCGCCGTCCAGATGCCATTTGCCGATATAGGCGGTATGTACCCCGTGATCCGCCAGCCGTTCGCCCAGGGTGTGGGTGTTGTCGGCCAGGCCCATGCAGTTGGCCCAGCTGCAGCAGGTGTGGGGGAACTGACCGGTGAAGATGCCCGCCCGTGCGGCCTGGCAGACCGGCTGAGCGTCGTAGGCCCGCTCGAAGCGGACCCCCTCTGCCGCCATCCGGTCGAGGCTGGGGGTGGAGAGCCCCGTGTTCCGGTAGCAGTTGACCATGTCCCAGCGCTGGGAGTCGGTCATGATGAAAACGATTTTTCTGCTTTTCATGAATGTCCCATCCTTTCTGAGTGTGTACAGCATAACAGCGTATGATTATATAAAAAAATCCAGTCCGATCCAATCCATGGGGGCAAGAGGCTATTCCTCATCCCCGGGCTTTTGGTAAACGTCGTATTCGTCCCAGATTTCCTCCAGGTTGCTGAACACCTTCTGAAGCTCCTCCCGCTTTTTCAGTCCCAGAGCCACCACCAGGGCGTTGAGCAGGGAGAGGGGCGCAACCAGGGAATCCACAAAGGAGGCCATGTCGCTCTGGGCCTGGAGGAAGAAATCCGCGTGCTCCGCAATAGGGGAGGCAGGGCTGTCGGTAATGGCTACGATCCGGGCGCCGCTCCGGGCGGCGTACTCCAGGGCCTTGGCGCTCCGCTTGGAGTATCGGGGGAAGGAGAGGCCGATGATCACATCCCTCTCGCCGATCCGCATGATCTGCTCGAACATCTCCGCGGAGCTGGTGGTGTCCACCAGCCGGACGCTGGGAAAGATCAGGTTGAAGTAGAGGGCCAGGAAGCGTGCCAGCACCAGGGCGCTCCTGGCGCCGAGGATGTAGATGTTCCGGGCGGCCAGGATGGCGTCCACTGCGCCGTCAAAGGCTTCCCGGGAGGTTTCCTCCATGGTTTTGCGGATCTTGTCAATGTCCATGTTCATCACCTTGTCCAGGACGCTGCCGCCGCCGATCTGTTCGGTGGCGACGTCGATCCGCTGGAGGGCGGTGAGCTTGCTTTTGATCATTTCCTGAAGGGCCTGCTGCATCTCCGGGTAGCCCTCGAATCCCAGCTCAAAGGCAAAGCGGACAACTGTGGATTCGCTTACGTGGGCGGCGGCCCCCAGCCGGGAGGCTGTCATGTAGGCGGCCTTGTCGTAGTGCTCCCGGATATAGGCGGCTATGCTCCGCTGCCCCTTGGAAAAGGCAGGGGCCCGGCGCTCCATCTCCGCCAACAGGTTGTACTGCATTTTGACCATTCCCTCTTTGTGTAATCAGTCGTGCGTCCCCGGAAAGGCCGCGAGACGCCGTCTCGCGCTCTGCCAAGGGGACGCGTCCCCTTGGATTCCCGTCTTTTTGGGGGTGTGGGGGAGTAGAAATTTAGTTCCTGCCTCGCTGGTACTTCCTGCGTGGCCGATCGCCCGGCTACCCATTCAAAATTCATTCCCACAGGCGGCGCAGGAAGTATCCCGCATGTAGGAGGGAGCTTTTTTCTTTACGAAAAAAGCGTCCTGCGGGAATCAGACTCTCTGCGTGGCAGGAGGAAGGAAGTCTGTACAGACTTACCCCCCCTTTAAAAAGACCTTAAAAAAGATGGGAATCCAAGGGGGGGCTGGCCCCCTTGGCAGAGCGCGAGACAGCGTCTCGCGGCCTTGCCCTTCCCACGCACGCAGAGAGTCATTCCGCCGGCGCGTCTGCGTCCAGTTTGAGATCGGAGCGGGTTACGTTTCGGATCCAGCGGGTGCCGTGGAGGCGGATGGCGCAGACGATCGCCTTGGCAGGCTCGTCGATCTTCATAACCGCAAACACTGCCACCGGAGGCCAGTGGAGGACAAAGGCGGCAAAATACGCCAGCGGCACTGCCAGAAACCAAAGGGTGCACATCTCGGCCATCAGGGAGAACTTGGTGTCTCCGCCGCCCCGCAGAATCCCTACAATGCTGATGCCGGAAATGGATACAAAAAAGCCGACGACAGCAGCCACGTAGATCATCTGGTAGGCAAGCGCCTTTGTCTCCGCGGACACATTGTAGAAGTCTACCGCCACATTCCGCAGCAGGGCGATCAGCCCAAAGACGCACACGCCGAATACCAGCGAAATCCATTTGAAGGTGTAGCCCCGATCCCGGGCCTTCTGCATGTCCCCCTCGCCAATGGATTTGCCGATAATCACGGCGGAGGCGCTCGCCACGCCAAACACCGCAACGGTGGAGAGCTGCTGCACCACGGAAACGATGGAGTTGGCGGCGACTACATTCTTCCCCATCTGGCCCAGGAGACGCGCCTGCATGGAGGTTCCCAGCGCCCACATCACCTCGTTGAGCATCACCGGCGTGCTGACCGTCATCAAATCCCGCAGCAGCCTCCGATCAAAGGAAAGGAAATCCCGGAAGCGGATCCGCAGGCGCTTGTCTACAAAGGCCATGTAGACAAATGCAATGGAAAACTCCACCAGCCGGGCAATGAGGGTGGCCAGGGCGGCGCCCCGGATTCCCATGGCGGGGAGCCCCAGCTTGCCGAAAATCAGAATGTAGTTCAGGCTTGCGTTGACCACCAGCGCGGCCAGATTGGAGACGGTCGCCACCTTCACAGCCTCCACGCTCCGGATGCAGACATACACCACGTTTGCGAAGCCGAAGAAGGTATACGCCCAGCAGATGATCCGCAGATAGCTGCTTCCCGCTTCGATAACCTCGGGATCACTGATAAAGATGGACATAATCTGCTCTGGGAACAGAAAAGCAATCACCGTCAGCAGCACCCCGGCCGCTACGGAGAAGCGGATGATCAGGGTGAGGATGACTTTGATGGGGCCGATCCGGCGCATTCCCCAGTATTGGGCAGCCAGCACGGCAGCGCCGCTGCCCAGGCCGAAGGTGAGCATATTGAAAATGAAGAAGGGCTGATTCGCCAGGGAGGAGGCGGAGACGGCCACGTCTCCCAGTTCCCCGAGCATGACGGTGTCCAGCATCTGGGTCAGGAACACCACGATGTTCTGGAGGGTCACAGGGACTGCCAGAGTGAATAAGAGCCTGTAAAAGGACTTGTCCTGTACCAGCCGGGGTCTTCCCAGCGTGTTCTGCATAAATTCCTACCTTTCAGGGGCAAGACCTTGGAGGCTCTGCCTCCAAGGTCTTTCTGAGATTGGCTCTGAGCGTCTGTTCAAGATCTCCGGGTGGGGAAAAGCCCCTTTCAGGACCCTTGTGCGGCACAAGCCCCTTTCAGGACCCTTGTGTGGCACAAGCCCCTTTCAGGACCTTGTGCCAGGAGATTTTGAACAGGCTCTTAAATAAAAAGACTGCGTGCGGAGCGGTCGATGGCGCAGATCAGGGGGAAGCGCTCGAAACGGAGCCGCTTTATCGATTCACAGCCCAGCTCCGGAAAGGCTACCACCTCACACTCCTTGATGCACCGGCAGGCAAGGGCTCCCGCGCCTCCGATGGCACAGAGGTACAGCGCCCCATTCCGGACCATTGCGTCCACCACCTCCCGGGAACGGTTCCCCTTCCCGATCATGCAGGCCAGCCCCAGATCCAGCAGCCGGGGCGCATAGGGATCCATTCTGGAAGAGGTCGTGGGGCCGCAGGAGCCGATGGGCAGTCCTGGAGGCGCCTGGGTCGGCCCCGCGTAATAGACCGCCGCTCCCTCCAGGGGAAAGGGAGGCGGCTCGCCCTGATCCAGCAGGGCGCAGATCCGCTTATGGGCCGCGTCCCTGGCGGTATAGACGGTTCCCGAGAGAATCACCCGATCCCCTGCGGCAATGGGCAGCTCCCGGAGCTCCCGTACATCTGCGATCACCTCGGCCACTGGGCTGTCTCCTTCCATTCTGTTCAGGGCTGCGTGCTGTTCAGCTCCCGGTTATTCAGCAGGGTAAATTTCCGGCGGAGCGCCTCCGTGGTGGACTGGCGCTTCTCCTGGGCGGTTTCTTCCCCGTCCTTGGGCAGGGGCGTCAGCTCTATGGCCAGAAGCTGCTCCTTCAGCGCCTCCAGCGCCTCCACCATGGCGGCCCGCTGGCCGTCCAGCTGCTCCCGGACGCCGTTGTACTGCTCCCGTTCCTCCTGGGCGGCGGCTTTGGCGCTGCGGGTGATGACCTCCGCTTCCCGTCGGGCGGCTTCCAGGGCTTTTTCGCTCCGGCGGCGGTTTTCCTCGCTGAGAGCGGCGTTTTCCTCAATCTGCTGCTGCGCCTTTGCGGTCATCTCCCGCTCCTTCTGGCGGGTGTTTTCCAAAATGGTCTGGGCCTGCTCCTTGGCGGCGTTGAAAATCTGTTCCGCCTGGGCGGTGATCCGCCGGGCCTCCCCTTCGGCGGGCTTGATGATGGAATCCGCCTCCAGCGTGGCCTGCTCCAGGATCTGCCGGGAGCGCTCCTCAGTTCTGGACGCGGCCTCCCGGGTTTTGCGCTCGGTTTCCGCAGTGAGGGCTTCGGCAGAATCCTGCGCCCTGGACATCAGGGCCTTGGCCTGCTCGGAGGCCTGAGAGAGCAGCGCGTCCGCCTGCCGGCGGAGCTCCTCCAGATACCGATCCCCCTGCTCCATGGAGCGGCGGCTTTTGGCCTCGGCCTGGGCGGTGACCTCCTCCGCCTTGCGTACTGCGTTGGAGAGGATTTCATCCGCGGACTGAGCCGCTTCCTCAAAAGGGGTCAGCCGCTCCTTGAGAAGGCGGTTTTCCTTGTCCCGTTCAGAGCAGGTGTCCCGCAGCTTTTTCAGGGTTGCCCGCAGCTCTTCCCCGTCCTTGGCGCCGCTGACAATTTTCTGATACTGGGTTTCAATGATGGATTTCAGCTCGGCGATCTGCGTATTGGATTGGGAAAGCTGATTATTCAGTTCGTCGATTTCGTTGGTGCAGTCCTGCTCCAGCTGACGAAGGTACGAGGTAACTTCCTCCCGCTTGAAGCCGCCGAAGGCGGTGTGGGTAAATTCCTTTTGAAATTCCATGGCAAAAAACGTGCGTCCCGGCGGCTTCAGCCTGGGACCGCCCCTTTCCGAAAAAATCCCCGCGGACGTCCAAGGCCCGCGGCGCACAATCATACCTCTATTATACCCTGCCTCATCCTCTATTGCAACACCATTTCTGCTTTGATTCAGGGAAGATGGCCTCAAGGGGCGAAGACCTCGAGAGCTCTGCTCTCGAGCACTCGCCAAGGGGACGCGTCCCCTTGGATTCCCGTCTTTTTTGGGGGAGGGGCTGCGATGCAGGGAGGTTCGGGCGTGCTGTGCTACGCGCGGAATCCCTCAATCAGGGCTACCGCCTGTCGGCGGCAGCCCTGCCATGCCCCGGACGTTCCGAAGGAACGTATGGGAGAGGGAACCGCCGCTGCTCCGAAGGAGCGGCGGCGGTGGAAGGATTCTGAGCGTGGCAGTATTACGCTCATACTCTCTGCGTGGCAGAGAGCCGGAAGTCTGTACAGACCTGACCCACCCCTTTTCCCGCCCTTAAAAAGCCCTTCAAATAATGGGAATCCCTTCCCCTTGAGCCGAGCTCTCGCGGCCTTGCCCGACCACCACGCAGCGCCTCAGGGACGGCGGCGGAAGTAGACGTAGGCGAAGAAGGGGGCGCCTATGATTGCGGTCACTGCGCCTACGGGGAGTTCTACCGGCGCAAGGAGGGTGCGGGCGGCCAGGTCTGCGGCCACCATCAGGCAGCCGCCCCCGGCAGCGCACATGGGAATCAATACCCGATGCCGGGAGCCGAACCACCGGCGCATCACATGAGGGGCAACCAGATCCACAAAGCCGATGGAACCGCAGACGGACACGGCTGCACCGGTCAGAAGCGCCGCGCAGAGGAACAGCAGCTGCTTTGCCCGGACGGTGTTCACGCCCATGGAGGCTGCGGATTCCTCCCCGAAGGTGAGGATGTCCAGCTCCTTGTTCATCCACAGGGACATCAGCAGGCCAGCCGCCAGAAAGGGAAGAAGCACTCCCAGATGGCTCCAGCTCCGCATAGAAAAGGAACCCATCTGCCAGAGGGTTACCTGCTTGAGCTTGTCATCCCGGGCCAGAGCCGTGATCACAGTCAGAACCGCGCTGAAAAACAGGGAAAATACCATGCCCGCCAGGATTACCGTCAGGTTGGACATGCCCCGATCCACCCTGGAGGAAAACACCAGCACCAGGAGCACGGTTCCCAGCGCGCAGAGAAATCCCATCAGCGGCAGGGTGAACCCGCCCGCAAAGGGCAGGCTCAGCTCAAAGATAATCACCAGACCCGCCCCCAGGGACGCGCCCGAGGATACCCCCAGGGTATAGGGGGTGGCCAGGGGGTTTTTCAGCACGGACTGCACCACGCATCCGCCCACGGACAGGGCCGCTCCCGCGGCAAAGGCCACCAGCACCCTGGGAAGCCGCAGGGTCCAGACAATGGCCACACTGGTTTCCGGCAGGCCCTCCCGCAGAGGAGTCCCCAGGGTCTTGTGGAGCACAATGGAGAAAACATCCAGAGGGCCGATGCTGCTGCTGCCCACCAGCACCGCCCCCACAATAACAGCCAACACCGTTCCCACGGCCCCAATGGCCAGCAGGATGCCCCTGGCGGCGCCCAGGCCGGGCCGGTTACGCATAATAGTCCGGATAGACCGCCTTCGCCATCTGCCACAGGGCGTCAATGCTCTTATGGGTGGGACGGGAGGAGGCGTTGGTGTCAATGGAGTAAATCTGATTGTTCTTCACTGCGTCCAGAGCGTTCCAGCCTTCGCGGCTCTTGATTTCCTCAATCGGCGCGTCAATATAGCTGACATTGGTGAGAATCACGTCCGGGTTTGCCTCCAGCACGGCTTCCGAGCCGCAGGACAGCCAGCCCTCCTGCTCCGCAAATATATTTTCGGCTCCGATCAGCTCAATGAACTCATTCAGAAAGGTTCCGCTTCCGAAGCTGTACAGGTTGGGGGAGATGTCCAGCTCAAAGTAGACGGTTTTCCGCTCCTCCTCCGGGATGGTCTGGGCGATGGCGCGGATCTGTTCAAGCTGCTTCTGATAGTCCTCCACCAGGGCCTGAGCGGCGGGCTCTGTGCCGGTGAGCTGTCCTACAAAGAGGATATCGTCGCAGATGCTCTGGGTGCTGCTGCTGGAGGGAATATAGGCAATGCAGATGCCCGCCTCCTTCAGCAGGGCGAGGGGATCGTCCGCCCCGATCTTATTGTGCCCGGAGGCAAGAATCAGGTCGGGCTCCAGTTCCAGGATCGCTTCTCCGTCCGGATTGTAAAAGTCCATCTGGGGCAGAGCGGTATCCGCCCCTTCCACGTCGGCGGAGTAAATATCCATAGCGATCAGCTTGTCCCCCAGCCCCAGGGCCAGAAGGATTTCCGTGTTGGAGGGCGCGGTAGAGATGATCCGCTCCAGCTTGTCCGGGACAGAGATGGGATTGCCCTCCCGATCCTGGACCGGCAGAGCGGCGGGCTGGCTCTCAGCGGGGGCGAAGGAAACCGGCGAGGAGCCCACGGCCTCGGCGGAGGACAGAGCTTCGCTGGAATTGTCGGCGCATCCGGCCAGGAACGCCAGCACGCCCGCAGCCAGCAGGGGCAGAATCCGATTTTTCAACATAAAAACGCACTTCCTTTTGAAAAGTTTTACGATGTCCAGAATCTCTGCGTGGACGAAAGGCAAGACCTCGAGGCCCTGCCTCGAGCTCCGCCAAGGGGGCCTGGCCCCCCTTGGATTCCCATCTTTTTTAAGGGCTTTTTCAAGGGCGGAAAAGGTGGGGTTAAGTCTGTACAGACTTTCGGCTTTCTGCCACGCAGATGGTCTGATTCCCGCAGTACGCTTTTTTCGTAAAGAAAAAAGCTCCCCTGTGCGGAATCCCAAGTCTGTACACCCCGATTGGCATGTGCCCTTGACCTTTGGCAGACAGCGAATGCGTCGTATCGATATACCCCGCACGCAGAGCTGAATTTTTTCTTTACGAAAAAATGGGTAGGCGGGCGATCGGCCCTGCGGGAAGTATCAGCGAGGAAGAAACCGAAATTCCACACCCCCATACCCCCAAAAGATGGGAATCCAAGGGGAGCCAGCTCCCCGATGCGCCGCCAGCGGCGCATCTCAGAATTCGGCGAAGCCGAATTCCTAGGTGCGTCGTTTAACGACGCACCGCAGAGCGCGAGACAGCGTCTCGCGGCCTTGCCCGAGGTGCTCACTCCAGGGGGGCCCTGGAGACAGGCTGTCCGTTTTCCAGACGGACGACCCAGCCGCCCCCGCAGGAGGGCTGCCACTGGTAAAAGTCTCCCTGGCCGGGAAACAGCGCTTCCATCATCCGGACAATGGTTCCTCCGTGGGAGACGGCGGCAATCCGGCGGGCGTCCCCGGCCAGACAAAGAATCTGCGCCAGCGCCTCCTGTGCCCGTGCCCGGTGCCGGTTCCGGGACTCCCCGCCGGGGGGCGCCGCCTCCCCGGATTCGTCCTGGATCCAGGACTGGTACGCTGGGAGATCCCGCAGCTCCTGGTAGGTGCGGCCCTCAAAGGCGCCAAAGCCGCATTCCGCCAGAGCGGGAAGCTGCTCCGGCTCCAGGCCGGGGAACACCAGCCCGGCGGTTTCCAGGGCCCGCCGACTGGGGGAGGAGAAGCACCGCTCCGGAAGCGGCAGCGGGCGAAGCTCCGCCCGTCCCTCCGGGCAGAGGGGCGGATCGGAAGAGCCACAGTACCGATGGGCCTGCCCCTCTGCGGTGAGCCCATGGCGGAGGAGGAGCAGCTCCTGCCGAAGCAGAAGCCGCCGGGGAATTCCCGCCAGCACCTCTGTGACCTCGTCCGCCTCCTTCGCCAGGAGCTGAAGGACGCGCCCGGTTTCCTCCCGCCAGCGGCGTTCCTCCGGAGTGAGGGGGACAATGCCGCTTCCCAGCTGATCGCAGAGGATGTACTGTCCCCGGAGCGCCGGCAGCATCCGGCGGATTTCCTCCTGGGGAGAGCGTCCCGCCTCCAGAGCGGCCCGGATCCAGAGATGCAGGCCGCTGATCCCCTTGCCGGAGTGCTCCAGCACGGGGCAGTCCGCCCGGCAGTACCGAAGCGCTCCCTCCGGAACGATCCGCCGCACCAGCGCCAGCTTCCCTTGATAAGCACCGCCTATATAGAGATTCATCTTTGAGGGGTCATCCTTTCTTATGAGACGTCAGGGGAGGGGAAGGCCAAGGCCGCGAGGCTCTGCCTCGAGTCTCCGCAGTGCGTTGTTTCACAACGCACTTAGGAACTCGGCTTCGCCGAATTCTGAGATGCGCCGCCAGCGGCGCATCGGGAAGGGATTCCAAAGGGGCGCGTCCCTTTGGCAGGTGCTCGAGGGCGGAGCCCTCGAGGTCTTGCCCTTCCGAACACGCAGAAGCCTCTTGCCCGCTACACCAACGCTGCTGCCATCAGAGAAGCGGCTTCGCTGATGCAGAGGGCGTAGCCGGACACATCTCCGGACACGCCCCCCAGCTGTCCGACCGCAAACCACACGGCCAGCCAGTAGCCCGCCGTTCCAGCCGCAGCAGCCGCAATCCCGGGCAAGCCGCCCCAGATTCCAAGCGCCAGCGCCGCGGCTGCCGCGCACAGTCCCAGAAATACCCCGTGCCATGGGCCGGTGTCCTTCCGGGCCCAAGCGCCCATGGAGCTCCCCTCCAGCAGGGGAAGCCGCAGAAGCCCCAGACCCGACCAGCCCCGGGACAGGATTGGTATCAGCAGGAACAGCAGCCGCTCCCGTTCCAGGAACAGGGTGTGAACCGCTGAAAATTGCAGCATCAGAAGAATCCCCAGGGAAATCACTGCGAAGGCCCCCGTATGGGAATCCTTCAGAATCTCCAGCCGCCGGGCCTTATCCCGCCGGGAGAGCACTGCGTCGCACACATCCATGAATCCGTCCAGATGGAGAAAGCCTGTCAGCAGCAAGGGCAGAACGGTCAGCAGCGCCCCGCAGGGCAGAGCGGGCAGCTCCAGCCCCTCCAGAAGCCGGGCCGCACCCATCCACAGCCCGCCGATCACAGCGCCCACCAAGGGATACATGGCCAGCATATGCCGATCGGCCCGGCTGTCCCATTTCAGCCCCGGAACCGGTATGGCGCTGTACATGCTCATGGACTGGGCAAAGCCCTTCAGCAGATTGGACGCGCCCATGCAGCCGCCTCCTTCCAATGGTCTGGAATCCCCAGCGTCAGCCGGGTAACCTGCTTCGCCCGGCCCGCCAGGGCCCGGTGCAGATGCCCCAGAAGCCGCCGGTAGGTCTCTGTATATTCGTCATAGATCCCTCCGTCTGAAAACAGATCGTCAGATACCGCAATCACCGTTTCCGCCCGCCGGATCAGGCAGTCCAGCTCCCGGAGGAGGAAGTCCTCCGCCTTCTCCGGGCCGGGGCCTCCGGGAGAGAACATGGCGTTGGCCGCCAGAGCGGTGAGGCTGTCCAGCAGAGCGATCCCTCCCTCTGCGGGGGCAGATCCCACCTCCAGAGGGATTTCCAGGGTTTCAAACCCCCATCCGGCCCGCTCCCGGCGGTGCTTGGCCACCCGGGCATGATCCTCGGCGTCACGGGGCTCCATGGTTGCCAGGTAGTACAGCGGCCGCGTTCCCGCCAGAGAGCGCGCCAGCCGCTGGGCATACATGGATTTTCCGCTGCTGCTCCCTCCGAGAATCAGGCCGCAGCTCCCCATCAGAAGCGCTCTCCCCGGAGGGAATCCAGGAACTGATCGTCAATAGCGGCTTCCTCGAAGGTGGCCATATGATTAATCATGGCACAGGCAAAATCGATCAGGCTGAAGGCGATGGGACAGCCGCTTCCCTCGCCCAGGCCCATATCCAGGAGAAGGTAGGGGGTGATTCCCAGCTCCCGGGCGGCGACGGCATAGCCCTTTTCCTTGGAGCAGTGGGAGGGGAGCATATAGTCCGCCGCGGCGGGACAGAGCCGGGCCGCGCAGAGGGCCGCTGTCACGGAGATGAACCCGTCGATGACCACCGGAATCCGCCGGGCGGCAGCGCCCAAAAAGGCTCCGGTCATGGCCGCCAGATCGAAGCCGCCCACCTTAGCCAGCACGTCCACCGGATCGGCAGGATCGGGACGGTTCACCGACAGGGCGGTGCGGATCACCTCCAGCTTGTGCTGATAGGCTTCTTCGGTAAGTCCCGCGCCCTTGCCGGAGGTTTCCGCCGGATCCAGGCCGGTCAGGCCGCAGAGCACAGCGCTGGAGGTGGTGGTATTGCCGATGCCCATCTCGCCGATACCCAGAAGAGAAAATCCCTCCCCGGCCCCGTCAAAGGCGGCCTGCGCTCCGGCAAGCAGGGCCTGCTCCGCCTCCTGGCGGCTCATGGCCGGCCCCTTGGCAATGTTGGAGGTGCCCCTTCGGATTTTGCGGCTGCAAACGCCGGGAACGTCCACGTCTCCATTGACGCCCATGTCATAAACGCGGATTTCCGCGCCTGCCTGCTCTGCCAGAACGCAGACCCCGGTGATGCCCCGTGTGAAATTGATGGTCTGGGAGATCGTGACCGACTGGGGCGCGGAAGCAACCCCTTCTTCCACAACGCCGTTGTCGGCGCTGAAAATCAGGACGCACCGCTTGGGGAAGGTGTTCCTGGTCTGGCCGGTGACAGCGGCCAGCCTTGCGGCAATGGTTTCCAGCCGTCCCAGGCTCCGAAGGGGCTTGACCAGGCTGTCCAGATAGGCCGAAGCCTTCTCCTCCGCCTCCTTGTCCGCCGGGCGCACAGAAGCAATCAGCTGCTGCAGATCCATAGTTACCTCATCCTTTCAAGAGAATCACAGGTGTATGAAGAGCAAGACCTCGAGGCTCTGCCTCGAGCTCCGCCAAGGGGGCCTGGCCCCCCTTGGATTCCCATTATTTGAAGGGCTTTTTAAGGGCGGGAAAAAAGGGGGTAAGTCTGTAGACTTCCGAGCCACTGCCACGCAGAGCGTCTGATTCCCGCAGTACGCTTTTTTCGTAAAGAAAAAGCTCCCGCCTGCGTGCGGGGGACTCCCTGCGCCGCATTCCGTATTTCTGTGGGATTCCCGGAGCGCAAAAAAGGCGTCCCGGCGAAGGCGGGACGCCTTTTCACACGCCAAGGGTTTAGGCGCATGAAAAAAGCACACCTTCATACCGCGTGAAGCTGTGGTTTTAGAACAAAGCAGCGTCTGGGCATTCCGGCTGGGAGATAAGCTCTCCATACGGCGGCGGGACCGCGCAGGCTTCGCACCTGCTTCCCCCATGAACACTGCTGATTTAACAACTTTAACAACGTGCAGATGCCAGATCCAGCATCCGGGACTTATCATATCACAACGAAATGAAAATTGCTAGCCCCTTTCTACAGAATCAGCAAAATCCATTTCTCTGCGCCTGCCGGAAGTCTGCGCAGAAACTCCCATGCGGTGCGGGGAGTACCTTGCACGCAGGATGGAGCTTTTTTCTTTACGAAAAAAGCGTACTGCATGAATCAGACTGTTTGCGTGGCAGTGGTCAGGAAGTCTGTACAGACTCTCCAAGCTGCTTACGCAAGGTGCGGACTTCCGCCTCCAGCTCCCGGATGCGCTGTTGTTCCCGGTTGAGGCGGCTGGCCTGGCCCATTTGGATTCCAGATGCTTTCAGCCAGCTGCGCAGCGTGTCGATACAAATCGTGGCGGCGTCCCTTTTTTAGCTTTTTTCTCTTCCATATTTTTTACCCCTTTCCTTTCTACCTTACGACTCATTTCTCTGTCCGTCAATATGGCTATGGGGCATACACTTTATGCCCTGCTTTGCCCTTTGGGGCTTCCTTGACAGAAGCGGCCCGCTGTGCTATCATTAGGACGGTATCTATCCCCTGAGGGATGGAGCTGTGGAGAGGTGTCCGAGTGGTTTAAGGAGCTGGTCTTGAAAACCAGTGATCCCGCAAGGGACCGTGGGTTCGAATCCCACCCTCTCCGCCAAGCAGACTGAGCCTGCACCCTCTTTGCGGGTGCGTGATGATTTTTGTTCTGAAGCTTTGAAAAAATACGCAGGTTCCCCTTTCCCCACCCATATCAGGGTGGGGAAAGCTGATTCCGGAAAGGCTCGTGATATAAAATGGCTGAATGGATGCTTCGGCTGTTTGTGCGGGATTATCAGCAGACCGAGCGCCCTGCGGTGCGGGGCCGGTACGGCCTCCTGGCCGGGATTACCGGCATTGTCCTGAACCTCTGTCTCTTTCTGGCCAAGCTGGGAGCCGGACTGCTGACCGGCTCCATCTCCGTCACCGCCGACGCCTTCAACAACCTGTCCGACGCCGGCTCCTCGGTGGTCACTCTGGTGGGCTTCAAGATGGCGGGACGCCCCGCAGACAGCGAGCATCCCTTCGGGCATGGGCGCTTTGAGTACCTTTCCGCGCTCTTTATTTCCCTGGCGATCCTTCTGGTAGGCTGGGAGCTGCTCAAGGGCTCCTTTGAGAAAATTCTCTCGCCGGAGCCGGTATCCTTCCAGATCCTTCCTTTGGTGATCCTGGGGGTATCCATCCTTGTAAAGCTCTGGATGGCTTACTTCAACCGGGCGCTGGGCAGACGGATCGACTCTGCGGTCATGCGGGCGGCCGCCGCCGACAGCCGCAACGACGCCATTGCCACTGCCGCCGTGCTGGCGGGAATGGCGGTCAGCCAGATATTCCACATCTACCTGGATCCCTGGCTGGGCCTGCTGGTGGCGCTGTTCATTCTTCATTCCGGCTTTTCCACCGCCAGGGAGAGCCTTTCCCCCCTCCTGGGGCAGGCGCCGGATCCCGCCTTCGTGCAGGAGATTCAGGACACGGTCCTTGCCCATTCCGAGGTGGCGGGCATTCATGATCTGATCGTCCACGATTACGGCCCCGGACGGCGGATCATCTCCCTTCACGCAGAGGTTCCCTCCAGCGTGGGTGTGCTGGAAGCCCATGACGTGATCGACCGGATCGAGCTGGAGCTGCGGGGACGGTTTGGCTGTGATACCACCATCCATATGGATCCCCTGGCTCTGGATGATCCGGAAACCCTGGCCCTCCGGGGACAGATCGAGGATCTGGTGCGGCGGATCGATCCCTCCCTGAGCATTCACGATTTCCGGGCAGTCAAGGGGCCGACCCACACCAATCTTATCTTTGATCTGGCCCTTCCCCATCGGTGCCGCCTGGACGAACGGTCACTGGCCCGCCAGGTTCGGGCAGACGTTCACGCCCTCCGCGAGGACTGCTATGCGGTCATCCGGGTGGAACGCGCCTTCCTCGCAGACGCGCCGGAGGAAGAAAAAGCAGAGTAAAAAGCTGTGCGTGGTGGTCGGGCAAGGCCGCGAGACTCTGTCTCGCGCTCTGCCAAGGGGAAGGGATTCCCCTTGGATTCCCATTATTTTTAAGGGCTTTTGAAGGACGGAAAAAGGGGTGGTTGAGTCTGTAGAGACTTCCGCCCTCCTGCCACGCAGTCAGTCTGATTCACGCAGTACGCTTTTTTCGTAAAGAAAAAAGCTCCTTCCTGCGTGCGGGGTACGCCCTGCGCCGCACAGGGGGTTCTGCACAGACGGGATAGTGCGATTGGTATGTGCAGATGGGGTATTCTGTGCCTCCGAGGGAATCCGTCCACCACCGTCGTCCCTCTGGTCCGACGGCGGTCCCCTCTCTTATACGTTCCTTCGGAACGTATAACAACGTATAACAAGGGAGGCAAGCCCACTTTCTACGTTATAAAGACGCATTCTGCGAGGTTAAGAGAACGAGCGGCTCTTAACTTCGCACCAAGCGTCTATCAACGTAGAGTGTTGGCTCGGCCCCCTTGTGAGACGTTCCGAAGGAACGTCCGGGGCATGGCAGGGATGCCGCCGTCAGGCGGTAGCCCTGACTGGAGGATTCCGAGCGTAGTACAGTATTTCACCCCGCAGAGAGTCCCGAGCGTAATAGAACACGCTCGAAGCTCTCTGCGTCGTAGTCTCTGCGCCGCCTATGGAGCTGAATTTTTTCTTTACGAAAAAATGGGTAGGCGGGCGATCGTCCACGAAGGGAGTAACAAGTCTGTACAGACTTGGCCCCCACCCCTTTTACGCCCTTAAAAAAGACGGGAATCCAAGGGGAATCCCTTCCCCTTGGCAGGAGCGCGAGGGCGGCGCCCTCGCGGCCTTCCCCGTCGTAAACCATAACCACTCTATTTTGCGGGAGGAAGTAAGTGTATGAGCACAGCTATGAAGGAAAAAATGCACACCGGGGAGCTCTATCTTCCGGGGGACGAAGAGATTCTGGCGGAGCAGTTTCAATGTCTGGAGCTGCTTTATGAGTACAACCAGACCCGCCCCCTGGAGCAGGAGAAGCGCCAGCGCCTGATGAAGGAAATGTTTGCCGAAATCGGGGAAAGCTGCTATATTGAGCCGCCCTTTCACTCCAATTTCGGCGGCCGGCACTGCCACTGGGGCAATGGCGTTTACGCCAATTTCAATCTGACCATGGTGGACGACACCCATATTTACGTGGGGGATCAGACCATGTTCGGCCCGAATGTGACTCTCTCCACGGCGGGGCATCCCATTCTGCCGGAGCTCCGGGAACAGGTATATCAATACAATATGCCTATACACATTGGCCGCAACTGCTGGATCGGCGCGGGAGCCATCGTCCTCCCTGGAGTGACCATCGGGGACAACACGGTCATTGGCGCGGGAAGCATTGTCACCAGGGACATTCCAGCCAACGTAGTGGCTGTGGGCAATCCCTGCCGGGTGATGCGGGAAATCGGCGAGCGGGATCGGGAGCTCTATTTCCGTGGCCGGCGCGTTCCGCAGGAGCTTCTCTGAGCGCCTGCCGGGAGCCTCTGCGCGCTCCTGTCAATGAGGGTTGAAAGCTGTCTGCGATCGTGGTATACTTTGGGTTGTATGAATCGGCAACGCACAGCTGCCAGGCTTTAGAGATATGCGGAGGAAGAAAAATGTCTGCGGTTACAGCTTTGGGACTGGGCAAAACCATGGAGAAAAAGCTGCACTCAGTCGGGATTCATTCCGCAGAGGATTTAGAACCTGTATTCACAGCCGAAAACGGGGTCTGGACGGTGCTTTTCCAGTCCGGCCGGTGTCAAAAATGCTCGGAATCCACAAAGGATTCCTCCGCTTTTTTCCTTGGCGGACTGAAAAATTCCTCGCCCATCCCCCATTCCCGGCTATGAATATAGGTTCTTAATCGAAACCGGCAGCAGGCAGGCGGTTCTTCGGCTGAAAACAAAATATCCAAACACCTGCGTTGTGATCCTCTATCACCTGGAGGCTGCGATTCGCGGCGTTGAAATCAAGCAGCTTTGAGACGCCTGTAAAACAGATCTCAAAGCGTATTTTAAGCAATTATAATTTCCGAATGATTGGGGGGATTTCATCTTTTGGGTGAAATCCCCCTTGATAAATATGCTCCTGTGCGGAACGGATCGGAGGGGGTTCTCATGAAAATATTGCTGGCGGAGGACGATCGCACCATTGCGGAAGGGCTGCAGTATTCCCTGGAAGCGGAGGGATATGAAGTCGTCCTCTGCGGAAGTGTGCGGGAGGGAAGGGAGGCTCTGGCGCAGGAGCCGGTTTCCCTCTGTCTGCTGGATCTGGGCCTGCCGGACGGGAGCGGCTTCGAGCTCTGCCGTGCCGCCAAGGCGCACGGCGGCGTTCCGGTGATCTTCCTGACCGCCTGTGACGACGAAACCAGCGTGGTGATGGGCCTGGACATGGGAGCGGATGATTACATTGCCAAGCCCTTCCGCCTGCGTGAGCTGCTGTCCAGGGTGAGGTCTGTGCTCCGGCGTTCCGGGAGGCTGAGCGATGGAAAAAGCCAGATCGTCCTTGGGAACGTCCGGGTAGATACCCTGGCCGCGAAGGTGACCAAGGATGGCCGGGACGTGTTTCTTACCGCCCTTGAGTACCGGCTGCTGCTGGCCATGCTGGCCAGTCCGGGAAAGGTGCTGTCCCGCAGCCAGCTGCTGGCGGGCATCTGGGATGTAGCAGAGGACTTCGTCAACGACAACACCCTGACCGTTTACATCAAGCGTCTCCGCGAAAAGCTGGAGGACAATCCCCAGGCGCCCTTCCTGATCCGCACCGTCCGGGGACTTGGCTACACAATCCCCGCCGACCTGTTTGGGGAACCGGAGGAATAATGCCCCGATGCAATGCAGACGCATCTTTGGACAGAAAAAAGATTGCTTTTGGGAGGGGGTTCAGCAATGCTTCAGGATGTTCAGGGCGGAGACAATTCCGCTGAAAAAGGGCCTCAAGAGCGCCCTGCCGCGGTGGAGATCAGAAAGGTTGACAGGGATACCGATTTAGCGAAAGCGCTGCAGCTGGGCCTTTCAGGACTGGGAGGCTGTGTTTGCGGCCGTGGCAGACGGGCAGATTGTGGGAATGGCTTCGATCATGAGAACGGACTATTATCCCCTGCCGGAAATATACCCATGGAGAACTAACCCCATAAACCTCCAGAAAGACCTCGAGGCTCCGCCTTGAGCTCCGCCAAGGGGGCCTGGCCCCCCTTGGATTCCCGTCTTTTTAAGGGCTTTTTGAAGGGCGGAAAGGGTTGGGGGTTAATCCTAGCTTCTGCCACGCAGGCAGTCTGATTCCCGCAGGACGCTTTTTTCGTAAAGAAAAAAGCTCTTTCCTGCGTGCGGAGTACTTCCTAGTCTCAAGCGTAATACTACCACACTCACAGGCTCTGCGGGGAGGGATTTTGTGCCACGATCGGAATCCTTCCACCACCGTCGTCCCTCTGGTCCGACGGCGGCCCCCTTGTTAGACGTTTCGAAGGAACGTTGGAGGCATGGCAGGGATGCCGCCGCTAGGCGGTAGCCCTGACTGGAGGATTCCGTGCGTGGCAAAGCGTTTGACCTCACAGAGAGTATGAGCGCAGCAGAACACGCTCGAAACTTTCTGCGTCGCAGCCCCTACCCCGCACGCAGAGCTGAATTTTTTCTTTACGAAAAAATGGGCAGGCGGGCGATCGTCTCTGCTGGGAGTATCAGCGAGGCAGGGGGACGGGCGCAAGCGCCCGTCCCCACCCCCTCCCCCAAAAGACGGGAATCCAAGGGGAGCCAGCTCCCCTTGGCAGGAGGCTCGCAGGGTCAAGGCCTGTGGCCTTGACCCTTGGGCAGCGCCCTCGAGGTCTTCCAACCCCGCAGGCATATCCCCAAGCGAAAACCCCCGTTCCGGCGCTGTACGCCGGGACGGGGGGTTTTACTCTGTGCTTTATTTGGAAGAGCCGATCTGAATACGATTGAGCGCGCGGCGAAGTTTGACTTCCGCGATCTCCTGGGTGTGAAGCTCCGTCGGATTCTCCAGGTAGGCTCTGGCGCGGTCCTCCGCATGGCGGGCCCGCTCTACGTCGATCTCTCCGGCCCACTCGCAGGTATCGGCCAGGATGGTCGTGCTCTCCGGATCGGTCTTGAGAAGCCCGCCCGCAATCGCTGCGATGTGCTCCTGACCTTCTCCATCCACGATTTTCATCCGCCCGATATCCAGGGGCGCCACATAAGGGGCGTGCCGGGCCAGGATGCCCACCTCGCCGCTGACAGTCCGGACAATGAGGTTCTGGGCCTCCCCGTCAAAAACAACCCTTTCTGGGGTCATGACGGTCAAATGATAGGTCGCCGCCACTGAGATCCCCTCCTTACTTCATCTGCCGGGCTTTCTCCACTACCTCGTCGATGCTGCCCGCAAAGAGGAAGGCGGATTCGGGCAGATCGTCGTGCTTGCCCTCAATGATCTCCTTGAAGCCCCGAACCGTCTCCGCCACGGGAACAAACCGTCCCTCCATGCCGGTGAACTGCTCCGCAACCGTAAAGGGCTGGGAGAGGAAGTTCTGAATCCGGCGGGCCCTGGCAACCGTGGCCTTATCCTCGTCGGAAAGCTCATCCATGCCCAGAATGGCAATGATGTCCTGAAGCTCCTTATACCGCTGGAGAATCTGCTGAACCGCCCGGGCAACCTGATAGTGCTCCTCGCCGACGATTTCGGGGGTGAGCACCCGGGAGCTGGACTCCAGGGGATCCACCGCCGGATAGATGCCCAGGGACGCAATGGAACGGGAAAGCACCGTGGTGGCGTCCAGGTGGGCGAAGGTGGTGGCGGGAGCCGGGTCGGTCAGATCGTCCGCAGGCACGTAAACCGCCTGTACGGAGGTGATGGAGCCCTTCTTGGTGGAGGTAATCCGCTCCTGAAGAGCGCCCATCTCGGTTGCCAGGGTGGGCTGATAGCCTACCGCGGAGGGCATCCGCCCCAGCAGCGCCGATACCTCGGAGCCGGCCTGGGTGAAACGGAAGATATTATCAATGAACAGCAGCACATCCTGGCCCATTTCGTCCCGGAAGTACTCCGCCATGGTCAGGCCGGACAGGCCGACCCGCATTCTGGCTCCGGGAGGCTCGTTCATCTGGCCATATACCAGGGCGGTCTTGTTGATAACCCCGGATTCAATCATCTCGTGGTAGAGGTCGTTGCCCTCACGGGTACGCTCGCCCACGCCGGTGAATACGGAGATACCGCCGTGCTGTTTGGCTACGTTGTTGATCAGCTCCATGATCAGCACGGTCTTGCCTACGCCTGCGCCGCCGAAGAGGCCGATCTTGCCGCCCTTCAGGTAGGGCGCGATCAGATCCACTACCTTGATGCCGGTTTCCAGGATCTCCGTGGAGGCCTCCTGCTCCTCAAAGCTGGGAGCCGCCCGGTGAATGGGGAGCCGCTTTACATCCTCCGGGGCAGGCTTGTTGTCCACAGGCTCGCCCAGCAGGTTGAAAATCCGGCCCAGGGTCTTTTCGCCTACCGGCACAGTGATGGGGCCGCCGGTGTCCTTCACGGAGGCGCCCCGCTGGAGGCCGTCCGTGGAGCTCATGGCGATGCAGCGCACCACGTCGTCGCCCACGTGCTGCAAAACCTCCGCAATCAGCGTCTGGCCGTTCTGATCGATCTCCACCGCGTTCAGAAGCCGCGGCATATGTTCCTGGTCGAACTGGACATCCACTACGGGGCCGATGACCTGTACGACCTTTCCAATATTCTCTGGCACTTGGTCTTGTGCTCCTTTCCGTGGCAAAATGTGCGGGCCCGCTACTGGGCGTTGGCCCCGCCCACGATCTCGGTGATTTCCTGGGTGATTGCGGCCTGCCGTGCGCGGTTCAGCGCCAGGGACAGGCTACCGATCATTTCCTGGGCATTGTCGCTGGCGGATTCCATGGCGGTCCGCCGGGCACCCTGCTCGGAGGCAAAGCTCTCCACAATCCCGCCGTAGAGCATCCCCTTCAGGAAGGCCGGGACAATCATGTCAAACACAGCCTCCGCCGAGGGCTCATATTCCACCTCTGCCGAGGGCATGCCGTCTCCGGCAATCTCCGACAGGGGCAGCATTTTCAGCTCCAGGGGCTGCTGGGTCAGGGCGCTGACGAACTGGGTGTAGTAGAGAAACACCTCGTCAACCTCTCCCTTCTGGTAGAGGTCCACCACGATCCGCGCGATCTGATCCGCCCGGACCAGGTCCATATTCTCCGCAGCCTGGGCGAACCCCCGGTAGAGGCAGCCCCGGCGCTCGTAGCGCTCCACGGCCTTCCGCCCTACCGCGATGACCTTGGCGTCTTTTTCCGCCAGGGCGGCGTCCGCCAGCTTGAAGATGTTGTTGTTATACCCTCCGGCAAGCCCCCGATCGCCTGCTACCACGATCAGCAGGCTGTGCTTGACCGGACGGATCCGCACAAATTCCGAGGACAGATCGGAGTTCATTGCCGCAATATCGCAGATGGTGCGGTACAGCCGGTCCAGATAGGGCGCGGCGCTCTGGGCCCGCTCCTTGGCCCGGCGGAGCTTGGAGGATGCCACCAGCTCCATGGCCTTGGTAATCTGCCCGGTGCTTTCCACGCTCCGGATCCGCCGCCGGATATCCCGCATTGTGCCGCCTGCCATTCGACCATTCCTTTCCTGTCCGAAATCCGGCCTTCAGGGCCGGGGACACCTTGTGACCTCTGCGCTGCCGCAAGGGCAGGATCTCGAGAGCGCCGCTCTCGAGCTCTCGCCAAAGGGACAGAGTCCCTTTGGAATCCCACCTTTCGGTTACTTGGGGAGATGCGCAGGGATCCCAGACGGGCTTTTTACAGCTCCTTGAGGAACTTCTTGTTGAAGTCATTGAGCGCTTCCTCGATGGCTTTCCGATTGTCGTCGGTCAGCTGCTTTGTCTCCCGGATGGAGGAGACGATCTCCGGATGCCGCTCGTCGATGTACTGGATCAGTTCCTTCTGCCAACGGCCGATCTCACTGACGGGAATCTCCGCCAGGAAGTTGTTGGTGGCGGCGAGGATGATCAGCACCTGATGCTCAACGGTCACAGGGGCGTTTTGATCCTGCTTCAGGATGGCCACGATCCGCTCGCCCTGATCCAGACGGGCCTTAGTGTCCTTATCCAGATCGGAGCCGAACTGGGAGAACGCCTGGAGCTCGCGGTACTGGGAGTAGAGCAGCTTCAGGGAGCCGGCCACCTTCTTCATGGCCTTGATCTGGGCGTTGCCGCCTACCCGGGAAACCGAGATGCCCGGGTTGACCGCGGGCCGGATGCCGGAGTTGAACAGCTCTGTCTCCAGGAAGATCTGGCCGTCGGTGATGGAGATCACGTTGGTGGGAATGTAGGCGGCCACGTCGCCCGCCTGCGTCTCAATGATGGGCAGCGCAGTCAGGGAGCCGCCGCCCTTTTCCTCGCTCAGGTTCGCCGCCCGCTCCAGCAGACGGGAATGGAGGTAGAATACGTCGCCGGGGTAAGCCTCGCGTCCCGGCGGGCGCTTCAGCAGCAGGGACAGGGCGCGGTAGGCTACCGCGTGCTTGGAGAGATCATCATAGACGATCAGCACGTCCTTGCCCTGGTGCATGAAGTACTCGGCCATGGTGCAGCCGCTGTAGGGGGCGATGTACTGAAGGGGCGCCAGCTCCGAGGCGGTGGCCGAAACCACGATGGTGTAATCCATAGCCCCGTTCTTCTCCAGGGTATCCACTACCTGGGCCACCGTGGAGCGCTTCTGCCCGATGGCCACGTAAACGCAGATCATGTTCTGATCCTTCTGGTTTACAATGGTGTCAATGGCAATGGCGGTCTTGCCGGTCTGGCGGTCGCCGATGATCAGCTCCCGCTGGCCCCGGCCGATGGGAATCATGGAGTCGATGGCCTTGATGCCGGTCTGAAGGGGACGGTTGACGCTTTTGCGCTCGATGATGCCGGGCGCCGGGGACTCAATGGGAGCAGTCTCCTCAGTGAGCACCGGGCCCTTTCCGTCCACAGGCTGGCCCAGGGAATCCACAACCCGGCCCAGCAGCGCGCTGCCCACCGGCACGGACACAATCCGTCCGGTGCGCTTTACGGTGTCGCCCTCCATAATCTGCTCGTCTGATCCAAGGAGAACAGCGCCTACGTAGTCCTGCTCCAGGTTCAGCGCAATGCCCATGGTGCCGCCGAAATCGATCAGCTCGTTGGACATGCAGTTCTGGAGCCCGTATACCCGGGCAATGCCGTCGCCCACCGAAACCACGGTTCCGGTGTCGTTCTGGACAATGGCCTCGTCATAGGACTCGATTTGCTTTCGGATCAGACTTGTAATTTCCTGTGAGCGTAATTCCAATCTGATTTCCTCCCTGCGCCTGAACGCCTGCCCAAAGGGGGACAGGCGGCGCGCGTATTACTTGCTAGTGAATCGCGGAGCTCAGGATCCGCTGCCGCATCCCGTCCAGACGGGCGCGGACGGTTCCGTCAATCTCCCTGCCGCCGTACCGCAGCAGGATGCCGCCCAGGACAGAGGGATCCACCTCCACCGTCAGGCGTACGTCCCTGCCGGTTTCCGTCCGGAGCTTCTCCTCCAGGCGGTGAGCGGTTTCCTCTGAGAGAGGCATTGCCGTGACCGCAGTAACAGCCAGGATTCCCTGGTGCTCGTCCAGCAGCTGGCCGTATTGCTCCGCAATGGAAGAATAATACGGGAAGCGTCCGTTGTTGACCAGCACCTTCAGCAGGTTCAGCAGCTTGGGGTGAACCTGCCCGGCAAAGGCGCCCTCCAGCAGGCCCCGCTTCTCTTCCTTGGAGACAGCGGGGGTTGCCATCAGCCGCATATAGTCGGGCATATTTCCCAGCAGGCTGTCAAGCTCCCGGAGCTGTACCAGGAGCTCCTGCCGTTCCTCATCGGAAGCGGCCGCGTCAAAAAGCGCAGAGGCATATACGTCCCGAACCCGTTCCGCCATGCCGTTTTCCCTCCCGTTTTGTTGAATTTGTAGAATGGGGCCGAACTACCGTTTTGCGGAGAGATCCGGCGTCTCGGGAAGCTCCAGCTGATCCAGGAACTGGTTGACCAGCTTTTCGTTCCTGGCGGCGTTGAGCTCCTCCCGGACCACTTGTTCCGCAGCGGAGATAGCCAGGCCCGCGATGGCGTCCCGCGCCTCGCTGACAGCCTTCCGGCGTTCGGTTTCGATCTGCTCCCCGGCCCGCTGGAGGCGGTCCTCCGCCTTTTTCTGGGCGTCGGAGAGGATCTCGCTGGCATGGCTCTGGGCCTTGAGGGTAGCGGAACGGATGAGCTCCCCGGCCTGTTCCTTGGCGGTGGCCATCTGGGACTCGTATTCCTGTTTCAGCTCCTGGGCCTGCGCCCTGTCCTGATCCGCGGCGTCATAGGTCGCGCGGACCTCCTCCTCCCGGGCCTTAAGCATTTTCTTTACCGGCTGGTAGAGGAAGTGCTTGAGGATCAGGAAGAGGATCAGGGTGTTGATGAGCGTTGCGCCAACGGTAAACCAATCGACTGTAATGAGTGCTTCATTCATCTGTGGCATACCCCTTTTACGTTATAACCGTCTGACTGATCGGGCGGCCGGACTTACAGCATGCCCAGCAGCGGGTTGACGAAGATCAGGAGGATGGCGATAACCAGGGAGTAAATACCGGTGGTTTCCGCAACGGCGCAGCCGACGAACATGGTGGACATGATGCTGCCCTTTGCCTCGGGCTGACGGCCGATGGCCTCACAGGCCTTGCCGACAGCGAAGCCTTCACCGATGCCAGGGCCCAGGCCGGCGATCATCGCCAGACCGGCGCCGATTGCAGATGCCGCGAGAATAATTGCTCTTTCCATGCTAAATTTCTCCTTTTCACTTTGTTATATGTAAATACCAAGAGACAACGAAGTGTGATAAAGGCAAGACCGCGAAGGCCCCGCCTTCGCGCCTCCGCCAAGGGGAGCCAGCTCCCCTTGGATTCCCGTTATCTTTTTGAGAGAGGGGGCCGGCAGGTACAGACAAGTCAGATCCCTTTTTCGGCCCCCTCTCCCAAAAAGATATTGGGTTTCCAAAGGGGGCCAGGCCCCTTTGGCAGAGGTTTGGGGACGGAGTCCCCAAGGTCTTGGCCCTTATGCCTCCTCGGGGGCGTTGGCGTTGGAGACGTAGACCATGGTCAGCATTCCAAATATATACGCCTGGATGCAGCCTGAGAACAGGTCAAAATACACCGACAGCACCGCCGGAATACCGATTGCAAACAGCGGGAAGGCGATATTCAGCACCGCCTGGGTCGCAATGGTAAGCCCCGCGTACACCAGGGTGGAAATAATGGTGCCTGCCAGCACGTTGCCGAAATGACGGAAGCCCATGGAAACCGGCGTGGCAATCTCCCCGATGATATTCATGGGCAGCATCACCGGAATTGGATCCAACAGGCCCTTGAGCTGCTTCGGGCCGTTGGCCTTAAAGCCCGCCCGCCAGATCAGCACAAAGGTAATAAAGCCCCAGGTCAGGGTCACGTTCAGATCCGCGGTCACGCTCCGGAAGCCCAGCAAGCTGACCAGGCTCCCCAGCAGGGAAAAGACCATCAGCGTCATTATGTAGGGCGCGTAGGCCATGTTCCGCTCGCCCATGGTGTCGGCAACCAGCTTGTCGATCATTATGACCGCCTTCTCCGCCAGCTGCTGACGCTTCTTCGTGGGGATTTTCTCCAGATTGTGGGTCAGGAATTTGCAGAGAATAAACACCGCCAGGATGATGAGCCAGGAGGTCACCACAGTCTCTGTAATATTCAGCCCTCCAAAAAACGGAAGCTGAAACAGGATTTTTGGCCCTTCGATGGAAATTCCGCCCATAGGCTGTTGCCCTCTCCTTTCATGAGCCCCCGGGGGCTCAGTCCATTTTATCAGTTTTCTCCGGTTTGCCGGCCTTCCGTTCCGGAAGACCCAGCTTAACCCGGAGGAAATCCCGAAAGCCTATCAGGGTATAGGTCAGCTTGGGAGCCAGGAAAGCCGCGCAGACACACCAGGGGTTCACATGCTCCGACAGGAACGCCACCGACAGGATGGCCCCCAGCAGGAGATACCGCCCGGCATAGTTGATCTGCAAAAACCGCTTGGCCTGCTTTGGGGGCCGTTCCAGCGCCCCCCTGACCACAAAACCCAGCAGAACAAAGTAAAGCAGGGAAAACAGCGTTCCATAGCCGATCCCCACGAATACCCGGTAATCCAGCGCCCCGCACATCCAGGCGCCGGGGACGCAGAGAAGATCCACTGCCAGCAGCACTGGCAGGACCCGCTTGACTTCGGTAAAGATGAAACCCACGCGCCAACGGCCCTCCTTTGGGATACCCCGGCCTGTCAGAGCCTGAACAAGCTCTCAGGAGGCCGCGTAAAAGCAGTGCTCCACCGCTGAAGCGCAGCCTGCCAGAAACAGGGTGTCCTCCGTAACCCGGCAGGGGCGGAAGGGCGGCAGCCGCCGTTCGGAAAGGATCCGGCTGATCTCCTTCAGGGCGGACTCTGTTTCAAAGTAGCTGCCAAAGCCGTAGACAGCCTCCGGATCCAGGGTCAGGCAGCACAGCTCCAGATCCCTGGCCAGCTTTTCATTCAGCGCCTGGTTGGTGCCGTCCCGGGTACCCTCCAGGCGTTCGGCGGCCTGATAGCTGGTGCGGCCGTCGGGCAGCTCCTGCATAGCGGGGAATCCCCCAGCCCGCCCGGACGCGCCCCGGTACAGCCGCCCGCTGATCAGGAGGGCGGCCTCGATTTGACGGCCGTAACGGAGCATCAGCAGATTTTCCTCCCGGCTCTGGGAAAAGAGCCGCTGGGCGCTGATTGCTCCCGCAATGGTGGTGCCGGTGAATACGGGCATGGTGAGGGCGTGGGACAAGTCCCTTCGGAGCCGGAGCAGCTTATCTCCCCCGGCGGGGCCCTCCAGATATCCGGCGGCGCTGCAGCTGACGCAGATTCCGGCGCCCAGAAGCTGTTCCGGCGGAATACAGCCATTGCGGATCAGCGCGTGGAGCTGTTCCACAATCTGCTCCAGAATCTCACGATAGCCCGGCTGCTTCAGGGGGACCTCCGCCCGCTCCAGAACGTCCCCTTTCAGGTTGGTCAGGCCCAGGTAGAGCGCGTCTCCCTCCATGACAACCCCAAAGGCAAGGCGGCAGTTCTCGTTGATGTCCAGCAGCGAGCTCCGGCGTCCCCGGCGGGCGGGCCGTCCTTCGGCGGGGAGCTCGCCCCGCTCGGTGAGGATGCCCTCCTGAAGGAGCTCGCTGACCAGAAGAGCCACCGCGCCCTTTGGCAGAGGGAGCTGCCGGATCATATCCATTCTGGGGCTGGCGCCCCGTGCCCGCAGGTAATTGAGGATTTCCAGCCGGCCCGTTCGTTTTGCTTCGTTCCGGATTGAAAAGCCGCTGTCCATCTGTCGTCCTCCAAATAGTCCCCAGGTCGGATCCAAGTCAAGGCAGGCATGAAAACAGATCCTGCCTTTCTACTATAGCACAGTTTCCCAGCCGAAACATGAACAAATTATGAATTCACAGACCGAAGGGATCTTTCTCAGTCCCCAGCAGGGGCTGTGCTGGACGGAAGGCCGCGAGACGCTGTCTCGCGCTCTGCCAAGGGGAAGGGATTCCCCTTGGATTCCCATTATTTTTAAGGGCTTTTTTAAGGGCGAAAGGGGTTGGGGTTGAGTCTGTAGAGACTTCCGGCTTTCTGCCACGCAGATAGTCTGATTCCCGCAGTACGCTTTTTTCGTAAAGAAAAAAGCTCCTTTCTGTGTGCGGGGTACTTCCTGCGGCGCAGAAAGTTGGCTCGGCCCCCTTGTGAGACGTTCCAAAGGAGCGTCGGGGGCATGGCAGGGATGCCGCCGTCAGGCGGTAGCCCTGACTGAGGGATTCCGTGCGTAGCACAGCGCTTCGCCTTGCAGAAAGCATGAGCGCAGCAGAACACGCTCGAAACTTTCTGCGTCGTACTGTCTGCGCCGCCTATGGAGCTGAATTTTTTCTTTACGAAAAAATGGGTAGGCGGGCGATCCTCTCTGCGAAAAGTACCAGCGAGGCAGGGGGGCGGGCGCAAGCGCCCGTCCCCACCCCACCCCCTAAAATTTACGGGTTCCAAGGGGATTTAATCCCCTTGGCAGAGCGCGAGACGGCGTCTCGCGGCCTTCCCCTCTCACGAACAAAGTTTCCAAATTTTAACAAACAAGCGGTCAAGCAAAGTATTTCCAGTGGATTTCCTGCATGATTTCCCGCACCGGACGCACACTATAGTCACACACCCGAAAAGAATCGAATTTGATTCTTTCCGGGGGAGGAGACGCAGGACGGCGGAGCCGTCCGGAAAGGCGGAAACGTGAAGGCTCAGCTGAAAATCGTTTCCAGGCTGTTTCTCATCGGCGCGCTGGGCTACAGCCTGATAGAGCTTCTCTGGCGGGGCTTCACCCATTGGAGTATGTCTCTCACCGGCGGCGTATGCTTTACAGCGATCTATTATATGGACAGCCGCTGCCGGAACCGCCCGCTGATCCAGCGGGGACTGATGGGTTCCGCTGTCATCACCGGAGCGGAATTCCTGGTAGGCTGTGTGGTCAATCGCCTGCTGCATTGGGACGTGTGGGATTATTCCCAGCTTCGCTTTAATCTCCTGGGGCAGGTGTGCCTGCGGTATTCGGCCTATTGGTTTGTGCTCTCCATGCCCCTCTGCTGGCTCAGCGGAAAGCTCCGTCAGCGGTTTGCCCTTTCGCCAGCCTCCCGGCACCTGAGCAACAGGCTGCCTTCATCATACAATTACAGATAACGTTCCGCCAAACCGGCGGAGGCGAAAAAAGCGCCGCGGAAACATTCCGCAGCGCCTTTTTCGCTTGGGAGAGGTTTGGGGAGCTCTGCGCAGACGAAGGGCCGGACTGAGGCGCGGCGTCGCGCACACACTTCGTTCACAGAAATCACATGAATTTTACAATTCGTATTTTATGCATAGAAGAAACTGGAATTCACCGGGTTTTCAACTTTTTCCACCGGGTATTCCACCGAAATTGTGAAAAACAGGGGCAGTTTCCACTGGGTTTTCCACGTTTTCAACATCCGGGCGGTGGAAAGTGTGGAAAACAACCCTCTGTATTACACATTTGCAGCGATTTCTATACAGCGTCCGACAGCCTTTTCACTATTTTGCGTAATTGTCAAAATAGTTTTGGATATACACAATCGGCGTGCCCTTATCGCCGCTGCCGGAGGTCAGATCGCACAGGGAACCGATGAGATCCGTCAGCCGCCGGGGCGTGGTGCCCTGGGATTCCATCCGGCCCTCAGAGGAGCCGGCCTTTTTCTCCCGGATATAGTCTGAGACAGCCTCCTTCAGGGCGTCCCCGGAGAGGCTGGCAAACTGATTGTCCGCCAGATATTTCAGCTTGATTTCATTGGGGGTGCCCTCCAGGCCCTTGGTGTAGGCCGGGGATACCACCGGATCCGCCAGCTCCCAGATCTTGCCCACCGGATCCCGGAAAGCGCCGTCGCCGTAGACCATCACTTCGATGGTCTTGCCGGTGGCCTCCAGGAGCTTCTGCTGGACGGCCTCCACAAAAGGAGTGCAGTTCCTGGGGAACAGCTTGACGGTTTCCTCCGTGGCCTTGTTGGAGCCCAGCAGGCCGTACTGCTCGTTGAAGCCGCTGCCGTTGACCGGAGCCTTCAGGATATCGTCCAGACCGTAGACCTTGGCTCCCGCCGCGGAGAGGATCCGTTTAGTGCGCTGGCGGGTGTGAATGTCGCAGGTGAGCACGCTGCGGGTATAATCCAGAATGGTGCGGCAGTTGTTGGAGAAGACAATCTCCACCTCTGCGCCCATTTCGGTGATCAGGTTCTTATAATAGGAAACGTAGTCCACGCCGGTGAAGGGGTGGAGCACCACGCCGAACAGCTCCCGGTATTTCTGCTCAGTGAGCACGTCGGTATAGGGATTGACTCCCTTTTCATCCAGAAGATCCTGGCTGACCAGATGATTCCCCACCTCGTCGGAGGGATAGGAGAGCATCAGGACGATCTTCTTCCGGCCCTTGGCGATGCCCCGGAGGCAGATGGCAAACCGGTTCCGGCTGAGGATGGGGAAGATGACGCCCACGGTGTCATCCCCGAATTTTTCGTCCATATCGGCGGCGATATGCTCTATGGACGCGTAGTTCCCCTGGGCCCGGGCGACCACGGCCTCCGTAATGGCGACCACGTCCCGCTCCTGGGGAGCGAAGCCCTCGGCCTTCTGGGCGTTCAGGACAGAATCTGCCACAATCTGCACCAGATCGTCTCCCTGACGGATGATGGGTGCGCGAATCCCGCGCACGATGGTTCCTACTGTTCTTTCCATAGTTCGCTGCCTTCCTTGCTGTATTTTTTGAATGGGGCTCTGATGGAGTCTCTGCGCAAAGGCCGCAAGAGCTCTGCTCTCGCGCTCTGCGGTGCGTCGTTTCACGACGCACCTAGGAATTCGGCTCCGCCGAATTCTGAGATGCGCCGCTTGCGGCGCATCGGGGACGCGTCCCTTTGGAATCCCATTATTTTAAGGGCTTATTAAGGGCGGAAAAAGGGGTGGGGTCAAGTCTGTACAGACTTCCGGCCTCCTGCCACGCAGTCAGTCTCATTCACGCGGTACGCTTTTTTCGTAAAGAAAAAAGCTCCTTTGTGGGGATGGGGTACTTCCTGCGCCCCAGAAAGTCTCAAGCGTAATATTGCCACGCTCACAGGCTCTGCGGAGAAGGGATTTTGTGCGTTGTACAGCGTTCCCCTTCCGTAGGAAAGTATGAGCGTAACAGAGCACGCTCGAAACTCTCTGCGTCGCAGTTTCTGCGCCGCCTATGGAGCTGAATTTTTTCTTTACGAAAAAATGGGTAGGCGGGCGATCGACCCTGCGGGGAGTGCCAGCGAGGCAGGAACTGAAATCCCACACCCCCATAACCCCAAAAAGACGGGAATCCAAGGGGAATCCCTTCCCCGCTGCGCCGCTAGCGGCGCAGCGCAGAGACGCGAGACAGCGTCTCGCGGCCTTGCCCCTCCCCCTCCGCAGGATGTCGGGCGATTTTACATGGATTCGGGGGCGGTGATTTTCAGGAGGCTCAGCACGTTTTCCAAAGCGGTGCGGGCGGCCATGCAGAGGGCCAGGCGGGCATAGAGCAGAGCCTCCTCCTCTCCCTTGACCCGGCAGGCGGTATAAAACCTGTGGAACAGGTTCGCCAAATCCATGGCGTAGCGGGTGAGCCGGAAGGGCTCGTAATCCCTGGCCGCATTGTCGATCTCCTGGGGGAGCGCCGCCAGGAAGCGGATCAGCGCAGTCTCCTCCGGAGCCTCCAGCCGGGACAGGTCGCACTCCGCAGCAGGCCGGGGGGCGATTCCCTCCCCGGCAAGGTTCCGCAGGATGCTGCAGATCCGGGCATGGGCGTACTGCACGTAGTAAACGGGATTCTGAGCGCTTTCCTCCACGGCCAAATCCAGGTCAAAGTCAAACTGAGAGCTTGCTTCCCGCATATTGAAGAAGAACCGCGCCGCGTCGATGGGCACCTCCTCCAGCAGGGTCACCAGCGTGATGGCCTTGCCGCTGCGCTTGCTGGCCTTGATGACCTCGCCGTCCCGCACCAGATTCACCATCTGCATCATGACGACGTCCAGCTTGTCCGGGTCGATTCCCAGCGCCTGAAGGGCGGCCTTCAGCCGGGGAACATAGCCGTGGTGATCCGCGCCCAGCACATTGATCGCCTTGTCAAAGCCTCTGGTCACCAGCTTGTTATAGTGATAGGCAATATCCGGCACTACATAGGTGGGCACCCCGTTCTGCCGCACCAGGACAAAATCCTGTGGAGCGCCGAAGTCCGTGGCCCGGAACCAAAGGGCTCCCTCTGACTCATAGGTGCTGCCCTTTTCCTTCAGCATTTCCACAACCCGTTCTACCTGGCCGTTCTGGTGGAGGGTGGATTCCCGGAACCAGTTGTCATAGGAGATCCGGTATTTCAGCAGATCCTCCTCCAGCCCCCGGATGTTTATGGGGAGGGCGTAGTCCACCAGGGCCTTCTGCCGCTCCTCCGGGGAGGCGGCGCAGTATTTGTCCCCATGGAGCTTGGCGAATGCCTGGGCGTGGGCGGTGATGTCCCCGCCCAGATAGGCACCCTCCGGCATTTCCACAGCGGGATCGTACAGCTGAAGATAGCGGGCCTCCAGGGAGACGGCAAACTTGTTGATCTGGTTGCCCGCGTCGTTTACGTAGAACTCCCGCTCTACCTGATAGCCGGCCCAGTCCAGGACGGAGGCGATTCCGTCGCCGATGGCGCCGCCCCGGGCGTTGCCGATGTGCATGGGGCCGGTGGGGTTTGCGGAGACGAATTCCACCAGCACCCGCTTTCCGCCGCCGGTGAGGGTGCGGCCGTAGTCCCTGCCCCGTTCCTCGACGGCGCGGAGCACCTGGCTGAACCAATCCCGGCTCAGGAAGAAGTTCAGGAAGCCGGGGCCGGCCACCTCAGCCCGGTCAAACCAGGTTCCCTCCAGAACCAGCTCCCCGGCGATGATCTCGGCGATCTTTCTGGGGGGCATGCGGAAGGCCCTGGCGGAAACCATGGCGGCATTGGAGGCAAAGTCGCCGTTCCTGGGATCTGCGGGGATTTCGATGGTGAAGGCGGGGATAGGCTCCGCCGCCAGAGCGCCGGAGGCAACCGCCCGTCCGGCAGCAGCCAGGATGACCTCGTGAAGCTGGGCTTTTGCGTCCTGGATGGGATTGATCATGCTGCAAGCATTCCTTTCTGTAAGCCCTTCCGTCAGGAGGGCGTTTCGCATTCCTTTACGTTGACATAGACCTCGTTCTCGCTGACCAAGCTGGAATTCACGTCCAGGGAGTAGGAAAAGCGGAGATCCCCGCCCGCGTCGGTCAGGGAGGAGCGGATCAGGCGGGTGTTGACGCCGATGATCAGTTCCCCGCCGGCAGTGCCATAGTGACCGATGTTCCGTTCCCCGGCCTCCACGATCAGGTGGGAGCGGACAGCGCCGCTGCGGGTGAGGGTGACCTTCCGGCTCCCCTCCACCTTGAGGGTGGTTTTGCTGCCCTCATAGCCGGTGGCTTCGCTTTCGTCATAGGTGATGTAGTAGCTGTTGTTGCGTCGGTAGAAGCGGCCTTGCGTGAACAGCTCGGTCACGTCCCGATCACCGTCAATGGCCTGGATTCCCCGGATGGAGATATAGACATCTTTTTTCATGACAGATTTCCTTTCGAGGAGGGCTCCTGCCTCTTAGGGCAGTACCACAGCGGCAGTCCTCACTAAAAAAGCCCCCTTGAGGGGCTTTCGGCGATCCAATCCTGCAAGGCCATTCCCGAAGAAATGGACTCTCTTTCCTCCATTTTATCAGATTTTTTCCGGATATGCAAGACCTTGCCTCCCGGACGCAGAATCAATTTATCAACTGATATCCGCCGCCTGTTTCGGATCTCTGCGTGCGTCGAAGGGCAAGACCTCGAGAGCTCTGCTCTCGAGCACTCGCCAAGGGGAAGGGATTCCCCTTGGATTCCCATTATTTCAAGGGCTTTTTTAAGGGCGGAAAGGGGGTGGGGTTGAGTCTGTACAGACTTCCGGCCTCCTGCCACGCAGGCAGTCTGATTCACGCAGTACGCTTTTTTCGTAAAGAAAAAAGCTCCCTCCTGTATGCGGGGGAGTTCCTGCGCCGCACAGCGGTTCTGCGCAGGCTGGGATGGTGCTTCCGATCGGTATGTGCAAGTGGGATATTCTGTGCCTCTGAGGGAATCCTTCCACCGGGACAGCATAGCCATTTTCATTGCGTTGTTCATGCAGTCTCACCTCCTGCGGGAGCGGTTCCGTTGATGCTGTTCAGGGCGTTGTCCGGAGGCCGCAGGCGGTCACCTGGGCGCAGTTCCGCCGGGTCAGGGGATACTGTACGGTACCCGTGCCGATGGTGATCACCACAGGCGCGTTGATGGTAGCGGCATCCGGAATCGCCTGGGCAATATGGTAAATCCG
>JAAVZY010000055.1 GCA_022791945.1 Oscillospiraceae bacterium | reverse complement strand
GTTCCAAGGGGATTTAGATCCCCGATGCGCCGCCAGCGGCGCATCTCAGAATTCGGCGAAGCCGAATTCCTAGGTGCGTCGTGAAACGACGCACCGCAGAGACGCGAGACAGCGTCTCGCGGCCTTCCGGGAACGCACAATTTCGCCTCTGTGGCATAGAATGGAATTGGAAAGGAATGGATTTGATGATGAAGAGCTTTCGAGTGGGAATCATTGGGGCTACGGGGATGGTGGGCCAGCGGTTCGCCATTCTTCTGGAGAATCACCCCTGGTTTCACGTAACCCTGCTGGCGGCCTCCGCCCGGAGCGCCGGGAAAACCTACGCCCAGGCGGTGGGCGAACGCTGGGCCATGCCCAAGCCGATTCCCGCCTCCATGCGGGAGCTCGTGGTTCAGGACGCCGCCCAGGTGGAACAGATCGCAGCCCAGGTAGACTTTGTTTTCTGCGCGGTGGATATGCCCAAGGAGGAGATCAAAAAGCTGGAAGAGGCCTACGCCAAAGCCGAGTGCCCGGTGATCTCCAACAACTCCGCCAACCGCTCCACCCCGGATGTGCCCATGATCGTGCCTGAGCTCAACGGGGAGCACGCGGAGGTCATCGCCGCCCAGCGGAAGCGGCTGGGCACCAGGCGGGGCTTTATCGCTGTCAAATCCAACTGCTCCCTGCAAAGCTACGTGCCCGCCCTCCATCCCCTGATGGACTTCGGGGTGACCGAGGCTCTGGTCTGCACCTATCAGGCCATTTCCGGAGCGGGCAAGACCTTCGCCACCTTCCCGGAGATCGCGGACAATGTGATCCCCTACATCGGCGGCGAGGAGGAAAAGAGCGAGCAGGAGCCTTTGAAGATCTGGGGAACCCTGGACATGGAGCAGGGCCGGATCCTCCCGGCGGAAAAGCCTTCCATTACGGCCCAGTGCCTGCGGGTGCCGGTGAGCGACGGACATATGGCGGCGGTGTTTGTGCGGTTTGCGCAGAAGCCCTCCATGGAGGAGATCAAGGCCCGGTGGGCAGCTTTCCGGGGCGCTCCCCAGGAGCTGGCGCTCCCCTCCGCGCCAAAGCAGTTCCTCCATTACTTCGAGGAGCCGGATCGGCCCCAGACCCGCCTGGACCGGGATCTGGAAAACGGAATGGCAGTCTCCATCGGCCGCCTGCGCCCGGACAGTCAGTATCACTACAAGTTCGTCTGCCTGTCCCATAATACCTGCCGCGGCGCGGCGGGCGGCGCTGTCCTCATGGCCGAGCTCCTGGCCGCTAAAGGCTGGCTGGACTGACACGGGGAAGACCTCGAGGGCTCTGCCCTCGAGCTCCCGCCAAAGGGACGCGTCCCTTTGGAATCCCATTATTTTTAAGGGCGGAAGGGGTTGGGGGTCAAGTCTGTACAGACTTCCGGCTTTCTGCCACGCAGAGAGTTTGATTCACGCAGTACGCTTTTTTCGTAAAGAAAAAAGCTCCCTCCTGCGTGCGGGGTAATTTCTGCGGCGCAGAAAGTCTCGAGCGTAATACTGCCGCACTCACAGGCTCTGCGAGGAGGGATTTTGTGCCATGATCGGAATCCTTCCACCACCGCCGCTCCTTCGGAGCAGCGGCGGTCCCCTCTCCCATACGTTCCTTCGGAACGTATAACAAGGGAGGCAAGCCAACACTCTGCTCCTACAGACATTTTCTGCGAATTTAAGAGGATGAGTGGCTCTTGACTACGCACCAAGCGTCTATTAGCGTAGAGTTTTGGCTCGGCCCCCTTGTGAGACGTTCCGAAGGAACGTCGGGGGCATGGCAGGGATGCCGCTGTCAGGCGGTAGCCCTGCCTGGAGGATTCCGTGCGTAGCACTAAGCCCCTCCTTACAGAAAGTCTCGAGCGTAGTAGAAGCATAGCAGAACCCGCTCGAAACTTTCTGCGTCGCAGCCTCTGCGCCGCCTATGGAGCTGAACTTTTTCTTTACGAAAAAGTGGGTAGGCGGGCGATCGACCCTGTGGGGAGCAGCAGCGAGGCAGGGGGACGGGCGCAAGCGCCCGTCCCCACCCCCCTCCCCAAAAAGACAGGAATCCAAGGGGAGCCAGCTCCCCTTGGCGGAGTTTGAGGCGGAGCCTCAAGGTCTTACCTTTTGAACATACAAACTGCATTGAAGGGAAGGGAGCTTATTTGAAGCAGCCTATTTTCCGGGGGGCGGGCGTGGCCATCATCACCCCCATGCATCCGGACGGAAGCATTCATTATGAGGAGCTGGGAAAGCTCATCGACGACCAGATTCAGCGGGGAACTGACGCCATCGTCATCTGCGGCACTACGGGAGAGTCTGCCTGCATGACCGACCAGGAGCACGTGGACTGCATTGCTTATGCGGTGAAGCGGGTCAACAAGCGGGTTCCGGTGGTGGCCGGGGCCGGCAGCAACGACACCGCCTATGCCTGCGAGCTCTCCCGGGAGGCGCAGCGCCTGGGAGCGGACGCGCTTCTCCAGGTAACCCCTTACTACAACAAAACCTCCCAGCGGGGGCTGATTGCCCATTTCACCAAGATCGCCGACGCTTCTGAGCTTCCTGTGATCCTCTACAGCGTCGCCAGCCGCACCGGGGTGAACATCCTGCCGGAAACCTGCAAAATCCTTTCGGAGCACCCCCGCATCGCCGCTATCAAAGAGGCCAGCGGGAACATCTCCCAGATCGCCCAAATCCGCGCCCTTTGCGGAGACGCGCTCCAGGTCTACTCCGGCAACGACGATCAGATTGTGCCCATCCTCTCCCTGGGGGGCGCGGGCGTCATCTCCGTGCTCTCCAACGTGATGCCCCAGGAGACGCACGACATCTGCCAGAAATTCTTTGACGGCGATATCACGGGTGCCGCCGCCCTCCAGCTGCGCCTGCTGGAGCTGACCAACGCCCTGTTCATGGACGTGAACCCCGTCCCGGTCAAGGCCGCCATGAACCTGCTGGGCTGGAACGCCGGCCCCTGCCGCCTTCCCTTGGTGGATCTGACCAGCGAACAGACCGAGCGCCTCCGTGCCGTCATGTCCCGCGCCGGACTTTCTGTCTGAGCGCATACTCCCCTTATGTGCCGCCCAGTGCGGCGCATAGGGGGAATCGCATAGGGCGAGGGTTAAGAGCCTATTCCGGAGCTCCGGGCCCAGCGCCTGAAAGGGGCTTTTTCCGCACAGGCAGCGTCAAAAATGCCCGAAATCCACGTCTGTACGCTCCATTGAGCGTGTACCCTTGGCCTTTGGCAGGCGGAAGACAAATATTTTATGCGCAATGATATGAACTTGCGGGATAAGGACAGGAATTAAGGGCGGGCCTTTTTCAATTCACACAGAGTATATTAAAGAAGCGCAGATCTCCTGTCTCCGCAGGCGGCGCAGGAAGTATCCCGCACCCACAAGGGAGCTTTTTTCTTTACGAAAAAAGCGTACTGCGGGAATCAGACTATCTCTGTGGCAGAAAGCCGGAAGTCTCTACAGACTCAACCCACCCCTTTTCCGCCCTTAAAAAAGCCCTTAAAAAAGATGGGAATCCAAGGGGGGCCAGGCCCCCTTGGCGGAGCTCGAGGCAGAGCCTCGAGGTCTTAGCCCTTAGTCACCACCTTCGAGGAGGAAAGACAATGCGTGCGATCATGGTCATGTATGATTCTCTCAACAAGCGGATGCTGCCGCCCTACGGGTGCGGCTGGACGAAAGCGCCGCATTTCTCCCGGCTGGCGGAACACTCCGCGGCCTTTGACACCTGTTTCGTAGGGAGTATGCCCTGCATGCCCGCGCGGCGGGAGCTGCACACCGGGCGGTACAACTTCCTTCACAGAAGCTGGGGGCCCCTGGAGCCCTTCGACGACTCCATGCCCGAGCTCCTGAAGGAGCATGGCGTACACACCCACCTTGTGACGGATCACTACCATTATTTCGAGGATGGCGGAGCCACCTATCACACCCGCTATCGCTCCTACGAAGCCTTCCGGGGCCAGGAGGGCGATGCCTGGAAAGGCGTTGTCGGCGGCGTTCCCCGGCCGGAAAACGGCAACGCGCGGGAGGAGCTCTACTGGAACGAGCAGGATTTTGTCAACCGCTCCTACATGGATACGGCGGACAAGCAGTCCCAGTCCCTTACCTTTGACGCCGGGCTTCATTTCATGGAGCGGAACAGGGACGCGGACAGCTGGTTCCTGCAAATCGAAACCTTTGATCCCCACGAGCCCTTTTACTCCCAACAGAAATTCAAGGATCTCTATCCCCATGAATACCACGGGAAGCTGTTCGACTGGCCCCTCTATCAGAAGGTCACCGAGGACGCGGAAACCGTCAATCATCTCCGGATGGAATACGCGGCCCTGCTGTCCATGTGCGACGAATCCCTGGGGCGGGTGCTGGATCTGATGGATCGGTATGATATGTGGAAGGATACCATGCTGATCGTCTGCACGGATCACGGCTTTATGCTGGGAGAGCACGATCACTGGGCCAAATGCTACTTCCCCTTCTACAATGAGGTTGCCAATACGCCCCTGTTCATCTGGGATCCCCGCTCCCAGGTCCGAAACGAGCACCGAAAAAGCCTGGTGCAGACCATTGATCTGCCCGCGACTCTGCTGGAGTTCTTCGGCGTGCCTCTGCCTGGGGATATGCAGGGCGTTCCCCTCCGGGAGACGATCCGCTCCGACGCGCCCGTCCGGGAGGCGGGGCTCTACGGCATCCACGGGGGACAGGTCTGCTGCACGGACGGACGCTATACCTATCTCCGGAGCCCGGTTCCCACAAACGAGCCTCTCTGTCAGTACACCCTGATGCCCACCCGGCATGGAGGCCGCCGGGCCTTCATCCCCAACGAGGAGCTCCAGACCATGGAGCTTCACGCTCCCTTGCCCTTTACCAAGGGTCTGCCGGTTATGCGGACAAAGACGGTCAGCCCCAGCGGCCAGCACCTCTATCCCACCATGCTGTTTGACACCCAGTCCGATCCCCAGCAGGCGCATCCCCTGGAGGATCCTGAGCAGGAGGCACGGATGTGCCGACTGATGCGGACGCTCATGGAGGAGAACGCGGCTCCCGCCGAGCAGTACATCCGCCTGGGCCTGCAGCAGCCCCCTCCCACTCTTCTTTGAAGCTCCGCTCTCTGCGTGTTCGGAAGGGCAAGGCCGCAAGACGCTGTCTCGCGGCTCTGCGGTGCGTCGTTTCACGACGCACCTAGGAATTCAGCTTCGCCGAATTCTGAGATGCGCCGCCAGCGGCGCATCGGGGAGGGATTCCCCTTGGATTCCCATTATTTTTAAGGGCTTTTTTAAGGGCGGAAGGGGTTGGGGGTTGAGTCTGTATAGACTTCCTTCCTCCTGCGTGCGTGGGACTTCCTGCGCCGCACGGGGTTTCTGCACAGACTTGAGATAGTGCTTCCAATCGGTATATGCGGATGGGGGGATTTCTGCTCCCATGGGAACCCTTCCACCGCCGCCGCCAGGCGGTAGCCCCTGACTGGGGGATTCCGAGCGTCCCACCCAAGCCCCCTCCCCGCAGAAAGCATGAGCGTAACAGAACACGCTCGAAACTTTCTGCGACGCAGGTGCTGCGCCGCCTATGGATCTGAATTTTTTCTTTACGAAAAAATGGGTAGGCGGGCGATCGTTCCTGCAAGGAGTTCCAGCGAGGTAGGGGGACGGGCGCAAGCGCCCGTCCCCACCCCCTCCCCCCAAAAGATGGGAATCCAAGGGGACTCGTCCCCTTGGCGAGTGCTCGAGAGCAGAGCTCTCGAGGTCTGTTTTCACGCAGTGACCAAGAAAGGAATCGACCATGGAACAGAACAGCTTTGGACAGATACTCTCCGCTCAAACTCTGGAGGAGCGGGGCAAAAACGGATGGGCGCTCTACCGGATTCCTGCCATAGCCGCAACGGCGGCGGGGACGGTGCTCTGCTGCTGCGAAGCCCGGAGCGAATCCGGGGACTGGTCCTCCCAGCGGATTTTCCTTTACCGGAGCACAGACGGAGGCGCCGTCTTTGCGGATCGGGTTCCGGTGGCGGAAGGCGCGGAGGGCCGGGCGGTACACAATCCGGTGCTCCTTCCGGAAGGGGACAAGGTGCATCTCCTGTGGAACGAGGAATACCGCCGCGCCTATCACGCGGTGAGCCTGGATGACGGGCTCCATTTCGGAGCCCCCGTGGAGATCACCGGAGCGCTGGAAGGGTTCCGCCCGGAATATGACTGGAACATCTGCGCCCTGGGGCCGGGCCACGGATGCGTGCTGGACAGCGGGCGGCTGATCGTCCCCCTGTGGCTGGGCAGAGGCCGCCCCCTGGATCCGGAGGGTCGGATCATCGAGCACCGCCCCACGGTCAGCGGCGTTATTTACAGCGACGACGGGGTGCATTGGGAACGGGGCGGGCTGGTGTCCGCACCCCTGGAAAATCCCAACGAAACAACGGCGGCGGCTCTGCCCGGAGGGGAACTGCTGCTGAACCTCCGCCACGAAAGCCGGACGATGTACCGTGCCGTTGCCCGCTCCGGGGACGGAGGCCGCACCTTCAGCGCCCCGGTCTTTGACCGGCAGCTGCCGGATCCCATGTGCTTCGGGAGCCTGGCGGCGGACGGGGAGCGGCAGGTGTTTCTGAACTGCGCCAGCAACGCCCGGTATCCCTTTGCGGACCGCGTTCATCTGACGCTGCGGATGAGCAGGGACGGGTGCCGCACCTGGCCCCTTTCAGCAGAGCTGGATCCCTGCGGCGGATATGGGGATGTCTGCCTGCTTCCGGATGGAAAAACAGCCTGCTGTCTTTACGAGCGTCAGGACGGAGATCGGTTTGATCTGATCTGCGCCCGGATATCCCTGAATCCGGTTCCGGTCGGAAATGAAAAGGAGCCGCATCTATGAGCCTGGCTGACGGAATCGTCATCGCCCTTCTGCTTGCCGCCCTGGCGGGAATCGCCTGGAGCAGCATCCGCCGCCGCAGGCGGGGCGGCTCCTGCGGCAGCTGCTCTAGCTGTCCCCGCCGCGGAAGCTGCCAGAAGCCCCGGGAATAGCAGGGGGGAAAAGCCTGTACAAGCGCCTCCTGTTTTGCCCAGCCAATGTCAAGAAGAAAATGGGCAAAAGGAGAAAAATATTGGTAGGAGTCAGGGGCAGCGCGCGGCTAAAGCCTTGCGGCGCTTGCCCCTTCCTTTTTTGCCCTTCTGCAAGTCCCCCGCTGTAACACAATGAGCGGCGCTGCATCGCTGGCAGCGAATCAAGGTTGTGTTACGTCCTCCCCGGATGTGACATATAGAGAGCAGCCGCATCAAGACCGCAAAATTTTGTTGCACAAATTTTTGCGCAAGTGGCCTGCGGCCAGTCTTGACCCGGCAGCCCTCCATATGTCATGGCATAATCATGGCATAGCCCTCCGGCTATGCCGCAGGCCACAAATCATTTTGGGAGGACGAGCACATGAAGCAGGAACCCAGCATTCAGATCATTCAATTTTCAGATGATCTGGCAAAGCTTATCCGCCAGCAGACCGGATAACCTCCTTTGGCTCCATGGCGTTCTTCACGCTGAACGTCAGCCAGTCCACCAGCACCTCACTCTTCAACTTCCTGCCCCCTTTGTCATGAATACCCCCGTGATTACTGCCCGGGGGTCCGGGAGGACGGACGTCCCCCCGGTTTCCCTTTCAAGCTCATTCCTCCAGGGACGTCTCACGACGTGCCTGTATCCCGGACTACTGACTGCCATCCAGGGCGGCAGATACCACCCGGGATTTATCGGGGGCTTGCCCCCATACAAATATAACTGCCGGACGAGTTCCCACTGTCCATTTTCATTATGGAACTTGCCCCTTCCTTTATAAATGAAAATAGGCATTGACAAGCAGGGGGTGGTATGGTATGATAGATAGTACCTCAAAGGGGGTTTATTTTTTTGCGCGGAAAAATCCGCCGTCCTCTTCGAGGGAGGCAAAACAAATCCCGATCTCAGCAGGAGGTGCCGAAGAATGAGAGTCAAGATTGTCCTGGCCTGCACGGAGTGCAAGCAGCGCAACTACCAGACAAACAAGGAAAAGAAAAACAATCCCGACCGGCTGGAGATGAAGAAATACTGCCGTTTCTGCCGGAAACACACGCTTCACAGAGAAACGAAGTAACGGAAGGTGGTCTGAGCATGGCGAAAGAAAACGCGGCCGAGTCCAAAAAGGCTCCCCAGACCTCCAGCACCGCCAGGAAGAACAGCGACTCCAAGGCGAAAAAGCCTGAGCAGAAGTCCAAGGACAAGGAAAATTTGCTAAAAAAAGTCTCCCGCTTTTTCCGGGAGCTTCGGAGCGAGTTCAAAAAGATTGTCTGGCCCACAAAGAAGCAGGTCATCCAGGATACCCTCACCGTTGTAGCTGTGGTGCTGGTGATGGGCGTAGCTGTCTGGCTGCTGGATCTGCTGTTTATTTCCGGGTTTCAGCTTGTCTTTAACGGGCTGGCCGGTTAAGTTTCGAAGGGAGCGATACCGTGGCGGAAACCGCAAAATGGTATGTGGTACACACCTATTCCGGCTATGAGAATAAGGTGGCGGCAAATATTGAGACGGTAGTGGAAAACCAGAGCCTCCAGGAGCTGATTGAGGAGGTGCGGGTTCCTACCGAAAAGGTCATGGAGCTCAAGGATAACAAGGAGCGGGAAGTGGAACGGAAGATTTTCCCCGGCTATGTGCTGGTGAAAATGATCCTCACGGACGATTCCTGGTATGTGATCCGCAACATCCGGGGCGTTACCGGATTTGTGGGCCCCGGGTCCAAGCCGGTGCCCCTGAGCGAAAAGGAAGTGGCCGCCCTGGGAGTGGAAACCGTCCACGTGGAGGTCAGCTATGGGGTGGGCGATCAGGTCACCGTTGTCAGCGGCCCCCTGGAGGGCTTCACCGGGACTGTGAATGCCGTCGAGCCGGACAAGAATCTGGTTACGATTACGGTGTCGATGTTCGGCCGCGACAGCCAGGTAGAGCTGGAGCTCAACCAGGTTGTCCTCGCGGGCTGAGAGCCCCCTGTCAGTGGGAGGAGCCTGAACGGCTCCGCCAGCTACCACATTGGGCCGCTCCCCGGGAGCGCCCAAATTCAGAAAGGAATGTGTTCGAATGGCTCAAAAGGTTACAGGCTATATCAAGCTTCAGATCCCGGCCGGGAAGGCGACTCCGGCTCCTCCGGTAGGCCCCGCCCTGGGCCAGCACGGCGTGAACATCATGTCGTTCACCAAGGAATTCAACGAGCGTACAAAGAACGATATCGGTCTGCTGATCCCCGTGGTCATCACCGTTTATGCCGACCGCTCCTTTACCTTTGTCACCAAGACCCCGCCCGCCGCTGTGCTGATTAAGAAGGCCTGCGGCATTGAGACGGCGTCCGGCGTGCCCAACAAGACCAAGGTGGCCAAGATTACCAGGGAGCAGATCAAGCAGATTGCAGAGCAGAAGATGCCCGATCTGAACGCCGCCTCTGTGGAAGCGGCTATGAGCATGATTGCCGGCACCGCCCGTTCCATGGGTGTGGAAGTGGTCGGTTAAAAACCCTGGTGGGAGGAAAAATCCGCTATACACCACTTTTAGGGAGGATATGAAGAGATGAAACACGGTAAAAAATATGTGGACAGCGCGAAGCTGATCGATCGCAGCAAGCTCTATGACTCCGCCGAGGCCCTGGAGCTGGCTGTTTCCACTGCAAAGGCTAAATTTGATGAGACGGTAGAGCTCCATGTCCGGCTGGGCGTAGACTCCCGTCATGCGGATCAGCAGGTTCGCGGCGCGGTTGTCCTGCCTAACGGCACCGGCAAAAGCGTGCGGGTGCTGGCCCTCTGCAAGGGCGATAATGTGCAGGCTGCTCTGGACGCGGGCGCGGATTACGCCGGAAGCGACGAGTACGTTCAGCGGATCCAGGGCGAGGGCTGGATGGAGTTCGACGTGGTCATTGCCACCCCGGATATGATGGGTATGGTTGGCCGCCTGGGTAAGATCCTGGGCCCCAAGGGCCTGATGCCCTCTCCCAAGGCCGGCACGGTAACTCCCGATGTGGCCAAGGCTGTTTCCGAGGCGAAGGCCGGTAAGATTGAGTACCGCCTGGATAAGACCAACATTATCCACTGCCCCATTGGCAAAGCCTCCTTTGGCGCTGAAAAGCTGTCCGAGAACTACGAAGCTCTGATGGGTGCGATTGTGAAGGCGAAGCCCGCCGCCGCCAAGGGCCAGTACATCCGCTCCTGCGTACTGACCACCACCATGGGCCCCAGCGTGAAGGTTTCCACTGCCAAATATGGCGTGTAATTATGTGATTGGAAGTCTCTGCAGAGACTCTGATGAAAAGGAACCGGACTGTATGCCTCTGAAGGAGAGGCATACAGTCCGGTTCCTTTTCGGGAATGGATGCGCAAAACCTGGTCGGCTCTGCGAAAAGGTCTGTTTAAGAGGCCTGTTCAAGATCTCTGGGTGTGGCAAAGGGCAAGGCCGCGAGACGCCGTCTCGCGCTCCGCGATGCGCCGCTGGCGGCGCATCAGGGATCTAAATCTCCTTGGCGAGAGCTCGAGAGCAGCGCTCTCGGGCTCTTTCCCTTCCGAACACCTATAGCAATTCTCAAAAATAGCTTTCTTGTGCGCCGCAGAAAGCTTTGATATATGGGTTTCTGCGGCGTATGAGAGTGCTGCTATTTTTGAGAATTGCTATAGAGATCCTAAACAGGCTCTAAGGTTTTTTGCCGACTTGATGCAACAAAAAATTATATCTCATTTTTGAAAATCCCTCGATTTCAAGCCTTTTCCGCATATCTACTTCTCGACTTTTGACATCAATACTACCGTCTCCACATGTGTCTAGGCTACTATGTAAACACAATTTTTCTGCCCCGTCACTCGTATAGGAACACAATTCTGTGTCATTTGGGCACAGAGAAAAAGGTTTCTTCTTATTTTAATTGAGAGCCTGTGCGACATACAAATTTAGTAATT
>JAAVZY010000005.1 GCA_022791945.1 Oscillospiraceae bacterium | reverse complement strand
GGCTCTGCCCTCGCGTCTCCGCAGTGCGTTGTTTCACAACGCACTTAGGAATTCGGCTTCGCCGAATTCTGAGATGCGCCGCTGGCGGCGCATCGGGAAGGGATTCCCCTTGGATTCCCATTATTTTTAAGGGCTTTTTTAGGGGCGGAAAAAGGGGTGGTTGAGTCTGTATAGACTTCCGGCCTTCTGCCACGCAGGAAGTCTGATTCACGCAGTACGCTTTTTTCGTAAAGAAAAAAGCTCCTTCCTGTATGCGGGGTAGTTCCTGCGGCGCACTGGGATTCCTGTGCAGTCTGGGATAGTGCTTCCGATCGGTATGTGCAGGTGGGGCATTCTGTGCCTCTGAGGGACTCCTTCCACCGCCGCCGCTCCTTCGGAGCAGCGGCGGTCCCCTCTTCCATACGTTCCTTCGGAACGTATAACAAGGGAGGCAAGCCAACTTTCTACGTTACAAAGACGCATTCTGCGAATTTAAGGAGTACCGATCATCTTAACTACGCACAAAGCGTCTATCAACGTAGAGTGCTGGCAGGGATGCCGCCGATAGGCGGTAGCCCTGACTGAGGGATTCCGTGCGTCGTACCCAAGCCCCTCACCGCAGAGAGTATGAGCGTAGCCGAACACGCTTGAGACTTTCTGCGTCGCAGTCTCTGCGCCGCCTATGGGGATGAATTTTTTCTTTACGAAAAAATGGGCAGGCGGGCGATCGTCTCTGCGGGGAGTGCCAGCGGGGCAGGGAGTACCAGCGAGATAGGGGGCGGGCGCAAGCGCCCGTCCCCACCCCCACCCCCAAAAATTACGGGAATCCAAGGGGATTTAGATCCCCGATGCGCCGCCAGCGGCGCATCGCAGAGCGCGAGACAGCGTCTCGCGGCCTTGCCCCTCACCCCCGACACTCTCCAAGAGGGGGCCTGTGCGCTTTTACGCGGACATTGCCATCATCAGGGACAGGGATACCACGAACAGCATTCCGAACACCATCAGCATTCCCGCCAGGAGGGAGAGCACCGAAGAGGCTGATTTCATCAGGCCGCCCGCCTCCTTCACGCCCAGCACATCCGCCGCCGCTCCCGCCGCGCTCAGGGCAAGCTGCATCATCAGAATGGACAGCAGCTCCGGCAGGAATGCCGCTGCCGCCGCCAGTATCCCGAAACCGCCCACCGCGGAGCGGATCAGCCCCAATCCGCCCTGGACAGTATTCATCGCCTCGCCGAGCGCGCCGCCAACCACCGGCACAAAGGAGCTGACCGCGAATTTCAGCGTCTTTGTTGTCACGGTATCCGCTGCCGCCGCAACGGTTCCCTGAACGGACAGCAGGCCCACAAACACGGTCAGCAGCAGGGTCAGCAGGGTTACCGCCCCGTTCTGCACCAGCTTGGACACCGGCTGCATGTCCACCTCCCGGCTGGCCGCCCCGATCAGGCAGAGGGCCAGGTAGATTCCCAGCAGCGGGGCCAGCACCGTTGCCGCCAGACGGGCGATCACCTCCGCTGTTCCCAGCAGGCAGGCGTTGTATACCGCCCCGGACACCGGCTTTCCGGAGGCGGTCACAAGCCCGGTATACACCGGTACAAAGCCCAGAAGGAATTTGCTCATTTCCTCCAGGAGGGCTGTGGAGCGCTGAATCATCCGCACCGCCGGGGCCGCCACGGAGGCGCTGACGCAGAGCGCCGATACGGCGGAAAAAAGCCGTTCCTGCCCGCCTACAGAGGTTTTCATCGCGTTCAGGAGGGCGCACAGCAGAATCACCCCCAGAGAAATCGCCAAGGTGGAAAGAGGCTGTGCCGCCGCTGACTTCAGAGCTGTCCAACCGCCTTGAAGCAGCTCCCAGAAGCTCAGATCCAAAATGGCCTCCGGATCAATCCCGGAAATGCCGTTTTCCCGGAGGAGCTCCTGGGATTCCTCCGGCAGTAGGGGAAAGAGCTCGTTGGCGCCGCTTTCCTCCAGCAGGGCCTCGAAGCTCCGGCGGAACTCGTCGCTTGTCCAGTCGTCCCCGCCCTCCTCCGCCCGGATCGATCCGGGCAGAAGCAGAAACAGGGCCAGCGTTCCCAGCAGAAACACCCTCCACCTCATACGTCATTCCCTTTCTTTGCTGGAGAAGATATCGAAAAACCAGGGCAAGGCCACACGCAGAAAGCCTGAATAGGCTCTTACAGCCCGCCTCCGCCTTGGATGAGGGAGAAAGCCAGCTCCACCAGATCCTCGAACAGAGGCAGGGACAGGAGCACGATGCAGACGCGGCCGGCGAGCTCCACCTTGCCGGCAATGGCTGTCTGCCCCGCGTCACGGCAGGCGTCTGCCGCAAGCTGGGTGACATAGCAGATTCCCAGGGTCTTGATCATCGCCTGCACATATTTGCCGCTGACAGCCGCCTTCTCCATCAGGCTTGACAGCGCCGCAAACGCCGGGGAAAGTCCCGACAGGATCCAGCCGAACAGCACAATCCCGCATCCCAAGGAAACCAGCAGGGCATACTCCGGCCTGTACTGCCTCAGGAGCAGGCAGATCACCGCCGCCACCATCGCCAGCCCGATTACCGCAAACAGATCCATCCCCGCGCCCTCTACAGATCGAACAGACTCTTGATCACGTCAAAGAGATCCTTAATCTCATAAACGATCATCAGCAGAACCACGATCAGTCCCGCCAGGGTGGTCATCATGGCCTGCTCCTCCCGGCCCGACCGCACCAGCAGCTGATTCAGCACCGCCACAATAATCCCGATCGCCGCTATCTTAAAAATCAGATCCACGTCCATGAAGGGTTCACTCCCCTTTCTTTTCCGCTCCGTCAGGGTTCGGCAGGCTCTCAGATCAGCAGAATCCCCAGGGCCGCTCCGCCCAAAAATCCCAGGGAGGCAGACAGCTTTCCCTTGACCCGGCACTGCTCCCGGGCGTCGGCGATCCGTTCCCCCAGGAGCTCCCGGAGCAGTCCCAGCTCCTCCGCCTGCCGCTCTCCCTCCGCCGCTCCCAATATCTCCCCCAGCGCTTCCAGGGGCGTCCAGTCCTCTCCGGCGAGGGCCAGGCTGCTCCGGCTGGCGGTCAGGGCCTGGGCCCACGCCTGCGGAAAGGGTGTTCCCTGGGACAGCCCCTCCGCCGCCAGGGACAAAAACGGCAGTCCGGAGAGCCGGGGGCTCTCCGCGCCCTGCAGGAGCAGCTCCCGGGTGGTCAGCCGCTCGGCGGTCAGGCGGCTCTGGAGCCGGGCAAGCAGCAGGTCGCAGGCCTCCAGCTGCGCCGCCCTTGTCCGGCATCGCTCCCCCATCCACCAGCCCAGCCCCGCGCCTGCGGCTGTGACTGCCATACAGGCCAGCGCCCTCAGCATGGGAGCAGCTCCCTGGGCTCAGCGATCCGGGCGATCCTGCAAGGTACGTCCGCGCCCTGCAGGAGGACGATCCGCTGGAAGGCCCCCCGGTCGATCAGCTCCCGGATGTGCCGGTTCCGGCAGAGCTCGTCCAGGCTGGAGGCGTGGACGCTGGCGATGACCGCCGCGCCCGCGTTCAGGCTTTGGAGGATGGAGGCGGCGTCCTCCTCCCCGGAAATCTCGTCCAGAAGGAGTGCCTCCGGGGCCATGGCGCGGATGGCCATCCGCATTCCCTCTCCCTTGGGACAGCTGTCAAACACGTCCGTAAGAACCCCAACGTCGTATTGGGGGATCCCCTGGCGCACCGCGGCCAGCTCTCCCCGCTCGTCGATGAGGGAAACCCGGGTGTAATAGCCGGGGAGCCCGTTGGAAAGGCAGCGGGCCATATCCCGCAGGAGGGTGGTTTTCCCGCTGGCTGGCGCGCCCGCAATCAGGGTGGAGCGCACCCGATCCGGGTAGAGGGTATGCACCAGCTCCGCCGCCGCGCCGGGGATCTGCCGGGCGATCCGCAGGCTCAGGGAGGAGATCTGGTGGACGGTATGGATCCGGCCCTCCCGGCAGACGCAGGTGCCGGCCACGCCTGCCCGGTGTCCGCCCTGGATGGTGATATACCCGGCGTTGATCTCATCCTGATAGGTCTGCACGGAGTAATCGGTAAGCACCCGGAGGGATTCCTGAAGCTCCGCCCCGGTCACCAGATAGGGCTCCGGCGGGAGGGCGGGGAAGAAGCCCGCTTCCCTGCCGGGGAAGTAAGTCTCCCGGAAGCCCGCCAGGGCCAGGGGCCGTCCGGCCCGCAGGCAGATTTCCCGGACGCTCCCCTGAAGCTCCGGCGGGAGCTCCAGGAGCCTCCTGCGAATCCCGCCGCTGAAACAGCCTGCCGCCTGGCAGTAATTCTTGTCCATTCCTTTCGCCGTCCTCTCCGATTGGGTCTGCTTTCTTAGTCTATGCGGGAGATCCGCAGCGCAGAACCCCCCGTAAAGGAATACCGCCGCTGTGCGTTGTTTCACGACGCACAGCAGAGCCGCGAGACAGCGTCTCGCGGCCTTGCCCCTTCCGTTTCCTGCCATTGAAAAGAAGAGCTGCCGGCGCTATAATATAGTCAGCAACACCGCATGACTACATCAAGCGCCGGCAGCTCCGTCTGTCCCGCAGGAAAGCCGCCGCGCAAGGAGGAATCGCAAATGGAAAAGCCCCGTTACGCCCTGCTGGACTGCATCCGGGGCGCAACGCTGATCAGCATGATCTTATATCATGCCGTGTGGGATCTGGTTTATCTGTTCGGCGTGGAATGGGCCTGGTATGAGCGTCCCATAGCCTTTTTCTGGCAGCAGAGCATCTGCTGGACCTTCATCCTGCTCTCCGGCTTCTGCTGGCCCCTGGGCCGCAGGCAGCTCCGGCGGGGTCTGCTCGTCTTGGGCGGAGGGGTGCTGGTTCGTCTGGTCACCTGGATCGCCATACCCGCCCAGCAGGTGCGATTCGGAGTGCTGACCCTGCTGGGTTCCGCCATGCTGCTTTTGATCCCACTGAGAAAGCTCCTGGAGCGGATTCCGCCCTGGGGCGGGCTGATTGGGAGCATGGCCTGCTTTTTTCTGCTTCAGGATGTGCCCTCGGGGTATCTGGGCTCCTGGCCCCTGCGGCTGGCTGCGCTTCCCGGATGGCTGTATCAGACCCAGTGGGGCGCTTATTTCGGGTTTCCCCCGCCCCGGTTCCAGTCCACGGATTATTTCCCGCTGATTCCCTGGCTGTTTCTCTTCCTGGCAGGATTTTTCCTCCATCGGGCCCTCCTGCGGAACGGGCGCGCCCTGCCCAACACCCGCGGCCTTGCCCCCCTGAACGCCATCGGGCGGCATTCCCTGATCATCTACCTCCTGCACCAACCGGCAGTCTATATCCTGCTCAGCTGCTGGTTCTACTTCGCCGGAAGATGAATGCCTGTTCTGGATCTCTGCGTGCGTCGAAGGGCAAGACCTCGAGGGCTCTGCCCTCGAGCACCCGCCAAGGGGGCCAGGCCCCCCTTGGATTCCCATCTTTTTAAGGGCTTTTTAAGAGCGAAAGTGGGTGGGCGGGCGATCCTCCCTGCGGGGAGTACCAGCGAGGCAGGAACCAAAACCCTACACCCCATAACCCCCAAAAAGACGGGAATCCAAGGGGACGCGTCCCCGAGGTCTTCCCCACTCAGCAGGCCTCGAGCAGCCTGTCAGATGACGGGCTGCTCGAAGCGGAAGGAGACGGCTGGCTCTGCTGGGGGGAGCTCCTGCTGCGCGTCCCGGAACACCTCGTATTCCTGGAGGATGCGGCTTTCCAGCTCCTGGCGGCCCGAGGCGGAGATAGGATGTACAATATCCCGGAATACCCCGCTTTCATCCCGGCGGCTGGGCATGGCGACAAACAGCCGGGTCGGCCCCTGGATGACCTTGATATCATGTACAGCCAGGAAATCCCCCAGGGTAATGGAAACAATGGCCTTCAGCCGTCCCTCTGTAAAAAGCTTCCGGATTTTGATGCCTGTGATGTTCATGTTCATGTGTGTGACCATTCCTTTCCTGAAGCGGAATACAAATCTTTCCTACCAGCAGTATTGCCTCCTTTCACCCCCTTTATACCAGAATCTCTGTGAAATGCTGTCGTGAAAACCCCGGAGGAAAACTTTTTCTGCTGGAGCTGCAGAACCGATGTCGTTCCAGATTCCACAGCAGCATCCGCCGTGTGTGGAAAACTCTCTGCGTGGTGGGAGGGGAGAAGCCCTGCGGACGCCATGAAACGACAGGGAGCGGGAGGGAATGTGTATCCTTTGTAAACAAATAAGGGGAAAAGAAAAAAACTGCGGGCAGAGGCTTTACAAGCCAAAGCAGTTCATGTAAAATAAGCTGTAAGAACCCGTGCTACGCTCTGCGGACGCAGAGCGCGCGGAGACAGCCAAAAAGGGCGGAAAAGCGGACCCCGTTCCGCAAGGATACGCCGATTCACGCCCTTCCAATAACGGGAAATTACCTCCTCACTTCACATTTGGGCGGCGCCCTCGGGGGTTTGGCCCGCCATCTCATAAAGGAGCGGATGTATCAATGGGAACAGTCTACAAGCGGATTCTGCTGAAGCTGTCGGGGGAAGCGCTGGCCGGGCCCAAAGGGTTTGGACTGGACTACAGCGTGATCACCTCCATCTGCCGGAGCATCCGGGACTGTGCGGAGCTGGGGGTTCAAATCGGCATTGTGGTAGGCGGAGGCAACTTCTGGAGGGGACGCTCCAGCGGGGCGATGGATCGCACCCGGGCGGATCACATCGGCATGCTGGGCACTACCATGAACGCGCTGGCTGTGGCCGATGTTCTGGAGGAGCTGGGCGCGGACGTGCGGGTGCAGACCGCCATCGAAATGCGCCAGGTCGCCGAGCCCTACATCCGCAACCGGGCGGTCCGCCATCTGGAAAAAGGCCGGATTGTCATCTTCGGCTGCGGAACCGGCAATCCCTTCTTCTCCACCGATACGGCCTCCTCCCTGCGGGCTGCTGAGATCGAGGCGGAGATCATCTTCAAGGCCACCATGGTGGACGGGGTCTACGACAAGGATCCCAAGCGCTGTCCCGACGCGGTCAAGTACGATCGGCTCACCTTCAGCGAGGTGCTTGCCAAAAACCTGGCGGTCATGGACGCCACCGCCGCTTCCATGTGCCGGGACAACGGCATCCCCATCCTGGTCTTTAACGTGGAGCGCCCGGAGAACATCCTGGACGCTGTCAGGGGCGAGGCCGTGGGCACCCTGGTGGAGGGCTGAATCCTTACAGCAAAAAATCCAGCTGAAAGCTTAAGCATGACGTGTCTGAATGAAAAAGGAGGCCTTTGGAATGGGTATCATTGAAGAAAGAATGCAGAAAACCGAATCCAAAATGAAAAAATCGATCGAGGTATTCGGCGACGACCTGAAAACCATCCGGGCAGGCCGGGCCAATCCCGCCGTGCTGGATAAAGTCACTGTGGACTACTACGGCACCCCCACCCAGATCAATCAGATGGCCGCTGTCAGTGTGCCGGAGGCCCGGCTGATGGTGATCCAGCCCTGGGACATCTCCACCCTGTCCGCCATTCAGAAAGCCATCCTGGCCTCCGACCTGGGCCTGAATCCCGCAAGCGACGGAAAGGTGCTGCGGATCACCTTCCCGCCCCTGACCGAGGAGCGCCGCCGGGATCTGGTCAAGGATGTGTCCAAGCACGCCGAGGAATGCAAGGTGGCTGTCCGCACCGTCCGCCGGGACGCCAACGAGAAGCTGAAGGCCGCCAAGAAAAACACCGAGATCACCGAGGATGATTTAAAGTCCGCCGAGGAGAAGATCCAAAAGCTTACTGACAAGTATGTCAAAGTGGTAGACGACATGGTCAAGGAAAAGGAAAAGGAAATCATGGAAATCTGACCTCCCCCGGGAGGACTGCAGCAACGGGTGCGCCTTGGCGTGCCCGTTGCTGGAACGTAAGAGCCTGTTCATGATCTCCGGGCGGGGCGAAGGGCAAGACCTCGAGGGCAGAGCCCTCGAGGTCTTGCCCGACCACGCACGCAGAGATTCTGGATAGGTTCTTAAGGAAATTTCCATGGGAAATCAGAAAGGGATGGACAGGATGGGGGAACTGCTGCCGGCGCATATCGGCCTGATTATGGACGGGAACGGCCGCTGGGCCAAAAAGCGCGGACTGCCCCGGCAGGCGGGGCACAAGGCGGGAGCCAGCACCTTCAAGCGGATTGTCCGCTATGCCAACCGTCTGGGGATACCCTACATGACGGTTTACGCTTTTTCCACGGAGAACTGGTCCCGGCCTCCGGAGGAGGTGCGGGGGATCATTGCCCTGCTGAGGGAGTTTCTGAGCGACGCCGCCAACTACCGGGACGAGAACGTGCGCACCCGGTTTATCGGGGATCTCTCCCAGTTTGATCAGGACATTCAGTCCAAGGTGCGGGAGTGCGAGGAGGTCAGCGCCGGTCACACGGGGCTGACCCTGAATATCGCCATCAACTATGGTGGCCGGATGGAGCTGATGAAGGCCGCCCGGGAGCTGGCGGCAGAGGCCGCGGCGGGGAAAATCACCCCGGAGGAGATTGACGAGGAGCTGTTTGCCCGGCATCTGTACACTCAGGGACAGCCGGACGTGGATCTGGTGATCCGTCCCAGCGGGGAGGAGCGGCTGTCCAACTTTCTGCTGTGGCAGGCGGCCTATGCGGAGTTTGTCTCCATGGAGGTGCTCTGGCCGGACTTTGACGAGAAATGCCTGGATCGGGCCATTGAGGAATTCCGGAACCGGAACCGTCGGTTCGGCGGCGTGTGACCCGCCGGATCCACAGGAGCCGGTGAAAAGGGAGGTTTTGAACGGTGAAGCAGCGAATACTGACCGCCGCGATCGGCCTTGCGCTGTTTGCGGTCATCATGCTCTTTTTTGAGACACTGATCTATAATATCGCCATTGCCGCCCTGTGCTTTACGGCGGTGTATGAGCTGTTGGTGTCCACCCGATATGTGCAGAGCAGGCCCCTGGTGGCGGCGGGGCTGGCCTTTGCCCTGGCGGCGCCGTTCCTGCGGCTTCAGGCGATCCGGCCCTACAGCATTCTGTTTCTGGCGGTGTTTGTCGGCGTGCTGTTCTTCATTCTGCTTCGGCATCACAGCACGGTGCGGCTGGAGCAGATTGGGCTAGTCTTTTTCGTATCGGTGTTTTTCCCCTTTGCCCTGACCAGCCTGATTTATATTCGGGATCAGTTCGGCGGGTTTCTGGGCTTTTATTACACGCTGCTGATATTTGCCTGTGCCTGGGGAGCGGACGCGGGCGCCTATTTCATCGGGCGGCTGCTGGGCAAACGCAAGCTTGCGCCTGCCATCAGCCCGAATAAGACGGTGGAGGGTCTGATCGGCGGGATTGTGATCTGCCTGGGCGTCATGGCGCTGGTAACCTGGTCTTATATGGGCTATGGAAATTACCTGGGGCTTTCCTTCCGGCCCAACTGGCCGGTCATGCTGCTGGCGGGGCTGGCAGGCTCCCTGCTGAGCGTGTTCGGGGATCTGTCGGCGTCCATCATCAAGCGGCAGTGTGCGATCAAGGATTTCGGAAGCATCATGCCGGGCCACGGCGGCGTAGTCGACCGGTTCGATTCCATCTTCTTTGTAGCCCCCTTCTTCTACGTCGTGCTCCAGTTCGTCCAGTTCTGAGGGGGAGGGAAGGCCGCGAGAGCTCTGCTCAAGGGTCAAAGCCGCAGGCCTTGACCCTGCGCGCCTCTCGCCAAGGGGACTCGTCCCCTTGGATTCCCGTCTTTTGGCGGTGGGGCGGGGACGGGCGCTTGCGCCCGCCCCCCTACCTCGCTGGTACTCCCTGCCTCGCTGATACTTCCTCGCAGAGCCGATCGCCCGCCTACCCATTTTTTCGTAAAGAAAAAATTCAGCTCCATAGGCGACACAGAAAGTTCCGAGCGTGTTCTGTTACGCTCATACTTTCTGCGGGAAGGGGCTTGGGTGCTACGCACGGAATCCCTCAGTCAGGGCTACCGCCTAGCGGCGGCATCCCTGCCAGCCCCCTTTAACAAGGGGGCCGAGCCAACTTTCTACGCTGATGGACGCTCTGTGTGTAGTTAAGAGGCACAAATTCTCTTAAATTCGCAGAAAACGTCTCTTAATGTACAGGGTTGGCTTGCCTCCCTTGTTATACGTTCCGAAGGAACGTATGGGAGAGGGGACCGCCGCTGCTCCGAAGGAGCGGCGGCGGTGGAAGGATTCCCTCAGGAGCACAGAGTCTCCCCTCTGCACATACTGATCGGAAGCTCAATCCCAGTCTGTACAGAAACCCCAGTGCGGCGCAGGAAGTACCCCGCAGGCAGGAGGGAGCTTTTTTCTTTACGAAAAAAGCGTACTGCGGGAATCAGACTGTCTGCGTGGCAGGAGCAAGGAAGTCTGTACAGACTCAACCACCCCTTTTTCCGCCCTTAAAAAAGCCCTTAAAAATTACGGGTTCCAAGGGGATTTAATCCCCTTGGCAGGAGGCTCGCAGGGTCAAAGCCTGCGGCTTTGACCCTTGGGCAGAGCCCTCGAGGTCTTCCCCCAAACCCACAAAGGGGAGATATCGTTGAAACGAGTTTGCGTGCTGGGATCGACCGGGTCTATTGGGACCCAGGCGCTGGAGGTGTGCGAGGCGCTGGGGTATCCGGTGGCGGGGCTTGCGGCCCGTTCCAGTGTCCGCCTCCTGGCGGAGCAGGCGGAGCGCTTCCGCCCCCAGGCGGTCTGCGTGTTTGATCCGGAGGCCTATGGGGAATTAACGGCGCTTCTGGGCCATATGGATATAGAGCTCCTCTGCGGCATGGAGGGGCTTTGCAGGCTTGCCGCCCTGCCGGAATGCGACATTGTGCTCAATGCGGTGGTGGGAATGGTGGGCCTGCAGCCCACCCTGGCCGCCATTCAGGCCGGGAAGCCTCTGGCCCTGGCCAACAAGGAGGCCCTGGTCACCGGCGGGCGGCTGGTTATGGACGCCGCCAGGGAGAAGGGCGTCCCCGTGCTCCCAGTGGACAGCGAGCATTCCGCCATATTTCAGTCCATGCAGGGGAATACTGTATCTCAAGTGAAGCGGATCCTGCTCACCGCCTCGGGCGGGCCCTTTTACGGGAAGTCCCGGCAGGAGCTGGAAAATGTCACTGTGGAGCAGGCCCTGCGGCATCCCAACTGGAGCATGGGCGCCAAAATTACCATCGACTCCGCCACCCTGATGAATAAGGGCCTGGAGCTCATGGAGGCCTGCTGGCTCTTCGACCGGAGACCGGAGGAAATCGAGATCCTGGTTCACCGGGAAAGCGTTATTCACTCCCTGGTGGAGTATGTGGATCACGCGATCATTGCTCAGCTAGGCGTGCCCAGCATGAAGATTCCCATTCAGTATGCCCTGACCTACCCGGATCGGTATCCCTGTCCTGTGGAGCGGCTGTCCCTGGCAGACTGCGGCGGGCTGACCTTCGGCCGGCCGGATGAGGACACCTTCCAGTGTCTGCGGGCCTGCAAGGAGGCCATGAGCCGGGGCGGGCTCTTCCCGGCGCTGGTGAACGGCGCCAATGAGGAAGCTGTCTCCCTCTTCCTGGAGGGGCGGATCCCCTTCCTGAAAATCGGCGAGCTGGTTTCCTCCGCCCTGACCCTCGACGGCGGCAAGACGGATTTTACCCTGGAGGACGTGCTCTCCGCCGACCAGTCGGCCCGCGCTTTCGTGAGATCCTGCCTGTAGGGACTGACAAGGGCAGCCGCCGCCGAACCGCTCCGGTTTCTGCCTGTTTCTCCTATTTTTGCGATGCCGCCTCTGAAAGGAAGGAACGCTTTGACCATCCTTTATACGATTCTGATTTTTGGCGTGATTATTTTTGTGCATGAATTCGGGCATTTTATCCTCTGCCGGATCTGCGGCGTTAAGGTGAACGAATTTGCCCTTGGGATGGGGCCCCGCATCCTGAAATATCAGGGCAGGCGCACCCTCTACGCCCTGCGGCTGTTTCCGATCGGCGGCTTCTGCGCCATGGAGGGGGAGGATCCCTCCGAAACCAACGTGCTTGGCGCCGCGTCCTCCGATCAGGAGGAGGAGCCCCCTGTATTCATTGGGCGGGAGGAGCCTTTTTACAAGAAAAGCGTCTGGAAACGGGTGCTTATCTGCGGCGCGGGAGCGTTTATGAATCTCCTGCTGGGCTTCATTCTGATTCTCTGCATCACCGCCCCGCAGAAGCAGTTTGTCTCCACCACCATTGCCGGCTTCCGGGAGAATGCCCCAGCCGGAGTTTCCGCCCTCCAGGTGGATGATCGCATCATCAAAATTGACGGCACTACTATTTTTACCGCCGCGGATATTCCCACTGTGCTCCAGCTCTCGAAAAACGGCGTTGCAGATGTAACCGTTCTGCGGAACGGGAAAAAGGTTGTCCTCCCCCAGGTAGATTTCAGCGTCCGGACGGAGGAGGGAGAGCTTGCGCTGGCGCTGGGCTTCTATGTCTATCCGGTGGAGCCCACCTTCTTCGGCGCGATCGCCGAATCCGCCCGGCAGACCATCTCCACCGCCCGGAACTCCTGGCTCTCCATTGGGGCTTTGTTTACCGGGCGGATCGGCTTCAGCGAGCTCTCCGGCCCGGTAGGCGTGGGGAAATACGTGGGAGAAGCCGCAAAGCTGGGGCTTTCCAGCCTGGTGAGCATTGCGGCGTTCATTTCCATCAGTATCGGAATGTTCAACCTGCTGCCCTTTCCGGCATTGGACGGGGGGCGGATTGTGTTCCTCCTGGTGGAGGCTGTCCGCCGGAAGCCCATCAATCCCCGGTGGGAGGCTTACGTCAACACGGCGGGGCTCCTGCTTCTCTTCGGCCTGATGATCGTAGTCACCCTCAAGGACATCTGGGGACTCTTCTAGCCTCTTCGGGGAGGGGAAGGCCGCGAGACTCTGTCTCGCGCTCTGCCAAGGGCGAAGACCTCGAGGGCGCTGCCCTCGAGCACCTGCCAAGGGGATTAAATCCCCTTGGAACCCGTAAATCTTTTTTGGGGGTGGGGCCTTCCTCGCTGATACTCCCCGCAAGGACGATCGCCCGCCTACCCATTTTTTCTGCCCTTAAAAGGCCCTTCAAATAATGGGATTCCAAAGGGACGCGTCCCCGATGCGCCGCAAGCGGCGCATCTCAGAATTCGGCGGAGCCGAATTCCTAGGTGCGTCGTGAAACGACGCACCGCAGAGCGCGAGAGCAGAGCTCTCGCGGCCT
>JAAVZY010000054.1 GCA_022791945.1 Oscillospiraceae bacterium | reverse complement strand
TACCTTGAAGATTTGATGTGTTTCTTCCAAGCTGTGTCCGGCCTGCCGATATTCTATTGTCCGTTCTCTATATCTTTTTGAATAGCTCATGTCCTCATTCTACTCGATACGTAACCTTTTTTCAACTGTTTTTACTATACAATCAAATATTGAAAGCTGTGCTGTGAAGCCGCCTGAATGGTGAGAGTCTTCCAAATGCCGCATGGACAGAGTTTCCAAAGAAGGAACCTCTGTGTTATGGGTATGGGATCAACTACACCAATCATGCGGCTTTTTTGTTTGCCTCGCCCTTTCCGCCGGCCTTAAGCCGGCGGAAAGGGCGAGGCAATGAAAACACCGAAGGAATTTGACTACGATCTCTGGACGGAGGAAGGCCGGAACATGGTGCGGGTAAAGCACACCGGGGAGGTATGCCAGGTGGACGACATCACCATGCGGCTACTCCGGGCGGAGGAGAAACGCCTGCGCCGGTCCATGCAGGGCGCGCCTGGTGCCGGAAGCGGGGGGAAGGAGACTGTGCTGTCTCTGGACTATGTGAGTGCCGATGAAAGCGGGGAGATGACTCCGCCATGGCTTGAGGATCCTGCTAATATCGAGGATATGACTCTGGACAAGCTGCTTCTTTCCGAGCTCCTGGAGTCGCTGACGGAGAAGCAACGGGAGTTGTTTGTCAGCTGTGTTCAAAACGGGATGTCCCTGCGGGCGTTTGCGCGTTCTAAAGGACTGGTAATTAAGACCGCCGAGGAACGGATGAAGCAGATTCAAAAAAAATATAAAAAAATTTTTGAGTGACCCCCGTCAATCAAGAAAAAAATGTCCGTTGTAGGGTGAAGGGTGCATCCCTTCCATCCCGTTGGGGATGGGGAACTTGACAACTGAATAGAGAAGGTATGAGAAGAAAGGCCGGAGCGGGGAGCGACGGGCCGGGACACGCTTGACGATACTGTCCGCGGCCGTGACGCCCATTGCGGAGGCGGATTGCCAGGATCCCTCCGGCCAGGATACACCCATATACGAAAACGGCCCGCGACGGCGGGGGAAGACATGCTCCGGATTGAAACAAATCCCTTGCGGCTTCCGCGGTTGCCCCGGGAACGCACCCGGGGCCGCTCATACCTTCCATAAATCAGGAAACTGCCCATAGCGGCAGAGTCCGTGCGGCAGAAGGAATTTCTGCCGCATCACTGTGCCGCTATGACACACCAATTCAGCGAAAGGAATCTATGACTATGACAGAAACCATCCAATCCTCTGCGGAAAATCTGCTCCATCTCATCTTCACCCACATTCTCCCCTCCGAGGGGTTTGCTCTCCGAGAGAGCCAGCGGCGGCTGTCCCTGTCCATGCTCCGGGCCCTGGAAGGAGGGCAGATCGGACTGAGCGAGGCGGAGGTTGGCACCGGGAAAACCCACGCCTATCTTCTGGCGGCCATTGTCCACCGGATCTGCTCCGGCAGTACCAGCCCAACCCTCCTCTCCACCAGCACCGTGGCCCTTCAGACCGCCATCGCCGAACAGTATCTGCCCCAGATTTCGGAAATTCTCCTGCGGTATGGGATTCTGGAGAAACCTCTCACCTGGAGGCTCCGGAAGGGGAAATCCCACTATGTCTGTGACCAGCGGCTGCAAAGCTACATCGCCTCCCTGAAAACCTGGGAGGAGGTGGGCTTCCACAATCTGGCCCTGCTTGCCCTGCTGGACGACCCGGACAATCCGGACATCGACCTGGATGGCAGCGAGCTGCCGCCCAGAATCCGCGCCCGTATCAACGTAAAGAGCTCCTGCGGCGGATGCCGCCTGTGCTCTCTCAAAGAACGCTGCCGGTACCAGTGGATGAGCCGGGAGCAGCTGGCGGGCGGCTATGATTTCCTCATCACCAACCACAACTACATCTTTGCGGATGTACTCACCGGGGGAAGCCTCCTGCCCGCCCATGACGCGGTTATCTTCGATGAAGCCCATAAACTCCCGGAGGCCGCCCGGGATATGTACGGGGAGCAGATTCGGGAGCAGGAGATTCCCAATCTCATCCGGTACACCGTCCCGGAGAAATGCGGCTCTCCCGCCCTCCTGGCCCACACCGGCCTCCTGACGCAGGAGAATCAGGCCCTCTTCCGCCGCCTGACCGAGCCGCTGAGCGCGAAGGAACAGCAGCGCTATCCTGTCTCCCTCACCACTGCCAACCGGATCCGGCTGGGAAATCTCCTCCAGCATATCCGCCAGCTTCCGGAGCTCTGCCGGGGAATCTTCACCGAACAGAAGCTCCGGGAAATCCGCAGAATCTGCGGGGACATTGGGGACAAGCTGCAGCACATCCGCAGCGCCCCGGATCGGATCTGCTGGCTGGAACGGCAGGAGGAGGGCTGGCGGATATGCTCGGTGCCCAAGGAGCTGCAAACCCTGCTCCGCCGGGACTTCTGGCAGAGCAGCGGCCCCTGCATCCTCACCTCCGGAACCCTCTGCGGCACAGACGGCTTCGGCCATATCCGCAGGGTGCTGGGCCTGGAGGCTCTGCCGAAGTCCCGGGTCACCGAGCTCCGCACCCCGTCCCCCTTCGACTACCGGAATCACCGCATCCTGTATCTGCCGGAAATGCCCGCCCCCAAGCGGCAGGAGGCGTACCTCTCCGCCCTGTCAGAAGAAATCTGCCGGTTGGTGGCGCTCTCCCGGGGCCGCGCCCTGGTTCTGTTCACCAGCTACCGGCTCATGAAGCGGGTTTTCGCCCTGACGGAGGACCGGCTGTCCGCATACCCGCTGTTCTGCATGGACCGGGGACGGCTGGAGGTCATCGACCAGTTCCGGAGAAGCGGGAATGGGGTGCTGTTCGCCTCGGACACCTGCGGGGAGGGGATGGACATCGCCGGGGATGCCCTGTCCCTGGTCATCATCGTCCGGCTGCCCTTTCCTGTCCCGGACCCGGTGAGCGACTATGAAAAGTCCCTCTATCCCACCCTCCGGGCGTATGTTCAAGCGTCAGCAGTGCCCCAAATGACCATCAAGCTCAAGCAGTACGCCGGGAGGCTCATCCGCACGGAAACGGACACCGGTGTCATCGCCATTCTGGACAACCGGGCAGGCTTTTCCGGGCGGTACCACAGGCCGGTCCTGGATGCGCTGTCCGACACCGACGCCACGGATCAAATCGAACAGATCCGGGCGTTTTTATATAGATGCAAGACGCCATCCTATTTTATGGACGAGGAGGAATCCGCATGAACCCAATGAAGCTGCTCGCCGCCCTGGCGGCGGTCTGCTGTCTCTGTCCCGCGCTCCCGGCAGGAGCCCAGGAAGCGGAGCCGGTGACTGTCAGTCCCATCCTGGTGGAGGAGGAAAACGTCCCCGTTCTCCGGGAAGTAATCGTCCGGGAAAACCAGATTGCCAAGCTCTACGACGCGCCCCCCGGATACGCATCGGATCGGCTGAGGGAGGCAGACTTTGAGAGACAGGGCGTCCGGTATCACGCGGCGGACGTGCTCCAGATGCGGGAGAACTACCGGGAGGAACGCAAGCTGGCGGCGCAGACCGTCACCGTGAGCCACGAACACAAGGACGCTGCCCCCTTGTCTCCCATCCTGGACTATGAGCAGGACGGATTCACCGGCCAGCTCCGGCTGGACTACAATTCCATTTCCACCCTTCCCGCCGGAAGTAACCGATATTCCTACCAGGTGACCGACACCCGGGAAATCGCCGGGCTGGCCCGGAACGATACCTATGCCATCCCCAAAACCGCCAGCAAATGGGACGGAGAACCACGGCAACGCATATACTGCCATGAAAAAGACCCGCTTAAAAGAGATGTTCATTGTTCGATACGCAGATGACTTTAGAATTTTCTGCCGCACCAAAGCCGATGCCGGGAAGACGAAAATTGCGGTAACGCAATGGCTGTCTGAACGGCTCAAGCTGGAAGTGTCGCCGGAGAAAACGAGAGTCGTTAATGTAAAGCGCAGGTATTCGGAGTTTCTGGGCTTCAGGCTCAAAGTACACCGAAAAGGCCAGAAACAGGTAGTGAAATCCCACATCTGTGATAAAGCAATGAGACGGTCGCGGAACAAACTGACTGAGCAGGCAAAAGCGATAGCAAAACCAGCCCAGGGGAAAAACGAGGCTGATGAAATCAGACTCTATAATTCTATGGTGACGGGCATTCAGAATTACTATCACTTAGCTACTGAGGTGAGCATGGATTGCTCTGTCCTTAATCGGGCAGTAATGACGGTGCTCACAAACAGGCTCAGAACACAGAAGGGCAGTCGGCTGGCAAAGGAGTTTATCACCACGAGAAAGCGGGGAAAACCACCCGAAACCGAAAGGTCAGGGCGAGTCCTCACCAAAGTGGAAAGGCACAGGTATGCCAGGAAGGGAAAGGTAACCGCCATGATGCGCTGGGTGCGCGGAAGCGGTGAACCTGTGTACCCGATTGGGTATGTGCAGTGCAAAAATCCCATGGCTAAAAAGCGGACTATCTGTTGTTATACGGCAGAGGGCAGAAAG
>JAAVZY010000053.1 GCA_022791945.1 Oscillospiraceae bacterium | reverse complement strand
GGAATCCCCCAGTCAGGGCTACCGCCTGGCGGCGGCATCCCTGCCATGCCCCGGACGTTCCTTCGGAACGTATGGGAGAGGGGACCGCCGTCGGACCAACGGGACGGCGGTGGTGGAAGGATTCCCACGGGAGCAGAAATCCCCCCACCCGCACATACCGATCGGAAGATCTGGCTCAGTCTGCGCAGAAACCCCGTGCGCCGCAGGAACTATCCCGCACACAGAAAGGAGCTTTTTTCTTTACGAAAAAAGCGTCCTGCGTGAATCAGACTTTCTGCGTGGCAGAAAGCCGGAAGTCTGTACAGACTTAACCCTCCCTTTTTCCGCCCTTAAAAAAGCCCTTAAAAAATTACGGGTTCCAAGGGGATTTAATCCCCTTGGCGGGAGCTCGAGGGCAGAGCCCTCGAGGTCATGCCCTTCGTCCACGCACAGATTCCGAAATCCGCAGCATCTGGAGCTGATTTTGATTTCCCGGGCTGGACAGGGAGGGGAAAAGATGATATCCTAGTTACAGGCGGATATCATCATAAGGAGTGAGCGTCATGCTGTGGAATACCTGGACTATCCTGATTCTTCTGGCAGGAGCGGCGGCGGGCTACCTGCTGGGGAGCGTCAATTTTGCCATCATTATCACCCGTCTTTTCGGAAAGGGCGATATCCGGGACTACGGTTCCGGCAACGCCGGCATGACCAATGTGCTCCGAACCGTCGGCAAGGGAGCCGCCGCCCTGACGCTGCTGGGGGATTTCTCCAAGGGTATTCTCTCTGTAATATTTGTGCGCCTGCTGCTCCTTCTGTATGCCTGGGCCAGCGGCACGCCTGTCTCCAGCACTGTCCTGGCAGATTATATCGTCGCGTATGCCGCTCTGCTGGGCCATGTGTTCCCCCTGTTTTATCATTTCAAGGGGGGAAAAGGAATCCTGGTTTCTGCGGGCTGTATGCTGATCCTCGGCCCCTGGTCCCTGGTGATCTGCCTGGCGGCATTCCTGCTGCTGGCGGTGACTACCCAGTACATTTCGGTAGGCTCCATTGCGGCCGGCGTTGCGTATCCCATCGCCAACGGGCTCGTTACCTGGGCGCAGACCGGGCAGATCGGCTGGCTGGAGGTGTGTCTTGCCCTGCCTATCGCGGCGCTGGTGATTTTCCTCCATCGCGCCAATATCCGGCGGCTTCTTACCCACACGGAAAGCAAGGTTTCCTTTCGCAAAAAGCAGTAAGGATGTGGAAGGGGAAGACCTTGGGGACGCTGTCCCCAAACCTCTGCCAAGGGGATTAAATCCCCTTGGCACCCGTAATTTTTGAAGGGCTTTTTAAGGGCGGGAAAGGTTGGGGTTGAGTCTGTACAGACTTCCTTCCTCCTGCCACGCAGTCAGTCCGATTCCCGTAGTACGCTTTTTTCGTAAAGAAAAAAGCTCCCTGGTGCAGTAGCTTGCTTTCTGTGCCGCTCCGGGTTTCTGCCTTGCGGGCGTTCTGGTCGTTACCTAATAAAACAGCGGTCAGGAAGCGAATTGCTTCCTGACCGCTGTTTTTTACTGAGCGCCCTCAGTCATAGCGGCGGTAAAGAGCCACCAATACGCCCAGGATGGTCACCTCGTCAAAGATGAAAGGCTCCATGGCGTCGTTCTCCGGCTGGAGACGGAAATGCCCGTTTTCACGGTAGAAGGTCTTGAGGGTCGCCTCTTCCTCTATGAGGGCGGCTACAATCTGGCCGTTCTCCGCGTAAGGGGTCTGCCGCAGAATAACCGTGTCCCCCTCGTAAATACCCACGTTGATCATACTGTCTCCCTGTACCCGCAGGGCAAACAGATCCCGGGCGTCCCCCCGGAAGTTGGAGAGGGGAATATAGCCTTCCACGGATTCAATGGCGGCGATGGGCTGGCCTGCCGCAATCGCGCCGATGATCGGCACGTGACAGGTGGGATCGTCACAGAGGGTGATATAGCGGTGCTGATTATTGCTCCGGGAAATCAGCCCGGCCTCTTCCAGCTCATTCAGATACCGGTGTACCGTGGATGTGGATTTGATGCCAAGCGCGTTGCAGATATCCCGAACACTGGGAGAGCCTTCGTACGCAGCCTCATCCCGCAAAAAATCATAAATCCGCCGGCAAATCTCTTTCATGACAGGTCCTCCTTACAATCATTCCGCGCCGCTGTACGCATTAAGCTTGTGCGTGTTTCCTTTTACACAGTTTACACAGTCTCCGCGGTTCCTATGGCGTCATTCTTGCAAACGAAATTCAAATTACATCGGAAAATCGAATAAATGTTCTTTTCAAGATTTATTTTACACACCTTTTCCTGAAATGTCAAGCCTTTTCCAAAATTTTTCCAAAAAGGAAAGACCCGCCGTATCTGACGATACGGCGGGTCCCGGAACCTGTATCCACAGGAAACATCCGCTGGGCAGGCTTCCGTACAAAGGCTCTTCTTTACATAAAAAAACCACTCAGGACACCGCTTCAGCTTCAGGCGCTTCCAGCTCGCCCAGCTCGTCCAGCTCATCAAGCTCATCCAACTCATCCTCGTCCCGCTCCACCTGGATGCGGCGGGAAACCAGCTCCGGACTGAGCAGACGCAGCTCCGCTTCACGCAGATTCAGGCCGTAATACGTCTCCGATTCCTCCTCCATGTAGGAAAGGGAAACCTCCTGAACCTCCGGGCGCTGGGCAAGCTCCCCCGCCAGCTGATGGAAGGCGCTCTCCACCTGAGACTGTTCAGCGCCCTCCGGCATGACCTCCAGGTACATATGCACATCGGCCCACAAATCCTCCGGCTCCAGATGATCCCTGCTGAGAATCGTCCAGCCGCTTTCGTCAAAGCCCGCGCTTACATAAGCGCTGCCCACGCAGCCCTGACGGATCAGCGCTTCCTCCGCCAGCGTCTGGATCTCCTGCTGAAACGCGTCCCGCTGGCGTTCATGCCGGAGCGCGTTGGAAAGAGGCGCGGCTATCAGGGAGCCGCACAAGGTTCCAACAGTCAGCAGCAGTATAAGAAATACCGACACCCCGTCATAGCGAAGGCGGTCGCTTTTGAAGCGGAAATTATAAATTAAGGTTTCAATGCCCAGAAACACCAGCAGCAGAGGCGCCAGCTTCAGAAGCTGCCAAGCGGCGGAGCTGATAAACAGCCCGCAGGGAATCAGCGTCCCCAGCAGAATCAGGGAAAGCCCCAGGGTAAAGGTGCCTACCCGGCGCTGCTTCCGGGGCGGTACTACAGGAAGAGCCGCCTGCTGCGGGTAGGGAATGGGCGGCGTGCCGGACGGGAATCCCTCCGCAAAGGGGTTCGCTGTGAATTCCGGGGCGTAGCCGCTTTGGGTCTGTTCATCCATGTAAAATCATCCTTTTCTGAAAAATACCGAGGACCGGATCCGCGCGTCATGGTAGGCTGACAGGATTGTTTCCTTGGGGACCCGCAGTCCATGTGCTCTGCACATGGACTGCGGGAGGACGCTTGAAAAGACCTTTTCAAGCGTCCGGCTGTTCTTCGGGCTCACCGCCCGTCAGATCGAACAGCTCGTCAATCGCAGGCGCTTTGGGGAGCGGGCCCGGATCCAGTATGGACGAAGGGGCAGGAACCGGCTCAGAAGCAGCTCTCTGAACAGGGGCGGCGTCGGGGACTGTGTATTCGTTGTAGACGGGGGCCTTCTTCCCGCTTCCTTTGATCAGTCTGAGGCCAATGAGCACGCAGACAGTGGGAATCACCAGGGACGGAAGCATTTCCACAAAGGATCTCATCAGGTCGAAGAATCTTTCCGGCAGGAGCTGTTCCCAAAAGTGGTAACCCCAATAGCTGGTAAAGAAGCCGTTCAGCAGCATCCAGCAGGCGGCAGCAATGAGCACCCAGCCGACAATCAGATGACGTTCCCGGAAAATCCGGCGGAGGCCCTGGCTGTTTTCCAGACCATCCAGGCCAAAGAGGAACTGATCCTCCAGCAGCTGAAGCTCGCCGCGGGACATATTCATCCGGTTCACCGTGTCAAAGAAGGAGTAGAACCAGAGCACAGGGAGCAGAACGGTCAGCACGCCCAGGTAGGAGACGACAGCCGCTCCCGTAATGCCCCAGAAGAGGAGCATCAGGGACGCGCCTTTTTTCATCAGGCCGTGGTACATCTGTCCCGCGCCGGGGATGCAGGCGAAAACGAAGGTAAGAAACTTGTTCTTCGGCCGGAACTGGGCAGGGGCAGCGGCCAAAGGCGGAGGCGCCGGATAGTGGTATTGAGGCTGATTTACATTCATGATGAATCCTTCCTTTCATATGGAAAACGGGTAGACGAAGGGCAAGGCCGCGAGACGCTGTCTCGCGCTCTGCGGTGCGTCGTGAAACGACGCACCTAGGAATTCGGCTTCGCCGAATTCTGAGATGCGCCGCTGGCGGCGCATCGTGGACGCGTCCCTTTGGAATCCCATTAGTTGAAGGGCT
>JAAVZY010000052.1 GCA_022791945.1 Oscillospiraceae bacterium | reverse complement strand
CCCATACGTTCCTTCGGAACGTATAACAAGGGAGGCAAGCCAACTTTCTGCGTCTGTGGACGCTCTGTGCGGAGTCAAGAGCCTCTCATCCTCTTAAATTCGCACACAACGTCTATCAACGTAGAAAGTTGGCTCGGACACCTTGTGAGACGTTCCGAAGGAACGTCGGGTGCATGGCAGGGATGCCGCCGTCAGTCGGTAGCCCTGACTAGGGGATTCCGTGCGTAGCACCCAAGCCCCTCCCCGCAGAAAGTCCCGAGCGTAACAGAACACGCTCACACTCTCTGCGTCGCAGTTTCTGCTCCGCCTATGGGGATGAATTTTTTCTTTACGAAAAATGGGTAGGCGGGCGATCGTCCACGTAGGAAGTATCAGCGGGGAAGGAGCCGAAATCCCACACCCCCAAAAGACGGGGTTCCAAAGGGTCGCAATCTCAGAATTCGGCGGAGCCGAATTCCTAGGTGCGTCGTTTCACGACGCACCGCAGAGCGCGAGACAGCGTCTCGCCGCCTCGCCCTTCCGAACGCTCAGCGGTATGCTTTGGACGTTGAGTCCGCGGCATGAAGGAGGCGATTCAATGAAAACCTTTCAGATCCGGAATCTCCGGGGCACCGGGGCGGAAATGACCTGCTGCCTCCGGGAACAAACCCCGGCGATTCCCAACCGGATGCGGAGGCCCGCTGTCCTGATCTGCCCCGGAGGCGGCTATCAGTACCACTCCCTCCTGACCTCCGACCCTCCCGCAATGGAATACCTAGCCCATGGATACCATGTGTTCATCCTCTGGTACTCCCTCCGGCGAACGCCTGCGGAGCCGCCTCTGTATCTGACCCCGCTGCTCCAGCTCTCCGCCGCCGTGATGGAGATCCGGGCACACGGGGAGGAATGGGGCGTGCTCCCCGAGCAGCTGGCGGTCTGCGGCTTCTCTGCAGGGGGCCACCTGGCCGCCAGCCTGACGGTTCACTGGAACCATCCCCGGCTCACCGCCCTCCAGGATACCGGCAGCGGCCTGAACCGGCCCAGCGGGGCTGTTCTGTGCTACCCGGTGATCACTGCCGGGGAAAAGGCCCACCGGGATTCCATCCTGGCGCTTACCGGCGGCGATCCGGAATGGAACGCGTTTTTCTCCCTGGAGCGCCACGTAACCCCGGAAACGCCCCCCTGCTTCCTCTGGCACACCATGGAGGACGGGCTGGTTCCTGTGGAAAACAGCCTGGACATGGCTGCGGCGCTGGTGCGGGCGGGAGTGCCCGCGGAGCTGCACTGCTACCAACGGGGCGGGCACGGCCTGGGGCTCTGCCGCCAGGAAACCCGCATCTCCGGTATCGAGGGCCGCCTGTCGGAGAACTGGCTTGCCCACAGTATGGATTGGCTGGATAGCCTCTTCGGCTTTGAACGATAGCATCCGCATAGGCTTTGTGCAGGGGCAGTCCCTGCCATCCCAGGAAAGGAAGTCCTCACTATGAAAATCGTCCAGATCAACAACCTCCGGGGGGCCGGCGGCAGCCTGACCGGCTATCTCCGGGACCAGACCCCGGAGATCCCCAACCGGATGAAGCGGCCCGCGATCCTATTCTGTCCCGGAGGCGGCTACCAGTTCTACTCCCAGCGGGAATCAGATCCCCCCGCGCTGGAATTTCTGGCCCACGGTTACCATGCCTTCATCCTGGACTACTCCATCCGGCCCCCGGAGTCCGGCCTGCCCGCCCTGGAAATGAAGCCTCTGCTCCAGGCCTCCGCCGCCGTGATGGAAATCCGGGCCCACGCGGAGGAATGGGGCGTGATTCCGGATCAGATTGCCATCAGCGGCTTCTCCGCCGGAGGGCATCTGGCCGCAAGCCTGGCAGTACACTGGAACAGCGGCCGGCTGACCGCCCTCCAGGACACCGGAAGCGGTCTGAACCGGCCCAATGCCGCTGTGCTGTGCTATCCGGTGATCACCGCCGGGGAGAAGGCGCACAGAGGCTCCCTGATCGCCCTGGGCGACGGGAAGCCGGACTGGGACGCGTATTTCTCCCTGGAGAACCACGTCTCCAAGGAGACGCCCCCCTGCTTTTTATGGCATACTATGGATGACAGCTGCGTTCCTGTGGAAAACAGCCTGCTGATGGCTTCCGCCCTCCACGAGGCAGGGGTGCCAACAGAGCTGCACTGCTACCAGAACGGCGCCCACGGCCTGGCCCTCTGCCGCCAGGAAACCAGCTATACCAACGTTCCCTGCGCAACCTGGCTTTCCCACAGCATGAACTGGCTGGACGCCCTTTTCGGCTTCGAACCGTAATTTCTGCGCTTGAAGGGCAAGGCCGCGAGATGCCGTCTCGCGCTCTGCGGTGCGTCGTGAAACGACGCACCTAGGAATTCGGCTCCGTCGAATTCTGAGATGCGCCGCTAGCGGCGCATCGGGGACGCGTCCCTTTGGAATCCCGTCTTTTTGGGGTGGGGGTGGGGGCGGGCGCTCGCGCCCGCCCCTCCTACCTCGCTGGTACTTACTGTCTCGCTGATACTCCCCGCAGAGACGATCGCCCGCCTGCCCATTTTTTCTTAAAAAAAATTCATCCCCACGTGCGGGGTAGGGGCTGCGACGCAGAAAGTCCCGAACGTGTTCTACGTAGCAGATACTTTCTGCGTCCAAAATGGTTTGCGCAGGAATCCGGATGCGGCGCAGGAAGTATCCTGCACGCAGGGGGGAGCTTTTTTCTTTACGAAAAAAGCGTACTGCGGGAATCCGACTATCTGCGTGGCAGGGAGAGGGAAGTCTGTACAGACTTGACCCCCAACCCTTTCCGCCCTTAAAAAGCCCTTAAAAGATGGGAATCCAAGGGGGGCCAGACCCCCTTGGCAGGAGCTCGAGGGCAGAGCCCTCGAGGTCTTCGCCGCAGCATCACACACCGCAGGGAGGGATCACACTCGCATGGAAACGGTTCTGGAGGTGAAAAATCTCACCAAGGCCATTGGCAGGCGGGTGATCATCGACAATCTGTCCTTTTCCTGCCGGGCCGGGGAGATTTACGGTTTTCTGGGGCCAAACGGAGCAGGGAAGACCTCCACCCTGAAGCTGATCCTGGGGCTCTGGAGCATGGACGGAGGCAGCATCCGTATCTGCGGCCGGGATTTGGAAACAGATCCCGAGGGGGCGCTCCTTCAGGCTGGGGGTGTGGTGGACGCCCCGGCCTTTTATGAGTCCCTGTCCGGCCTGGAAAATCTCCGGCTGACCGCCCGGGCCTGGGGCGGCATCCCGGAGGAGCGCCTGCGGGAGGCGGCGGATCTGGTGGGGCTGAAAAACCGGCTGGAGGAACGGGTCAAACGGTATTCCCTGGGGATGAAGCAACGGCTGGGGCTGGCCCGGGCACTGCTTCCCAGGCCCAGGCTGCTGCTCCTGGACGAGCCCACCAACAGCCTGGATCCAGCCGGAACCCGGGAGCTCCGGGAGCTGATGCGGAGCCTTGCCCACCAACAGGGGATCTGCATTGTCCTGTCCAGCCACCACATGAATGAGATGGAGCTGATCTGCGATCGGGCGGGTATCCTGGGGAACGGCCGGCTCCTGGAGGAAAAGGCTCTGCTTGCCGGCGGCGCGCCTGTCCGGCGGGCCTACCGCTTCGAGGTGGAGCCTATGGACAAGGCCCGCCAGGTGCTGGCGGATTTCCCTGGGGGGACGGTGCTGGCGGTCAACGCCCAGTGGCTGGAGGTGCTCCTCACCGGGGAGGAGCTGGAGGCGCTCAACCGCAGATTTCTGGAGGCGGGCGCGGCTCTGCGGACCATCACCCCGGTGAAAAGCCAGAACCTGGAGGAGATGTTCCTGGAGGTTACGGGAGGGGGCGGCCAGCTTGAGTAGATTCTGGGGCCTGTTCTGCAACGAGCTGGCGAAGCTTCGAACCAGATGGGTTATCCGGCTGGGAGTGCTGGCCCTGGTACTGACAGCCCTGGGGCTTTCGGCGGCCCAGTGGCTCTCCGTCCGGAGCCTGCCGGAGACAGAGGATCCCATTGCGGAATCCACCCGGCTGCTTTATGAGCAGCTCCAGACCCTGGAGGAGGAGCAGCCGGAGGATCTGGAGCTCCAACGGGAGATCCTGCTGTTTTTGTTGGACAACCGGATCAGCATCATTGACAACAACTGGCGGCTGGCGGCGGTGCAGAAGCTCTCCGACGATATCCGGTTCCGGGACGGCCTGCTGGAGGATCCCGCGCTCCGGGAGAAGGCGGCCCAGATGACCGCCGGCATCCGGCAGGATCGGGCGCTCATCGAGGCAAGAGACTACCGGGGGTATTATCAAAAGCGGCTGGAGGACACCAGGAAGGACACCTCCCTGAGGGAGCCCCAGCGGGAGCGGCTTCTGTGGCGGTATCAGTACATCCTGGATAATCAGGTGGCCGCGGAGGGCGCGGAGTGGAAGTACAACCTGATGACCGGATTAGTGGCGGCCATGTCCGAGCTGGAGGAGCAGCAGGCTCTCACCGCCCAGGGAGGCGGGGTGAACCGCGCTTACGAACAGCGGCTGGAGGCCGGGATCGCCATTGCCCGCTATCGGATTGAGCATGAGCTGGAAACCGTCGCCGGGGAATCCATCTCCGGATTTTACTATGAGGAGCCCAGCCGCTACTGGCAGCTCATGGAGACGTCGGCGTCCGCTGTGCTTCCCCTGGCGCTGTTCGTGATCCTTCTGGCCGGGAGCAGCGTTTCCGGCGAGTTTGCGGGCGGAACCGCCGGGGCTCTGCTGGCGGTTCCGGCCCGGCGGGGAAAGGTGCTGGGGGCGAAATATCTGTCGGTTCTGGCCTGGGCAGCGTTTCTGCTGATAGGGTTCTACCTGGCCAGTATTCTGGCGGGGGGCTTGTTTTTCGGCTTTGGGGACGCAGGGGCCAGTTATCTTTCTGTGCAGAACGGCGTTGTGCGGGAAATGTCCGGCTACCGGATGCTGGCGGAGGAATACCTGCTGGCCGGGCTTCCCCTCCTGGTGTACGGAACAGCGGCGTTTTCCATGAGCGCACTGCTGCGGAATACGGCGGCAGCCGTGGGGGTCAACGCCTTTCTGCTGCTGGCGGGGCCTTATCTGGTGTCCTGGCTGCATTACACCCTGAATCAGGATTGGGCGCGGTATCTGCTCTTTGCCAATCTGGATCTGGGCGGCATCCGCTCCGGCGCAAACGCCTTTCCTGGCCAGACCGTTCCCTTCGCCCTGCTGATCTCCGGCGTGCATCTGCTGGTATTCCTCCTCACCGCCTGGGACGCCTTCGTCTATCGGGATGTGCGGTGAGCGGGAAGGCCGCGAGACTCTGTCTCGCGCTCTGCCAAGGGGGCCTGGCCCCCCTTGGATTCCCATCTTTTTTAAGGGCTTTTGAAGGACAGAAAAAAAGGGGGGGGGTCAAGTCTGTACAGACTTCCGGCTTTCTGCCACGCAGTCAGTCTGATTCACGCAGTACGCTTTTTTCGTAAAGAAAAAAGCTCCCTCCTGCGTGCGGGGTACTTCCTGCGGCGCAGAGAGTCTCGAGCGTAATACTACCACGCTCACAGACTCTGCGGGGAGGGACTTTCTGCCACGATCGGAATCCTTCCACCACCGCCGCTCCTTCGGAGCAGCGGCGGTCCCCTCTCCCATCCGTTCCTTCGGAACGTATAACAAGGGGGCTGGCAGGGATGCCGCCGACAGGCGGTAGCCCTGACTGGAGGATTCCGTGCGTCCCACCCAAGCCCCTCCTTGCAGAGAGCATGAGCGTAACAGAACACGCTCGAAACTTTCTGCGTCGCAGTCTCTGCGCCGCCTATGGGGATGAATTTTTTCTTTACGAAAAAATGGGTAGGCGGGCGATCGACCACGAAGGAAGCAACAGCGAGGCAGGAACCGAAATCCCACACCTCCATAACCCCCAAAAAGACGGGAATCCAAGGGGACGCGTCCCCTTGGCAGGAGCTCGAGGGCAGAGCCCTCGAGGTCTTTCCCTCCCCCCGAACACCCCTTAAGAAGCAGTCGCCTCCTGGAGAGGCTCACAGCCTTCGGAGGAGGGGAGCGGAACCAGGGGGAACTCTACAAAAGCGGAGAACAGATCCGCCTCTGTTTCAATTCGGAAGCGGCCGCCGCAGGCTTCCGTGAAGGTGCGGGCGATGGACAGCCCCAGGCCGCTTCCTCCGTCGGTGCGGCTGGCGTCCCCGCGGACAAAGCGCTCGGTGAAGTCCACCCCGGAGGGAAGCTCTATCCGGGAGGTGTTCCGCACGCTGGCCAAGGCTGTTCCGTTCTCCGTCCGCAGGGCAATATACACCCGCGACCCCTCCAGAGAGTATTGCAGGGCATTTTGCAGCAGATTTTGAAAGATCCGGTAGAGCCGCTGGCCGTCCGCCAGAATATAGGCGGGCGAATCCGGAATGTCCTCCCGGAGGGTGATCGGCGCTTCCGCAATGGGGTCTTCCATATCCGCCAGGGTCTGCCGCAGCAGCTTGGCCAGATCCAGCACTTCCAGAGCCACCGGCAGCTCCCCGCTGGCAGCTTTGCTGATCTCAAACACATCCCGCACCATGCTTCGGAGCCGCTGGGACTTTTCCTCTAAAATCTGCACATATTCCTGCACATGCAGCGGAAGCCCCTCCTCCTTTTTCAGCAGATCCACATAGCTGATAATGGAGGTCAGGGGCGTTTTCAGATCGTGGGAGACATTTGTGATCAATTCCATCTTGGTGCGTTCGCTGCGGATCTGCTCCTCCACCGCAGCCTTCAGGCCCTGCTGCACATCCATCAGCTCCGCCGCTGCCTGGGCCAGCTCGGAGCTGGCCGGAAGCGCCAGCCCGCCGGACAGATCCCCCTGGCGCACCGCTTGGATTCGATCCACCAGCAGCCCTGTCTCCCGGGCCGCGGCCCGCTCCCCCGCCGCCTGGAGGGCCCACAACAGCAGCAATACCCCCGCTGCTGTTCCCGCTGCCAGAATCAGCCGGATATCCCGGGTATACAGGGCTCCAAGGAGCAGCACGCCAATAGGAAGCACCCCCAGAGCCGCCACCAGGCGGATCCGCCGGACCGCCCGCTGCTGGAAGGAATACTTCATCTGCCCCCGGGAAAACAGGGAATTCTCCCAGGGACGGGCGCCCTGCCGGAGATCGTTGATCCCCAGATAGATTCCCCAGAAGGCCATGAGCTGGGGAATCGGCCCCCAGCGGTACAGCAGCGCCCCCAGCAGGAGCTGGAAGGCAGGCGCGGCGGTCCCTGCTGCCAGACTTCCCTCCAGGGCGCTTTCCACCAGCAGCCAGCGATCCTCCCACAGCCCTATCAGCAGACAGATGAGCAGCGGCAGCAGCAGCAAAAGCAGCAGGAGGATCTTTCCCTCAAACCAGAGCCGCCCTGTCCACTGGGCAACCGTCTCCTCCGCCTGCCGCCGGCCCTCCCGCAGGAGGACGCAGAGAACCAGCAGGAGCGCGCCCGCTCCCAGCAGGATCAACCGATTTCGCAGCAGCTTCCGATCCTGATCCAGCCGGACTGTCAGCTCATAAAGCTCCCCGCTGGGACTCTCGCTCAAAAAATTGGCGGACTTGTGCAGATACCGGAGGGGCTCCCGCCGGACAGCCATCCTCACCGCCACGTTATCCGTCAGGAGCTCGTCCACAGTGAAATTCTCATAGCCGGGAACCCGCCAGTCCCCGTCCCGATAGAAGCCGTCCCCGTAGATCTCACAGCGCGCCCCGTCCAGATACATAATGGTGGTTCCGCCGGTAAAGGTGATCAGCAGATTGTATCCCGCCGGGAGATCATCAGGATCCCGTTCAAAGGGAGTTGTCCGGCTGAAAAGCACGTTGTTCCAGCCAGTAAGATCCTGGGCGTTGGTGTAGATCCGCCGCCCCCGGTAAAATACGCTGTAGAGAATGTTCTTGTCATCCTGATAGGAGGTGTTCAGCGTCTCCGCCATATCCTGCCAGTATGCCCATTCCTCCAGGGCGGCGCTGTCTGCAGCCTCCTCCTGCGCCCTTTGGATGGAGAGGGCGATATCCTCCCCCAGACCCAGCACGTCGCCGCTCACGGTCACATATGTAGTCACCGGCTTGGGATAGTGGGCCCCCATGGAAAGCAGGGTGTCCAGCCGGTTGCTCACCGCGTCCCGGTAGGCGGCTGTGTCCTGGACGCTCCCGGCGTGGAACAGCTCCGAGAGCTGAAAGGGGCTGGCCGACCGGAGCCAGGCGGAGAGCAGGGCCAGCAGGCTGGACAGGACCAGGCTGGTTCCCAGAAAGAATACAGCGGCACTAACAGCGGGTTTCCACCTTTTCCATCTTGTAGCCAACGCCCCACACCACCTTCAAATATTCCGGCTCCTTGGGATTGAGCTCGATCTTCTCCCGGATGCGCCGGATATGAACCATTACCGTGTTCTCCGGGGCACAGGGCTGCTCCTCCCAGACACGGCTGTAGATCTCCTCTGCTGGGAAAATGCGTCCCAGATTCCGCATCAGCAGATCGATGATTTTCAGCTCGGTAGCAGTCAGATGCACCGGCTCTCCGTCCACCAGAAGCATCTGCTCTATGGGATTGTAGGAGAGCCGCCCGGTGCAGTAGGTTTTCACCGTATCCCGGCTGCGGATATCCCCCAGCTGGGTATAGCGCCGGAGCTGGCTGTTGACCCTGGCGACCAGCTCCTCAGGGTTGTAGGGCTTGGTCACATAATCGTCCGCGCCCATAGAGAGGCCCAGGATCTTGTCCGTATTCTCACTTTTGGCGCTGAGGACAATGATGGGCAGATTCCGCTTTTCCCGGATTCTGAGCACTGCCGACAGCCCGTCCATCCGGGGCATCATCACATCGATGATCAGCAGATCCACCTGCTCCTCCGCCACCATTTCCAGAGCCTGCCGGCCGTCGTAGGCCCGCAGCACCTGATAGCCTTCCCGCTCCAGCAGGATCGCAATGGCGTTGACAATGGCCTGATCATCGTCAACCACAAGTATGCAGCTGTTCACATCCATCCTCCTCTCAATGCCTGACTTTCTGATACAATTATACAGGAGGATTCTTACAATTTCACTGATAAAATTCTTACAATTTTCTTACAAAGGACAAGGCCGCGAGAGCTCTGCTCTCGCGCTCTCGCCAAGGGGAAGGGATTCCCCTTGGATTCCCGTCTTTTCAAGGGCGCAAAAAAGGGGGGCTCAAGTCTGTGCAGACTCAATCACCCCTTTTCTGCCCTCCAAAAGCCCCTAAAAATTACGGGTGCCAAGGGGATTTAATCCCCTTGGCAGGAGGCTCGCAGGGTCAAAGCCTGCGGCTTTGACCCTTGGGCAGAGCCCTCGAGGTCTTCCCCGCACCGCCACACCAGCAGCGGCTCAGAAATGCGCGGCGCTGCCTTTGCGGTTTTTGAGCTTCAGGCGGAGCTTGTCGGAGATCATGGCGATGAACTCGCTGTTGGTGGGCTTGCCCCGGCCGGTGTTGATGGTGTAGCCGAAGTAGGCGTTCAGGGTGTCCACATCGCCCCGGTCCCAGGCGATTTCGATGGCGTGGCGGATGGCGCGCTCCACACGGGAGGAGGTGGTGTTGAACCGCTTGGCAATGGTGGGATACAGCAGCTTGGTCACGGAGTTGATCATCTCTGTGTTGTCCACGCTGAGCAGGATCGCCTCCCGGATGTAATGGTAGCCCTTGATATGGGCGGGGATGCCTACATGGAGAATCACTTCCGTCACGATGGTTTCCAGATCGTCGGTGGCCTCGTCCGCGCCGTTGATGTTTATAGGCGCGATGATCTCTCCGTTGGAGCAGACGGAGCGGATCCGGTCGCAGAGGCTTTCCAGCTCGAAGGGCTTGAGCATATAGTAGCTTGCGCCGTTCTGCATGATCTCCCCTTCGATGAACTTGTTGTCGTAGCCGCTGATGACAATGATCTTCGGCTTGGGCTGAAGGCTCTGATTCAGGCTCTTGAGTACGCTGATGGCGTCCATCTTCGCCATAAAGGATTCCATAACCGCAATGTCCGGCGCCTGCTCCCGGATGGCTTCCAGCACCATGCCCCCGTCCTTCGGCGTCAGAATGACCTCCATTCCGCGGCGCGTCAGCAGATCCTGGCAGAGGAGCCCAAAGTTCGGGGTATTATCGCCAATCAGTACCTTCAACTTCTTTTGCATGATGAAAACCTCCATAGTTTTGATGTTAGCTCCATTATACCATATTTTACCATAATTGCAAGGTATTTTCCGACATTTACTGGAAAATTTTTTACAGCGCCTTGCTGAGGTAAAGAACGGAGGCTCAGGATACCAATTCGTCACTATATTTTAACATATTTTCGGCAAAAATACCATAACCTTTTGCCGGGTTGTTCACAAATACGTGCGTTACTGCCCCAATTAGACAGCCATCCTGAAGGATGGGACTGCCGCTCATCCCCTGGACAATCCCCCCGGTTTTCGCCAGCAGGGCCGGATCCGTTACGGTGAGCATCATATTTTTGGTGAGCGTCTCGGGATTCAGATCCACTCGATCGATGCTGACCGCATATTCCCGGATTCCTCCGTCGTCCAGGGTGCAGAGAATGGAGGCGGGGCCTGTATGCACATCCTGCTTCAGGGTGACCGGCAGGCGGGTGAGATTGTTGGGCCGCTGGTTCAGCACGCCGAAAATGCCCGCCTCATTGTTCAGCAGCAGAGAGCCGCTGGCCTGGGTGGAGGCAAAGGAGCCCCGCAGCTCCCCAGGCGCTCCAGTGCGCCCCCGGAGGATGCTGTTGATGTGAACCGGGCAGACCTCCCCGGTGTTCAGGGGCATGATCTCCCCGGTGTCAACGTCGCAGATGCCGTGGCCCAGACCGGCGAAGGCACCGGTTTCCTCGTCGTAATAGGTGACGGTTCCGATCCCGGCGGAGGAGTCCCGCACCCAGAGGCCGCCCCGGTAGACGCCGTCCTCACTGGCGGCAGCCGGGGTGAGCAGAGCGGTCTTTTCCGCCCCTCCCCGCAGGAAGCGAAGGGTCAGAGTCCGTCCCCCGCTGCCTGCAATGAGCGCGGAAACCTCCTCGTTGGAGTTCACCTCCTGGCCGTTGATGGAGAGGATCACGTCTCCCTTCTCCAGGCCGGCCTCTTTGGCAGGGCAGACACCCCCGTTCCGGGTGGGGATGGTGTTCAGATCCACCACGATAACCCCTTTGGTAAAGAGCTTGATCCCAAAGGCAGTGCCGCCGGGGGTCACCTGCTGCTGGGAGATGACGCTGACACGGGTGGTCTTGACCGGAATGATCCCGAACAGCCGCAGCTCCAGGGAGCGGGACGCGCCGATGGACTCATTGGCAAGGCTTGTGCGGCCATAGTCCAGGAGCTCCGCGCCCCGAAGGAGATCCATGTTGGGCAGGGTCAGGCTGCGGCCCTGGGTCACATAGAAGCTGTCAGGAATTTCGTTTTGGTAATAGCAGACGCCGCCCATAATCACAATGGCGGCGGCGCCCGCAAGTCCGGCCAGCCGCCGGAAAAAACGGCGCAGAACGCCCATAAAGATACGCCCCCTCAGAAATTCGGCGCATCCGTCCAGGCAATACTATACAAATGGGATTTTTTCCTGTAAAATAGGAGCTGCCGGCCGGAATACCGTTTCTTTCAGTATTGACGGAGAGGGGCGGCTTCATACTTTGATTTATTTTGAAAATTTTCAGCGGGGAGGCGCGGTCATGCGGGTAGCGGTGATAGGCTCCCGGCAGTGCGGGAGCCTGTCGGCAGAGGAGGTTGTGGCCCGCCTGCCGGAAGGATGCACGGAGATTGTCAGCGGAGGGGCCCGGGGCGTGGATCGTCTGGCCAGGGAGGCCGCCCGGCGGCTGGGGCTGCCCCTCCGGGAGTTTCTGCCGGATTACGAGGTGTTCGGGCGGCAGGCGCCTTTGATCCGGGATCGGGAAATCGCCGCCTACGCGGATCAGGTGCTGGCCTTTTGGGACTATCAGTCCAGGGGCACCCGCTATACCATTCTCCAGGCGCTGTCCATGGATAAGCCTGTGACCATTGTGGATATTTCCGCCCATGGAGGAAAAGCAGGAAAGCAAAAGGACTCCTCTTCTTAGAAACCATCTGCGATCTAAGAAAAGGAATCCCTCAAAATGCCGTTTATCTAGTTTTCCTCATTGATGGCCTGACCCAGCTCGGAGCCTTCCATGAGCTTTTCCCGGGCTTGGCTGAGGTAGTCGTCAATATCCTGCATCTCCCAGACAAAGTCCTCTGTGATGTCAGAGGCGGAAACGATGGAGCCCAGCTGTTCCTGATAACCCTCCACTGCCTTTTTGATCAGATCGGCAGATTCCCGGTAGCAGTCCTGCACCTGGGAATATTTCTCCGGAGCCTCCAGACTTCCCAGAAGCTGATAGGCATCGTTCAGCTCGCCCGCAGCCTGAATGAGCGCGTCCCGATGTTCGGCGCTGTACTCCCGCTTAAAGGCCTCGAAGGCGTCGTTGAAATGCATGGTCGCCTCGTTGATGGCAGTGCCCGCAGTCAGAATGCCCTGGTTGTATTCCCGCATTTTCTGCGCCTCGCCGCAGCCCGTCAAAGGAAGGCCCAGCGCCAGCACCAGCAGAAACACGCAGACTCTGACAGCGGCTCGCATATTCATCTGGTCCAATCATCCTTTCCGCCAAGCGTCCATGGAACACTCAGACGGATATAGTTTACCACAAATTCCGTCTTTGGACAAGTGGTGCAGGGACTTTTTTTGAAATTATTTGCGCGGAAAGAAGGGGGAGCGGCAATGTTATAGCGGTGAAATCACGGAAAACGGTTGCTTTTCTGGGAAAATTATGCTATGATAGCCATTGAAGAATTCCGAAAAGGTATACCTTTTCAGATTTTGTGATCCCCTCCTTTTGAGGCCGTTTTTTTGTGGGATATCCACAAATCAAAAAGAAATTTTACAGAGAAGTCCTGGCAGAATGCCCGGGCTTCTTTTTTTTATTAAAGGTATACTTTTAAGGATTTTTCCATAACGGCTCCGGGCCGGGCGGCCCGGCACTATCAAAAGGAGGTTTATTCTGAATGAAAGGAAAAGGAAAAGTCCTTTCCGCTCTGCTGGCGGCAGCCCTGTTCGTGGGCGCGGCAATCCCCGCGCTGGCTGCCGGCGAGAACGGAAAGGCTGGACAGGGCTTTACGGTAAATGCTGCCGCAGAGCCCACTGGCGCGCCTTTACCTACAGTCAGCACTTACACTGTAGGTAAAGGCATCACTGTAACTCCCGGCGCTGATACAAACGATTATAGGTTCAATAAATGGACGCCTGCTGATACAGGAACTGTTGACGCCGGCAACGTCCTCTCTGTAACCTATAAAGCTGGTGAAAGCGTATCTGTTACAGCTGTTTATGACGTAAAAGTCACCGTCACCAATCCTGCCAACGGCGCAATTACAGTCGAGCCCGCTCTGCCGGAAGATGGGTTCGTTGACATCAACACGGCGTACACCTTTACGCTGACTCCCAACGCAAACTATATGCTTGATGGGTGGAGCGGCGTTACCGGCGAGGGCAACACCGTGACCGCCAAGTTTACCGCCCCTGCAAACGTAACCGCTACAGTAAAAGCGAAGCCTGCCACAGTCAGGAGTGTTAAGGTAGCAGTGAGCGATACGAAAGCCGGCAAGGTAACAACAGACGGCACAACGACTGTTTCCAGCTTTGATCTGGACACGGATCAGACGAAGAAGCTGGTCGCTGTACCCAACGCTGACTATGAGTTCGTCAACTGGACGATCGGTTCCAAGGTGCTGGCCACGACCGCAGAGTACACCGTCAAGTACACGGATGTAGCAGACAAGGATACCATCACCGCCAATTTCAAGGCCAAAGCCACCGCTCCCGGCGGGGATGAAGAGGTTGCCGACAATGTAGCCAATGCAATCGGAAAACTCGACAGCGAGCAGATTGATAAGATGGAGCCCGCTAAAGCTGCTGAAAAGCTGGAGGAAGCCCTTGAAGGCGTAACCGCCGGAAATGCGGCAGATGTAGCCGACAAGCTGGCAAAGACGCTGAAGGATGATGAGCTTGCCAACCTGGATGCTCTGATGAATCAGGCAAATCCGATTAAGATCGATGGGAAAGATGTTTCCCTGGAGATTGAGGAAATTGAGGCTCTCAAAGACGAAGAGCCTGTAGGCGAAATCAAGTTTGCCGGTCTGTCCCTGCTGGCGATTAAGGAACGGGCGCAAGTAAAGATGACGCCTAAGCAGAAGCCCGCCAGCCATAAGTTTATTAACCTTTCCTCTGCGAAGATGGCTATTGATCTGACGCTTACGGTAGACGGCAAGGTATTTACAGACGATCTTCCTAAAGGTGTAAAGATTGATATCGTAGTTCCCGAGAAGGTAGCAAATTCCAAGTACATCCACATCTATCACTACAAAGGCAGTAACGTTATCATCGAGCATCGCAAGGACAAGGAGTTTGTCAAAGAGTCTATCGAAGGTGGTCAGTTCAAGGTAACCTTTACCATGAACAGCTTCAGTGACGTTGTCTTTTCGGATGAGGAAGTTAAGAATCCCACCCCCACCCGTCCCACCTACAGCGGCGGCGGAGGCGGCGGTATGGCCGGCTTCACCAGCTACGTGATCACTGCGACTGCCGGCCCCGGCGGCTCCATCAGCAATCCCGGCGAGAGCCGCTATGACGCCGGCACCTACGTTACCTACCGGATCACCCCCGACGCGGGCTACGTGATCGACAAGGTGATCGTTGACGGCACGAAGGAGGTCGCCCTCACCAACGGGACCTACACCTTCCCCCTGCTGGATCAGCCCTATACCATCAACGCCACCTTCCGGCCGGTGTCCGGCTCTGCCGGCGAGCCCTCCGCTCCCGCCACGGCCGCGCCCAACCCCTCCACCGGCGACAGCTGGTTTGCCCATCTGTTCTTCTGATTCATTCCCTGCGGCTTCCGTTCCCCTGCGGGGGCCGGGTGACCCACCAAGCGGAGCAGGCGGCGCGTATGCGCCGCCTGTTCCGCTGTTTCTATACAATCCCCTTGTAAAACCGGAGCAGAAAGCAGCTCCCCTCCCCCAGGACGCTTTTTACCTGAATATCCGCGTTTTGATTCCGCAGGATGGTTCTGGCCATGGCAAGGCCGATCCCAACGCTGTCCGGGGAGGCGTTCTTCCCACGGTAGAACCGCTCGAAGATGCGGGGCAGCTCCTCCGGCCCGATCCCGCAGCCGCTGTCCAGAATCCGCAGCTCGGTATGGAGGGACGTCTCCCGCCAGGAGATCAGGATGGAGCCGCCCCGGGGGGTGTGCTCCACGCAGTTTTTCAGCACGTTCATCAGGGCCTCCCCGGTCCAGGCGGGATCCCCGGTGAGCTCCGTCCCCTCGTCCCCCTGAATCCACAGGCACTGCTCCCGGAGCTCCGCCGGAATCAGCAGGGGGGTCAGCGCCTGCCGCACCGCCCCGCTCAGGGGGAACCGCTCCCGCCGGAACTGCACCGCGCCCGCGTCGATCCGGGAGAGCTTCAGCAGGGAGCTGACCAGCCACTCAATCCGATCCAGCTGGCCGCTCACATTCCGGGTAAAGGTCCGGCGTTTCTCCTCCGCCAGCCCGCCCGCCGCCAGCAGCTCCGACAGGACCCGGATAGAGGTCAGGGGCGTTTTCAGCTGGTGGGAGATATCCGCCAGCGCGTCTGACAGGCGGTTTTTGTCCCGGGCCAGCAGCTCGGACTGCTCCTGGAGGGTGACGGTGAGCTTGTAGAGATCGTTTTTCAGGATGGAGAGCTCCCCCTCCCGGTTGTCCCGGATATCCAGCCTGCGCCCGCCGTTCCGCACGGCCGCCAGATACTCCGACAGGCGGCGGATCTCCCGATACCGCAAAGCGGTATGGAGGCAGAAGCCGCCCAGGCCCGCCAGCATTCCCCCCAGGGTGATCCACCCGGCCCTGGGATCCAGCAGGAACGCCGCCCCTGCGCAGACCGCGGTCAGCACCCCGAAGCCCGCCAGCATCCGGCGGAACCCGCTGTTTCGCAGCATACCGTCCCCTCCCTTCGATAGATAAACGATCGGGCGCGGGGGAAGCCTTCACCCCGCCCTCCGGGAAAGAGGGCGGGAGGAGAAAAAATTTTCCGGATTCCCCTTTAGTTCCGGGCGGCGCGTCCGATATAGTAAAGTGAACAGGTCAAAACAGCACATAAATCGTCCAGAAAGGTATAACTTTTTAGACGATTTGTGTTTTCCTAAAATTGGGAATTATTTTGGTATCTTTGAACAGAATACAGTCTGCGGACTACAGAGGGTTTTGGAGGAATATCCAAAATTCTGGTAAGCGCCCGGGCGTCCTGAAAGTTATACCTTTTCAGACGCCCGGGCGCTTTTTGTTTTGCCCGGAAAAGCCCGTAGATACGGCATGGAGGCCGGATGCAGAGGCGCGAAAGGAGTTGCGGAAATGCTCGTTTTAGGCAGAAAACCGGGGGAATACCTCATGATCGGGGACGTTATGGTCAAGGTGATCAAGGAAGATTCCGGCTTGAAGCTGGTGAT
>JAAVZY010000051.1 GCA_022791945.1 Oscillospiraceae bacterium | reverse complement strand
TGGGAATCCAAGGGGAATCCCTTCCCGATGCGCCGCCAGCGGCGCATCTCAGAATTCGGCGAAGCCGAATTCCTAAGTGCGTTGTGAAACAACGCACTGCGGAGACTCGAGGCAGAGCCTCGAGGTCTTCCTGGAATTCTCTTCTCAAAAATTCCGCTTGACAGATGGAGGATCATATAGTATAATAGTCAATGTTGCAGGTTGCCGGATTTTTCCGGAGGATGCGGATGTAGCTCATCTGGTAGAGCGCCACCTTGCCAAGGTGGAGGTAGCGAGTTCGAGCCTCGTCATCCGCTCCAGTTTCGGCGCTATAGCCAAGTGGTAAGGCAGGGGACTGCAAATCCCCCACCCCCAGTTCAAATCTGGGTGGCGCCTCCATCCAATAAAGGAACAGCTTCTAGCTGTTCCTTTATTGCTTTGTTCGGCTCTGTTGGATACAGGCGGAAAACGCGGCGTTCCTCTCCCGGTTGGGATGAGGAACGCCGCGTCTGCGTCATATGCAGTTCGCTTTGCTGATACTGGCTCAGCGGAATTCGCCGAAGGGATGAGGAAGAGCCGCAAGCTGGCGGCGCAGCTCCTCCTGAAGCCCCGACAGGATGCTCCGGTACTCCGGCCTTCCTGCCAGATTGTGCTGCTCCAGGGGATCGGCCTCCAGATCGTAGAGCTCGTCTCCATCGAAATAGCAGGGGAAGCAGTCGTCCAGGTGCCACCAGACCGATTCCTTGTTGGTGGGGTTCTGCGCCAGCCATCCTACCGACTGCCAGTCATTCCGGGTCTTTTCCCCGTCATCCGGCAGACGGTTCGCGATGTATTTGAAGCCCCGGGCCACCACGGCCCGGCTGTTTACCAGCTCCATCAGGATGCTGTCCCGCCCCGCGGACGCATTCCCCAGCAGGAGCCCGGCGAAGCTTTTTCCGTCCTGGGCCATCTCCGCCGGGACGGGGCACCCCGCAAGCTCCAGAATGGTAGGAGCTAAATCCGCCTCGCTGAGCAGGCAGTTCTGGGGCGGCATGGGAGAAATCCGTCCGGGCCAATGGAAAATCAGCGGAATCCGGCCCAGATGGACGCTGCCCTTGCCCCCGGTAGGATGATCCGTTGTGAAGATGAACAGAGTTTCCTCCTCCGGAGCGGCGGCACAGGCGGCCTGATAGACCGCCTTCACGGCCTCGTCCAGCCAGAGGCCTTCGCAGGCGCTGTCAGGCAGTCCGGCGGCCCGGACCCTGGCCCGGATCTGCTCCCGGGAGGCCATCACCCTGGGCGGCTCCTCCAGCAGACCTCCTGCGGAGGAAAGCGGATTCGCCTCCGCAAACCGCCGCCCGCTGTAGCGGGAATGAGGAATGGACACTGCCACATAAGCAAAGAAGGGCTTATCAGACTGGGCGCGGCCCCGGAGATAGTTGACCGCGCCTTCTGCCACCCAGTCAATGTTATGACTGCTGAGCTCTGTGGGGAGATAGGGCTCGGGGTTATCGTAGTAGATCCGCTCTGCCACATCCCAGCCGAATTCCGGACGGGTCAGGTATTCGCAGGCGAATTTCTGACCTGCGGCCACCGCTTCCCTGGCGGCGGGATCCGCCCAGGTGCTGTCCTCCGGAAAGCCGTAGTAGAGCCGCCGGAGCTCCTGCCCGGCCTCGGAGGGATAGTTGTGCCATTTTCCGAAGATGGCGGTTTCGTACCCGGCATCCTTGAGGGCTTTGGGCAGGAGGGTTTCCCCCGGGCAGACCGGCGTGTTGAACCAGATGGTGGCGGGAGCGCCCTGGTTTTTCTCCACAAATTCCCGGCTCCGTTCCGGGAACCGCCCGGTCATGATGGTGTAGCGGGAGGGCGTGCAGACAGGAGCGGCGCAATAGTAATTGGTGAACTGCGCCCCATCCCCGGACAGATAGTCAATGGTGGGCGTGAGCATGGAGCGGACCGGCTGAAAGTATTCGGAGGCGTACCGGTTCCGGGCCTGAATGAGCCCGCTGTACCCGGTCGCCGCCGGATCGTAGCAGTTGACCCCTTCAAAGTCCAGATCCTCCGCCACAAACAAAACAATATTTGGCTTCTTCATGGAAATTCCTCCTTGATCCTCCCTGCATGAACGGTCAAGACCTTGCAGGCAGAGACGTCGAGTCCCACTGCAACGCGCTGCAAAACAGCGGGCCTGAGAATTTGGCTCTGCCTCTGGAGCAGAGTTCAGCGGCGGGGAGAAGCGGCGGACCTTTGCCGCCGCCAAACGCTCCTGCCGCTCCCGGCGCTATCCCAGGTAAGCGCCGGGGTAATAGTGCAGCAGGATGCTTTCGTAGTCCCATCCTTCCTGGGACGCATAGCCCAAAGCCCCCTGCTGGCTCAGCCCCACCCCGTGGCCGTAGCCCTTGGTGGTGAAATGGAAGGCGGAGCCATCATAGTAGATGTCCAGGATCTTGGCGCTCTTCAGCACAGAGGCACCCAGCAGTCCCTCCCGCAGGCTGCGCCCGGTGATGGGCGTTCCGCAGATGCTGATGGTGTTCACAAAATCCCCGTCCGTATAGGTGATGCTGTCCAGGTCAAACCACTCCTCCGGCTCCCCCTCCACCGGAATCCCCGCCTGGAGCAGCAGCTCCTCCAGAGCGGAGGCAGAAACCCGACAGGTGCTGTCATAGCTGTCATAGGCGCTGGGAACACCCACCAGATAGGGAACATCATACCCCCACACGTAATAGGCGCTTTGGGTCGCCCCTCCGGAAGCCGCATGGTAGGGCGCGTTGATCACTGCTCCATTATAATAGAGGAGCTGATCCAGAACCTCCATGGTGAGCTGAAGGGTTTCCGGCTTGGGATCCGCGTAGGACATCTCCGGATAGGAGCCTGTCCGCTGGCGCTGATATTCCATATAGGTATGCGCCGCCACCGCCTGGGCCTTGTATGCCTCATAACAGGCCGGGGAGGGAGGCGTGTTCACGCCCACAATCTCGCGCTGAACCGCTCCGGCCACCCGGTAGAGCAGATCGCTGTCCACCCAGTCTGTCCAGGCGTCCTCCGCCTCCTCCGGTTCGCTGGATTCCGGCTCCTCCGACTCGAAGTCCTCCGGTTCCGATTCCTCCGGCTCACTGAATTCCGGTTCGCTGGATACGGGCTCGCTGGATTCCGGTATCTCGCTGGAAACCGGCTCACTGGACATGGGCGCACTGGAGGCGGGCGCACTGGACACAGGCGCACTGGAGGCGGGCGCACTGGACACAGGCACGCTGGACGCGGCCTCGCTGGATACGGGCGTACTGGAGGGCGCCTGACTGGAAACGGGCGGTTCCGGCGCGCTGGAGACATCCGGCGCGGACACATCCGGCAGGCTGGAAACCGGTTCGCTGGGTGCGTCGGGCTCACTGAACGTACTGGGATCAGAGGGAAGCTCCGCGATGCCCGGCTCCCGCTCCTGGGTGAAGTTATCCTGGATTCCGGAGGAGGCTGGGGCAGGCTCCTGAGCGGTTTCCATGTTGGCAGCTGCGCAGACAGCCGAGGTGCAGCACACCGCCGCCGCGCAGAGCAGCGCCAGAGCGTTGACATAGGGAATCCATTTTCTCATTGGCAGGCTCCTCCTGATCCGCTGGAATATTGACGATGGGCGGCGCGGCTCCCACGAAGCTGCGCCAACTATAAAAGAAACGTCCGGCAGTCACCCGCAGGACGTTTCCATCCCTGCTGCCCAAGAGGGCAGCAGGGGAATGGCTTATGTGAGAAAGAACAATTAGTTCAGGGGACCGGAAGCGGGGATCATGTTGTTGTTGAGGGCAACCTGATCCACTTCTACAGCAGCGCTCTCGCCGGGGCGAACCTTCCGGGCCATCAGTACGTAACGGCTGTTCTTGCTGGAAGTGGACAGGCAGGTAGACAGTGTGATCAGCTCATCGCCGTACTGCACGTCTACGGGCATGGTCAGGAAGCTGCGGCCCTTGGCTTCCTTTACAAAAGCGTCAAAGTCCTCCTGGGACTTGGCGTTGATGAAGTTGTGGTAGCCGAAGGACTTGCCGGGGACGTTCACGTTCTCCAGGAACATGGCAAACACCTTGTAGTTGCCGTCGCCGAACATGGTGTTGAACTGAATGGTGGGATGCTGCTTGTAGAACTCAATGCCGTTGGCGTTGTAGTTCTTGATGGCAGAGAAATGCTCGCCGGTCTTGTCGTTGCTGTGGCCGTAGATAACCACGTTGGTGCTGCGGGCATCCTTGGTCAGGGTGGTGCGGTAGTCGATCATGGGGGTGCCCCATGCAAAGCTCTGCTTGTAGGCATTGTGGTTCAGGTAGAAGCTGTTGTCAGTGCCCTGAGCGACCCAATAGTTCAGCTTGGTGCCAGGCAGGTAGATCTGCGCCTTTACATCCTGGTTGTAGGCACGGATCTTGGAAAAATCCACAGAAACCGTAGCGGCGGTTTTCTGAGTAGTGGTTGTGGAGGTGGTGCTCTCCTCCTCCAGGCTCCGCACAACCGCTCCGGCAGGAGCTATGGTGATCTTCTCCTCAGTCTCAGGAAGCTCCACGATCAGAGCGTTTGTGGGCAGAATGTCCACCGGTACGGCGCCCTCCTGGGTCTTCACGGCGGCGGCAGCCGCGATAACGCCGCAGAGAACCAAGGCGCTGGTGGAAATCGCGCCAACCTTCTGGAACAGGGTCTTTTCGTCTCCCATTTTCATTTCCGGTACTCTCCTCTGTTGAATATAAATTATACTTAGGGGATATACGTCCCCTACTACACAGCCTGGGAAGGTGTTGAAAAGGCCTTCCCAGGCTTGCGAGCCGATGCTGACAGTCCGGAAGCCCCGGCGGGCTCCGTCCCGGAACCGTTCCGATTCCCTGGCAGAGATTTTGCCAATTTATTTGTATGGGTTGGCCTTGCCGTACTTATCCTGCCATGCCTGAGGCATGATCATTTCCGTGTTGGCAGTGGCCTTGCTGGTATCCACAGCGGCATTCTCGCCGGCACGAACCCGCCGGGCGACCACAACCATCCGGTAAGGGGTATCGCCGGAAGGAATGATCTCCGTATCGCAGGTGGACAGGGTGACCAGCTGATCCCCATACATCATATCTACGCCGGTATTGAAGTAGCTGCGCTTGTTCATCTCCTGAACAAAGGTGTCGAACTGGGCGGAGGACATATCAATGTACTCATGGTAGTTGAACCACTCAGGATCCGCCGCCTCGCCCGCCTTGGTTGTGACCTTGGCAATGAACGCGCCCACGATCTTATAGGTGCCCTTGCCGTAGATGGTGTCAAAGGTAACAACCGGATGCTGCTTGTAATAATCCAGGGAGTTGAAGTTCTTCAGGGAAGCAAAATAAGAGCCGTCCCGGGCGGAATGCCCGTAAATGGTGATGTTGTGGCTCAGCTGCTCCCGGGTGATCTTGGCCCGGTAATCCGCAAAGGGAATGCCCAGGGCGTTCTTTTTGTAGTAATCGTGATCCAGATAGTAGGTGTTGTCCGTACCCTGCACCACCGGGGTGGAAAGCTGGGTGCCGGGGATCCGTACGAAGCCGATCACGTCGTCGTTGATTTTGTGAAGCTCCTCGAAGCTTTGCAGAATGCCCAGCTCCTCGTTAATGGGCTCGGACTCCACGGTTACGTCCCAGTCCTCATCCTCAGCGGCCACATACATATCCGCCGGATCCGCTGTGGGATAAAGAAGATCCAGCTCTGACTGCTGCTGCTGGATGTTGTTGTACTTGTTAAAAATGGCAACGCCCACCACAGCTACGACCACCACCAGAACGCCAGTGATGACCAGCAGGATAATCGCAGGCAGGCCGAGCTTTTTCTTTTTCGCTCCGGCAGCATGGGCTCCGCCCTTAGGCTGTTCATTGCTCATATACCGACTCTCCTTCATATATAAAATCCACCGCGCAGCCCTTCCCCCACGGACAGGCCGCGCAATTTTTGTGAATCCCCCGGCGTCCGCGGCAGGCTCCGAAAACCGGATCTGAAATCTGTTCTGCTCCAACGCGCCTTTCCAGGGTGATGCTTTTATGATAGCACAAGTCTACCCTAAAAATCAATCCTTTCCCGGCACCTCGCGCAGATCTGGCAGAAATTTTCACAGTTTCCGGCCATATTGTGCAGCAGTCAGCCAAATTCATCAAAGGACGCTGGCGCTTCCGCCAAAAAAGAAATTCGTAGCCAATCATTGAAAACCAGAATCTCCGGCGGTATAATAGATCCGCCGGAAGCCTGCCCTTTCGGAGCCGCATTCATGAGGGGGAAGACCTCGAGGACGCTGTCCTCGAGCACCTGCCAAGGGGACGAGTCCCCTTGGATTCCCGTCTTTGTTGGGGGTTATGGTGGGGTGAGTCCGAATCCCTGCCTCGCTGGCACTTCCCGCAGGGACGAGCGTCCGCCTACCCATTTTTTCGTAAAGAAAAAATTCAGCCCAGCAGGCGGCGCAGAGACTGCGACGCAGAAAGTTTCGAGCGTGTTCTACTATGCTCATATTCTCTGCGGAGGGGGGCCGCCGTCGGACCGGAGGGACGGCGGTGGTGGAAGGATTCCCCCGGGAGTACAGAGTCCCCCCATCCGCACATACTGATCAGAAGCACTATCCCAATCTGCACGGGAACCCTAGTGCGGCGCAGGAAGTCCCCCGCACGCAGGAAGGAGCTTTTTTCTTTACGAAAAAAGCGTCCTGCGGGAATGAGACTGTCTGCGTGGCAGGGAGGGGGAAGTCTGTGCAGACCTGACCCCACCCCTCTTCCGCCCTTCAAAAGCCCTTAAAAATTACGGGTTCCAAGGGGATTTAATCCCCTTGGCGAGAGCGCGAGAGCAGAGCTCTCGCGGCCTTCCGCTTTGTACACAGCTTCGTATAGACAGGGACTTACGGTTCGCCTGTCTCTCCTGGTTCCAGAAGCCACGCCACGTCCTTGCCCAGCGCGCGGGAAATCGCCAGCAGCTCAAAATCAGAGACAGACCGCTGTCCGTTCTCGATATGATAGATGCTGGATGGCGGCAGATCCACTCCCAGCACCTGAAGGCGGGCCGCCAGAACATTGGCGGACCATTTCCGCCTCTCCCGAGCTGCCCGCATCCGCTCCCCGATGATGTTCAGCTGCCCGTTGTGATTCCGTGTCCGAATAGATGATCCCTCCTATCCAAGAGATGATTCAGGTCTTATGGGAATGGGTTGTACGCATATCAGTATACATAATAACTCTTCCGCAGCAAACACTTTTTCGACATATTTTTTCAAAAATCTCCAAATTGAGAGCCTGTATTCCCTTCCGGGCTCAGGTTCTGCGTCAATTTGCCGAAAGGAGATGTTTTCCATGTCGCTGCCCGTTCCCGGAAAGCTCACAGAGCCCCGGATGATCCGGCTGCTGTTCGCCCTGTGTTGGAGCGCCTACTTTTCCACCTACATCGGACGCCTGAACTACTCCTCCGCCATGACGGAGCTGATCGCCAGCCAGGTCCTCTCCCGGACGGAGGCAGGCGCAATCAGCATGGTTTTCTTTTTTTGCTACGGGGGCGGGCAGCTGATCAACGGCTTCCTGGGGGATAAGCTCTCGCCCAGGTGGATGCTTTTTATCGGAATGTCGGCCTCCGCCCTGCTGAATGCCCTGATGGGAGCAATCCCCCTGTTCCCCGCGATGGTACTGCTGTGGGGACTGAACGGCTATGTTCAGTCCATGATCTGGCCTCCCATTGTGCGGATCTTCTCGGATATGCTGGAGGGTGAAACCATGATCCGGTGCAGCATCCACATTACCTCCACCATTGCGGCAGGCACCCTGGCGGCTTACCTGCTGTCCGCGGTCATGATCCAGGCTGCGGGCTGGCGGATGGCCTTCTGGGCCGCCGCGGTGGCGCTGGGCGGCGCGGCGCTGCTGTGGCTGATTGGCTTCGGCCGGGTGGAGCGGTATGCCCTCCGGCACGGACGCCGGGAGGAGGACGCGTCCGCCCCGCGGACGCCGGCGGAATACCCGAAGGTCCCCCTTTGGAGGCTGGTAACCCGGGGCGGGCTGGCGGTTCTGCTGGTGCCCATCCTGGTACACGGGGTGCTGAAGGACGGGGTAACTTCCTGGGTGCCCACTTATATCAGCGAGACGTTCCAGGCCGCTCCGGTGCTCTCGATTCTGGTGACCATGGCGCTGCCAGTGGTAAATCTGACGGGAGCTTACGCCGCGAATTTTATGAACCGCCGCTTCTTCCGGGGAGAGGGCCGGACCTCCGCCTTCTTTTTCATGATTGCTTTGGGTGCCCTGCTGGCGCTGCGCTTCTTCGGGAATGTGAGCATGGTCCTGTCCATTCTGCTGCTGGCCGTCATCACCTCCTCCATGCTGGCGGTGAATACCATGCTGATCAACCTGGTGCCGCTGTATTTTGGTAAGATCGGCAAGTCCTCCACAGTGTCCGGCTTTCTCAATTCCACGGCTTACCTGGGCGCCGCTCTGTCCACTTTTACCATTGGACTGCTGGTGGAATACACTGGCTGGGGCTTCACCATCACTACTTGGGCAGCGATCACCGCCGCCGCCTCGCTATTCTGCATCTTCTCCCGCAAAACCGTATTCTCCCCCGGCAACTGCCTTTGACCGCTCTGCGCGCGTGGTCGGGCAAGGCCGCGAGACGCTGTCCCAAGTCTCCACAGTGCGTTGTGAAACAACGCACTTAGGAATTCGGCTTCGCCGAATTCTGAGATGCGCCGCTGGCGGCGCATCGGGAAGGGATTCCCCTTGGATTCCCATTATTTGAAGGGCTTTTTAAGGGCGGAAAAAGGGGGGGTGGAGTCTGTACAGACTTCCCTCCCCCTGCCACGCAGAGAGTCTGATTCACGCAGTACGCTTTTTTCGTAAAGAAAAAAGCTTCCCTCTGCGTACGGGGTACTTCCTGCGCCGCACAGGGATTCCTGCGCAAGCTCTGTTGGGGGCGGGAACAGCGTTCCATTCCGCAGGAAATATCCGTCTGGCGGGAATTTGGTCTTAGAACCTGTATTCACAGCTGAAAACGGGGTCTGGACGGAGCTTTTCCAGTCCGATCCGCGTCAAAAATGCTCGGAATCCACAAAGGATTCCTCCGCTTTTTTCCTTGACGGACTGGAAAATCCCTCGCCCATCCCCCC
>JAAVZY010000050.1 GCA_022791945.1 Oscillospiraceae bacterium | reverse complement strand
GATGGGCGAGGGATTTTCCAGTCCGTCAAGGAAAAAAGCGGAGGAATCCTTTGTGGATTCCGAGCATTTTTGACGCGGATCGGACTGGAAAAGCTCCGTCCAGACCCCGTTTTCAGCTGTGAATACAGGTTCTTAGAGCCTGTTCAAGATCTCTGGGTATTCGGAAGGGAAAGACCTCGAGAGCAGCGCTCTCGAGCTCTCGCCAAGGGGACGCGTCCACTTGGATTCCCATCTTTTTTGGGGTTATGGGGGCGGGATTTCGGCTTCTGCCCTGCTGGTTCTCCCTGCGTGGTCGAATCGCCCGCCTACCCATTTTTTCGTAAAGAAAAAATTCAGCCCTGTGTGCGGCGCAGCGTCTGCGACGCAGAACGTTTCGAGCGTGCTCTGCGGCGCAGGAAGTATCCCGCACGCAGGAGGGAGCTTTTTTCTTTACGAAAAAAGCGTCCTGCGGGAATCAGACTCTCTGCGTGGCAGTGGTTCGGAAGTCTGTACAGACTTGACCCAACCCCTTTTTCCGCCCTTCAAATAATGGGAATCCAAGGGGGGCCAGGCCCCCTTGGCAGAGCGCGAGACAGCGTCTCGCGGCCTTGCCCTTCGCCGCACCCAGAGATTCTGAATAGGCCATAGCTCCGGCAACCAGTATACCACCAATCCCCTGCCGCGTTCAATCCCCTGTTCCCCGTTTCTTCGGAAGGTTCCCCCGCTGTATGACCAAATTGTCACAGGAAAGTCACCCAGCTGTCACCTGGAAGGTGTATACTATCCTCATCCGCTCAGGGAGAGCGGCAGGAATCGACGGCTGTCTCTTTTGAAACAGGGAAAAGCCGCTTCCAAAGGAAACCACCCTATCAGAAAGGCAGAATCATCTATGGAAATCCTTCGGATTGAACATCTGAGCAAAATCTACGGCAGCGGCGAAACTGCCGTCCGCGCCCTGGACGATGTGTCCTTCTCCGTGTCCAAGGGGGAATTTGTGGCAATTATCGGCCCCTCCGGCTCCGGAAAATCCACGCTGCTTCACATCCTGGGAGGCGTGGACCGTCCCTCAGCCGGGCGGGTTCTGATCGAGGGGACGGATATCTACGCCCTGAACGAAACCAGGCTCGCCATCTTCCGGCGGCGGCAGATCGGACTGATCTACCAGTTCTACAACCTCATCCCCGTGCTGAATGTGGAGGAAAACATCACACTCCCCCTCCTCCTGGACGGAAAGCGGGTGGATCGCCAGCGGCTGGACCTGCTCCTGGGGCAGCTGGGCCTCTCCCAGCGGCTGAAGCACCTGCCCAACCAGCTCTCCGGCGGACAGCAGCAGCGTGTCTCCATCGGACGGGCGCTGATCAACGATCCCGCCCTGGTGCTGGCCGATGAGCCTACCGGCAATCTGGACAGCAAAAACAGCGCCGAAATCGTGGCCCTCCTGAAGGAGTTCAACCAGAAGCTCCAGCAGACCCTGATCATCATTACCCACGACGAGCGGATCGCCCTCCAGGCCGACCGGATCCTGTCCATTGAGGACGGCCGCATTTCCAGGGACGAGGTGAACCGCAAATGAACATCATGAACCGGGTCACCCTGCAGTATCTGCTGAAAAACCGCCGCCGCACCATTGTAACCATCCTGGGCGTGATCATCTCAGCGGCCATGATCGCGGCAGTGTCTACCTTTGCGGATTCCTTCCTGGATCTGATGCAGCGGGACGAGATTTATCAGGATGGGGAATGGCATATCCAGTATATGAACGTCACTCGGGAGAATGTGGAGCGGATCGGCGGCAGCGAGGCGGTGGCCCTGGCCGGTCTGAGCCGGGAGGAGGGCTATTTCAAGCCGCAGGTGCTCCCGGAGCTGGGCTATGAATATCTCTATGTGCAGAGCTATGATCCCACGAACTTTCAGCTCCGGAACATCCGGATGGTGGAGGGCAGGCTTCCCGAATTCCCTGGGGAGCTGATTCTCACAGAGGAAAACGCCTGGGGTCTGAAGCCGGGAGACACCCTGACCGGCGTCCTGGGGGATCGGATCCTGACGGAAACCGGTGAAATCATCCGGCAAAACTATCTGGCGGGGCCGGAGACGTTCTCCCCCAGGGAGACGCGCGCCTATCAGATCGTGGGCATCTTCCAGGAGAACTGGCCCAGCTCCTACCGCTCCGGGGACAAAGCCCTGACCCTGCTGGAGCGGGACAGCCAGCCGGTAAATGTGACCGTCCGGCTTCAAAAAGTCGGGCCGGACGTGTTCCAGGATCCCTGGGATCTCAATCAGTACGGGGAGACTGTCAACTACCATCAGGCCCTTTTGCGGTACATGGGCATTGTGGGGAACCGGGAAATCATGGGCGCGCTTTACCAGGCGGCGGGGATTGTGCTGGTGATTATCCTGGCGGGCTCCATCCTGCTGATTTACAATGCCTTTGCCATTTCCATTGCCGAGCGGAGCAGGCAGCTGGGGATGCTTTCCTCTGTGGGGGCCACCCGGAAGCAGAAGCGGAATTCCGTATTCTTTGAGGGCTTCCTCATTGGGGTGACGGCGATCCCCCTGGGGCTCCTGTTCGGGATCCTGGGGATTGGCATTACCTTCACGCTGGTATCCCCGCTGATCCAGAACGCCCTGCGGGTGGCCGTGCCCTTCCAGGTGAAGGTGTCCCTTCCCGCTCTGTTGGGAGCGGTGATATTCTCCGCTCTGACCATCTTTATTTCCGTTCTGCGTCCCGCTGTCCAGGCTTCCCGGATCACTCCCATTGAAGCCATCCGCCAGACCAAAGAGATTGCGCTCACCGGTCGGAAGGTGCGTACCTCCCGGCTGATCCGGCGGCTGTTCGACATGGAGGGGGAGCTGGCCATGAAGAATCTCAAGCGCCAGCGGAAGCGCTACCGGGCTACCATTATTTCCCTGGCGGTGAGCGTGGTGCTGTTCCTGACTGCCGCCTCCTTCAATTATTATCTGGATCAGGCCTACCGCCTGGCAAATAACGATATCCAGTATGACGTGCAGATGCTGATCAGCGGACAGGGCCCCCAGGATCTGGAGCGGATGCAGTCTCTTGCCGCCAGGGCGGCCTCCCTGCCAGAGGTGACGGAAGCGGTGATCACGCCGAGTTGGTATCTATACGGCTGTGCGGATGTGGAACAATCTCTGGTTGCGCCGGAGACTGCGCGGCTGGGGCAGATGGAAGCAGTTCCCGGAAAGAGCCGCTTCAACGTGAGCCTCACCACCATGGACGAGCAGTCCCTATCCCGGTTCTGTGCGGATGCGGGAATTGCTCCCGCCCTCCTGGAGGGGGAGGGAAACCCGGCGATCCTCATCGATCCCATTCATTATCAGTCGGATGGGGTTTACTACGAGCTGAACCAGCTGAAGCTGGACGGGCCCCTGGATATGGAATGCACCCTTTCGGACGGAAAGCCGGAATTGACCGGATCCCGTGTATCCCTGCGGATTGCGGCCCAGACGCCGCTGGTTCCGGCCTATCAGTCAGCGCTCCGGACATCGAAGGAGGAACTGATTCTGATTCTCCATCCGGATCGCTACGGAGCAATTCTGCGGCAGCTCCGGCAGGAGCTTGCTTCCTAGCCCGGGTACACCCTGCCGGATTCCGACGGAATCTATGTGCTGGCTTCCTCGACCGATCCGGAAAAGACGGAAGAAACCATGGATCAGCTTCTGGCCGCTTCCAGCGGGCTGGGAGGCGGCGCCTACGACCTGACAGCGGCCCGGCGGCAGATGGAGCAGCTGAGCATCCTGGTAGCAGTATTTCTGTATGGATTTGTGGTGCTGATCGCCCTGATCTCGGTAGCGAATATCTTTAACACCATATCCACCAGCGTGGCCCTTCGCCGCAGGGAGTTTGCGGTATTGCAGTCCGTCGGGATGACCTCCAGGGAATTTCATCGGATGCTCCGTTTTGAGAGCCTGTTTTACGGGCTGAAGGCCCTGCTGTACGGCCTGCCCCTGAGCTTTGGAATGATGTTCCTGGTACACCGGTCTCTGGATGGCGGGATCGTCTTTGGCTTCAGCCTGCCCTGGGCCTCCATCGGCGCGGCGGTGGGAGGCGTGTTCCTGATTGTGGGCCTGACTATGCTCTATTCCAGCCGAAAGGCCGGCAGGGACAGCATCGTCGCCGCCCTCACCGACGAAAATTTGTAGGTGCCTGTTTGAGGGCGTTCGGGAGGGAAAGGCTGCGAGACGCTGTCTCGCGCTCTGCCAAGGGGAGCTGGCTCCCCTTGGATTCCCTTTTTAAGGGCTCTTGAAGGGCGGAAAAAGGGGTGGGGTCACGTCTGTACAGACTTCCTTGCTTCTGCCACGCAGACAGTCTGATTCCCGCAGTACGCTTTTTTCGTGAAGAAAAAAGCTTTCTCCTGCGTACGGGATACTTCCTGCGCCGCACAGAGTTTGCACAGGCTTTTAGACGCAGAAACTTCTTGCCCCCTTGTACGCCGCTTCGTCAGAAGCGGCGTACAAGGGGGCTTGTGCAGACCTCAATCGGGGCGATTCTGTGAAAATTATAAAAATACTGCACGAAAAGCTCTTGATTATATCCGAAGATTATTGTAAAATTGGTATACAGCAAGTTAGCATATACCCAAACTCTGAGTAGGAGATGAAAGCATGGGAATAAAATGCAATGACACCTATGTGAAACAGTTTGTAGCCCCCGGCGAGCTGACCGGTCTGGAACCCCAGATTCAGCTGGCGGAACGGATGCTCTCTGACAAGTCCGGCCCCGGCAATGATTTCTTAGGCTGGGTTTCTCTCCCCGACAGCTACGACAAGGAAGAGTTCGCCCGCATCCAGGCTGCTGCCGAACGGATCAAAAAGCAGTCCGACGTCCTGATCGTAATCGGCATCGGCGGCTCCTATCTGGGCGCACGGGCTGTGATCGAGCTGCTCCGCTCCCCTTTCTACAACAACCTGAAAAAGGACACCCCTGACATCTATTTCGTTGGCAACAATCTGAATCCTACCTATCTGAACGAAGTGCTCTCCATCTGCGAGGGACGGGATATCTCCGTTAACGTCATCTCCAAGTCCGGCACCACCACCGAGCCCGCTCTGGCCTTCCGGGTCTTCCGGGAGCTGCTCATCGAAAAATACGGCCCCGAAGGTGCCAAAGAACGGATTTTCGCCACTACCGATCGGGCAAAGGGCACCCTCAAGGAGCTTTCCGATCGGGAAGGCTATGAGACTTTTGTTGTTCCCGACGACGTGGGCGGACGTTATTCCGTTCTCACAGCCGTAGGCCTGCTTCCCATCGCTGTCAGCGGCGTGGACATCACCCGCCTGATGGAGGGCGCCAGCGCCGCCCGGAAGGAGCTTGCCGGCGGAACCGTTGACTCCAATGACTGCTACAAATACGTGGCCTGCCGGAACGCGCTCTATCGGAAGGGCAAGAGTGTGGAGATGTTCGTTAACTATGAGCCCGCTTTCCTGATGATGAACGAATGGCTCAAGCAGCTCTTCGGCGAGAGCGAGGGCAAGGATCAGAAGGGCATTTATCCCTCCAGCGCCACCTTCTCCACGGATCTCCACTCCCTGGGACAGTTTGTGCAGGACGGAGCCCGGATTATGTTCGAGACGGTCGTGGATTTCCAGAAGCCCAAGTCCGACTTCTTTATTAAGGAGGATCCTGCCAACTTTGACGGGCTGAACTTCCTTTCCAACCAGAATATGTCCATCGTGAACAACAAGGCCATGCAGGGCACCATCCTGGCCCACAGCGAAGGCGGCACGCCCAACATTGTTCTGGAGGTTCCGGAGGCCAGCGCCTTCGAGCTGGGGTATCTGATCTACTTCTTTGAAAAGGCCTGTGCCCTGTCCGGCTATGTGCTGGGGGTCAATCCCTTCGATCAGCCCGGCGTGGAAAGCTACAAGAAGAATATGTTCGCCCTGCTGAACAAGCCCGGCTATGAAAAGGAAAAAGCTGCTCTGGAGGCAAAGCTCCACTAAGCGAAGCCGCCAGACAGTAGGAATGAAAATGAGACATTTACGGAGGAATTTACATGATTAAACTGATCATCGGCAAAAAAGGAAGCGGAAAGACCAAGCTGCTTATTGAGAAGGTAAACAGTGCCGCCCAGACCTCTACCGGCAATGTTGTCTGCATTGAAAAAGGCATGAAGCTCACCTTCGAGCTGGATCACAAGGTTCGCCTGATCGACGCCGAGGAGTATAACATCAAGGGATATGAGGTGTTTTACGGCTTTGTGAACGGCATCCTGGCCGCTAACTATGACATCAAGGAGATCTATGTGGACGGTATCCTGAAGATCGGCGCCAAGGACGGCAACAAGGACATTGCCGGCCTCGGTGATCTGCTCCAGAAGCTCTACAAGCAGATTCCGCCTGAGGTTACCCTGATCTTTACCGTCTCCGCCGAGGAGTCCGAGCTCCCCGACGAGGTTCTCAAGTTCTCTTAAGAAAGCTAGGCCGCGAGACGCTGTTTCGCGTCTCTGAGATGCGCCGCTGGCGGCGCATCATGGACTCGTCCCTTTGGAATCCCATCTTTTGTAAGGGCGGAAAGAGGTTAGGTCAAGTCTGTACAGACTTCCCAATCCCTGCCACGCAGATAGTCTGATTCCCGCAGGACGCTTTTTTCGTAAAAAAGCTCCCTCCTGCGTAAAGGGCACTTCCTGCGCCGCAGAGAGTATCAGCGAGACAGGGGGGACGGGCGCTTGCGCCCGTCCCCGCCCCCATCCCCCTAAAGACGGGAATCCAAGGGGAATCCCTTCCCCTTGGCGAGAGGCGCGCAGGGTCAAGGCCTACGGCCTTGACCCTTGAGCAGAGCTCTTGCGGCCTTTTCCCACCAATAGATTTCCGTGAAAATTGCCGGACAGCTCTTGACAAATCGGCTGTGAGCGTCTATAATGAAGAACGTACCAGGAATTGGCGTTGCGGCCATTTGACGGTATTGTCTGCGAATATAGTTTAATGGTAAAATAACAGCTTCCCAAGCTGTGGTTACGGGTTCGATTCCCGCTATTCGCTCCAAGCAGAAGCCCGGGCAGGATTATCCTGTCCGGGCTTCTTTCCTGAAAGGACGCGGAAACAGTGATCTATCAGCGGATGCATAAAGGCCGCTTTCTCTCCCGGCCTAACCGGTTTGTCGCCTGGGTGGAGCTGGAGGGCCAGGAGATCCTCTGCCATGTAAAAAACACCGGGCGCTGCCGGGAGCTCCTACTCCCCGGCACGGAGGTCTGGCTCCAGCAGGCGGAGGAAGGCTCCTCCCGGAAAACCGCCTTCGACCTGATTGCGGTTCGGAAGGGAGAACGCCTGATCAACATGGACTCCCAGGCGCCTAACCGGGCCGCGGAGGAATGGCTCCGCTCCGGAGGACTGTTTTCGGCTCAGGGGATCCCTGAGCAAAAGCTCCGCCTGCTGAAGCCGGAATGCCGGTACGGCGCCTCCCGGTTTGATTTCTATCTGGAAACAGAGACGGATCGTATCTTCCTGGAGGTAAAGGGCGTTACTCTGGAGGAGGACGGGATTGTCCTGTTTCCGGATGCTCCCACCCAGCGGGGCGTAAAGCACCTGGACGGGCTCTGCGCCTGCCTTGCAAAGGGGTTTCAGGCCTGTCTGCTTCTGGTGATTCAGATGGAGGGAGTCCGGTGCTTCCGGCCCAATGACCGCACGCACCCAGCCTTTGGACAGGCGCTCCGCCGTGCCGCTGCCCAAGGCGTGAAGCTTTTGGCCTATGACTGCCGAGTGACGGAGGACTCCATGACCATCCGGGAGCCGGTGCCCGTGGAATTATCATCTGTTTGTACGGCCTCATCTGCAAAGGGGGATTGTTTGTGAGCAGACGATGCGAGGATATCAACCTGATAGGGCGCTTTCTGGCCCGGCGGGATCTGCCGGAGCTGACCCGGGAGGCTGTGGAAAATGCCCTTGGGCATCCCAAATTTGATTTACTGATTCTCCTGGGCGGGAATATACCCTATGGATGCGAGACGGCTTTCCATGCCTGGAGGGCTGGGCTTGCGGAACGATTGATGATTGTTGGCGGGATTGGGCACACCACCCCTTCCCTCCAGCGGCTCCTTCGGGAGCGCTGTCCGGAGATGGAGACGGAGGGCAGAGCAGAAGCGGACATTCTGTCGGCGTATTTTCAGCGTACCTGCCAAGCGGATCCCAATGATCTGATTTTGGAGAACCGTTCCTTCAACTGCGGGGAGAATGCTTCCTTCGCCCTTCGCAGGCTGGACGAGGCAGGATTCCGGCCGGAGACAGTGCTTCTGATGCAGGACGCCTCCATGCAGCGCCGGACGCACGGCAATTTTGAGAAGGAATGGGCCGGGCGCTCCGTCCGGTTTTTCAGCTATGCCGCTTATCGGCCTGTAGTCCGCGAGGATCGGAACGGTCTGACCTATGACGAGAGCTGCCGGGTCTGGGGAATATGGGAGATGGAGCACCTTTTGACCCTGATTCTGGGCGAGATTCCTCGGCTTCACGACACGCCGGAGGGCTACGGCCCTGCCGGAAAAGGATATCTGCCCCATATAGAGATCCCCTGTGAGGTGCTGGACGCCTTTGAGCGTCTTCGGGAGGAGTACGGCGATCTGGTGCGCAGACCCTGGAAACCTTAGAGCCTGTTCAAGATTTCTGGGTGCGGCAAATGGAAGAGGATTTTTTGCACAGCAAGGCAAAAAGTGGCGGAATACTTTGTGGATTCTGAGCATTTTTAACGCCGCCTGTGCAAAAAAACGCCTTCCATTCGCCGTACCCAGAGATCTTGAATAGGCTCTTAGCCCTTCCTGTCAGTTCAAAGCCTCATGGGACTCTGCGACCAGGCGCTGGAGATCCGGAGGGGGAGCAGAAGACGGTGCGTTCTGAATCAGGAAGAGGTACTCGATATTGCCCTGAGGGCCTTTGATGGGGGAGTAGGTAGCGGCGGAAAGAGTCCAGCCGGTTTCCGCCAGGAAGGCGGCTATCTTTTCGCAGACCTCCAGATGGATTTCCGGCTCACGGACAACGCCTTTTTTGCCGACCTTTCCCTTTCCCGCCTCAAACTGGGGCTTCACCAGGCAGAGGGCCCGGCCCTCCGGTTTCAGCAGGGATTTCAGCACCGGGAGCACCAGGGTCAGGGAGATGAAGGATACGTCTACTGAGGCAAAGTCCAAGGGATCCGGGATCTGCTCCCGGGTCACATAACGGACGTTGGTGCGCTCCAGGTTGACCACCCGCGCATCCGTCCGCAGGCTCCAGGCCAGCTGGCCGTAGCCCACATCCACTGCATAGACCCGCTCCGCCCCGTTCTGAAGCATACAGTCTGTGAAGCCCCCGGTGGAAGCCCCAATGTCCGCGCAGATCAGACCGGTCAGGCTGAGCTCATAAAGAGCCATGGCCTTTTCCAGCTTGAGACCTCCCCGGCTTACATACCGCAGGCCTCCCCGCACCTCAATCCGGCTTTCCGAGGAAACGGCATCCCCTGCCTTGAGGGCCTTCACGTCGTCTACATAGACCTCTCCGGCCATGATCAGCGCCTTGGCCTTTTCCCGGCTTTCCGCAAGCCCCCGGGCGCAGAGAAGGACATCCAGCCGTTCACGCATGGGCGGCCCCTCCTTTCAGCATGTGGTGCATCCGTTCCTGGATGGAGGCCGGATCCAGCCTCAGCTGCTCCAGCAGCTCCTCCAGCCTTCCCTGAGGCACAAACCGTCCCTCAATGGCGGCGATCCGGAAGCTGCCCCGGAAGCCCTGCTCCAGCAGCAGCGCCGCCAGATGCTCCCCGATGCCCCCGGCCCGGATGCCCTCCTCTACAAAAAGCACCTGCTCAAACCGGCTCACAAGCTCCGGGAGCCGGGGATCCAAGGGCGTGATCCGGGTGAGCTTCAGCAGGGAAACCCGCTCCCCGCTCTCCCGCTCCAGCGCCTCTGCCGCCTGCCAGCAGCCGGAGAAGCTCCGTCCATAGGAGATCAGCAGTCCCCGTCCGCCCCGATCGATGAACTGGAAGTCTGTGGAGGGGGGCAGGCTGTGGCTCCGGCGCTCCCCGCCCCTGGGATATCGGACGCAGGACAGCCCCCGATCCTCCAGGACTGCATGCCGCAGACAGAGCCGGGCCTCCTCATAGCCCTCCGGAGAGTAGACGGTCACTCCGGGGATCTCCGAGAGAAAGGCGGCGTCAAAGACGCCCTGATGAGTTTCCCCATCCTCTCCCACGATGCCCGCCCGATCCACGCAGAGCACTGCCCGCTTCCCGTCGATGGCCAGATCGTGAATGGCCTGATCAAAGCCCCTTTGCAGAAAGGTGGAGTAGACGCAGAAAACCGGCAGCAGCCCCTGGGCGGAGAGCCCGCCCGCGAAGGTGACCGCATGCTCCTCGGCAATGCCCACGTCGAAGAACCGGTCCCGGTGGGCGGCGGCGAAGGTGTGCAGACCGGTGCCGTATTTCATGGCGGCGGTAACGGCGCAGATCCGAGGCTCCTCTTCTCCCAGCCGGACCAGCTCCTGGCCGATCTGGTTGGAGTAGCAGTCCGCCATGGTCACATCGTCCCCGCCGTTCCGCACGTCGAAATTGCCGATGGCGTGATAAGCTCCAGGGTTTTCCTCCGCAAAGGGATAGCCCTTGCCCTTGACCGTCTCCACCTGCACCACCACGGGAGCCGCCATATCCCGGGCCAGGGCCAGGGTGCGGATCAGCTCCGGCAGGTCGTGTCCGTCCACAGGCCCCAGGTACTCAAACCCCATATCCTCAAAGAAGGTAGAGGGATAGAGGATGGATTTCAGCAGGGACTTGGAGTGCTCCAGCCAGTGAAGCAGGGGCTTCCCCAGCAGGGGAAGCCGGGTGAGGAACCGCTTCACCCGCCGCTTGAAGCCCAGGTAGAAGGGCCGGGAGCGGATGGAGGACAGATACCGCGCAAAGGCGCCCACGTTTTTGGAGATGGACATATCGTTGTGGTTGAGGATGACCACCAGCCGGGTGCGGCTCCGGCCGGCGTTGTTGAGGGCTTCGTAGGCCATCCCGCCGGTCATGGCCCCGTCCCCGATGAGGGCCAGTGCGTAGTGTGGGCTTCCCTGTAGGGTCAGGGCGGAGGCAATGCCGAAGGCAGCGGAGACAGAGGTGGAGGCATGGCCGGCCACAAAGGCGTCATAAGGGCTCTCCCAGGGCTTGGGGAAGCCGGAGATGCCCTCAAAGGAGCGGAGCGAGCAGAACTGCTCCCTTCGTCCGGTCAGGAGCTTGTGGGTGTAGCATTGGTGGCCCACGTCAAAGACCAGCTTATCCTCAGGCAGATCGAATACCCGGTGGATGGCCACCGTCAGCTCCACGGCGCCCAGGTTGGAGGCCAGATGGCCGCCGGTTTTGGAAACAGCGGCCAGAAGGAAGGCCCGGATTTCAGCGCACAGCTCAAAAAGCTCCCGCTCCGACAGCTTTTTTAGGTCGCGGGGGCAGTTCACCTGCTCCAACAGTCTGTATTCCATGCTTCCTGAATCCCTCTCCATCGCAAGGCGCATCCTACATGGGCAGCAGGATGGCGATCAAAATTCCCAGCAGTGCGCCGCCCATAACCTCCAGGGGGGTATGGCCCAGAAATTCCTTCAGGCCGTCCTTGTCCTTGGGCATATAGGTGACGTAGTTCTTGTTTTTCCGGACGATCATGTTGATCACCTTGGCGTGCTCGCCCGCCTGCCGCCGGACGCCCATGGCGTCGTACATGACAATGGCCGCCATAAGGAAGGCCAGGGCGAACAGGGGCGAGGCGAAGCCCTGGCTGCGGGCCAGGGCGATGGTGACGCCGCAGACCGAGGCGGAGTGGGCGCTGGGCATCCCCCCTGCGCCCACTAGCCGTTCCGGGTTGAACCGGCGGGTTTTCATGAAATTGAGCAGGGTTTTCAGGAGCTGTGCAGATAACCAGCACAGGATGGCTACATTCAAAACATAATTCCCGAATAAATCCCGAATGCTGTTCATCTCATCTCTCCTTTCATAAGGGCAAGACCTCGAGGGCTCTGCCCTCGAGCTTCCGCCAAGGGGACGCGTCCCCTTGGATTCCCGTCGTCATTTTGCCGGGAGGGGGGGATGCCGTCATGTGTATTCCGAACAGCGCTGGGAGAGCGGCATCCCCCTCCCGGCAAAATGATAATGGGATTCCAAAGGGTGCGCCCCTTTGGCAGAGGCTTGGGGACAGAGTCCCCAAGGTCTTACGCCCCTTAAGAAACGCGGGTGAGGAGGGAGCGGGTGAGGGCCTGGAGGAAGGCGCTGTCCGGCAGGCGGCGCAGGGACTCCAGGGCCCTGTCCGTCGCCTCCGCTGCCTTCCGGCGGGCTCCCTCCAGGGTGCAGAGGCTCACATAGGTGGACTTGCCGCTGGCCGCATCGCTGCCGATTGGCTTGCCCAGGACCGCTTCGTCCCCGGTAACGTCCAGGATATCGTCCACTATCTGGAACGCCAGGCCCAGCCAGTACCCATATTCCTCCGCCAGCTTCAGCTGCTCCGGCGGCGCCTCCGCCGCCAGCGCCCCCATCCTGCACGCCGCCTTCAGCAGTGCGCAGGTTTTCAGCTCGTCTGTCCGGCGGAGCGTCTCCTCTGTAACAGGCCTGCCCTCATTGGCAAGATCCATCGTCTGTCCGCCGACCATACCGTCCAGTCCCGCTAAAGAGGCCAGGGTGCGCACCGCGGATAAGCAGATCAGCGGGTCTGTACCTGCCCGCTCCGGCGCGGCCGCAATGGCCTCCAGCGCCAGGGTCAGCAGCCCGTCCCCCGCCAGCAGAGCCGTTGCCTCTCCAAACTGCTTATGACAGGAGGGACGTCCCCGCCGGAAATCATCGTCATCCATACAGGGCAGATCGTCGTGGATCAGGCTGTAGGTGTGAACCAGCTCCACCCCGCAGGCTAGGGGCACCGCCTGCTCCGGATCCCCTCCCAACATCCGGCAGAACTCCAGAACCAGCATGGGCCGGATCCGCTTTCCTCCCGCCGACAGGGAATAGGCCATGGCCTGCCGCACCTGATCATACTCCGGGGGCATGGGATGGAGTCCCGGAGCAAGCAGCTCCTCCAGGGCCTGATTGATCCGCTCCAGATAGGCAGACTGGCGGGCGCTGAACTCACTGCTCTCCATTGGCGGCGCTCCTCAATTCCTCAATTTTCAGCTTGGCTTCCTTCAGCCGTCCGTTGCAGAAGGCAGTCAGCTTGACCCCCTGCTCATAGCACTGCATGGATTCCTCCAGGGAGAGCTCCCCCTGCTCCATGCGCTGGACCAGCTCCTCCAGCTGCGTCAGCGCCTCCTCAAAGGAGGGCGCCTTCTCCGCTGGCTTTTCCGCTTTTTTCGGCATCTATTCCGCATCCTTTCGGTTGATCTGTTCCGTCCCCGTCACCTGGCTGAGCACCGCCCCATCCGGCAGCATGGTCCGCAGAAGCGCTCCTGGCCGGATATCCTCCACCGAGGAGAGCAGCCGCTCTCCTGCGTAGGTGATGGAGTAGCCCCGGGTAATCACCTTCATGGGACTCATGGCCTCCAGGGTGGCAGCAGCCTTTTGGAACCGCTCCACCCGGGCGGCCACCAGCCGGTCTGCCGCCAGCCTCAGCCGGGCGGCCTTGCCCTCCAGCTCCTGTGCGGACTGACGGAGCCGCTGCACCGGGGAAAGGGCGGTCAGCTGCCCGTAGGCCCCCCGCAACCGGTCATAGCCGGATTTCAGCTCTGTGAGCATATACCCTCCCAGCAGGGAGTGAAGGTTCGCCAGCTCGGAGGAAATGGATTCCACGCTGGGAGCGCAGAGCTCCGCCGCCGCCGAGGGAGTGGGGGCCCGGAGATCCGCCACAAAGTCCGAGATGGTAAAGTCAATCTCGTGGCCCACCGCCGAGATCACCGGAATGGGACAGTCGTAAATGGCGTGGGCCACCCCTTCGTCATTGAAGGCCCAGAGATCCTCAATGGAGCCGCCGCCCCGGCCAACGATGAGCACATCCAGATGTTCCTGCTCCGCCAGACGGATCCCCTCCGTGATGGAGGCGGGAGCGTTCTCCCCCTGAACCAGAGCTGGAATCACCACCAAAGTCCCCAGGGGATACCGGCGGGAGAGGATGTTGCGGATATCCTGAAGGGCCGCGCCGGTCCTGGAGGTGACCACACCAATCCGCTTAGGAAACCGGGGCAGAGGCTTTTTGTGTTCCTCATCAAAAAGGCCCTCCTGTCGGAGCTTTTCCTTGAGCTGCTCGAAGGCCAGGTAGAGGGCCCCCATGCCGTCCGGCTCCATGGAATCGCAGTAGAGCTGATACTGACCGTCCCGCTCAAACACCTGGACGCTGCCGGTAATCAGCACGTTCATGCCGTTTTCCGGGCGGAAGCGCACCTTTGCGGCGTTGAAGCGGAACATCACCGCCCGGATGGAGGTGCGTTCGTCCTTGAGCGTAAAGTAGAAGTGCCCGGTTTTCTGGTGGTTGGTGAAGTTGGAGAGCTCTCCCTTCACCAGCAGATGCCGCAGGTTAGAGTCCCCGGCTACCGTTTCCTTCATGTATTGATTGATCTGGCTGACGGTAACCGCCTGGCCCGCGTCGTATTCCATAGGCGCTTCCTTTCCTCTCCGGAATGTGTTCAGACTGGAAGGGCAAGGCCGCGAGACGCTGTCTCGCGTCTCTGCGGTGCGTCGTTTCACGACGCACCTAGGAATTCGGCTTCGCCGAATTCTGAGATGCGCCGCTGGCGGCGCATCGGGGATCTAAATCCCCTTGGAACTCGTAATTTTTTAAG
>JAAVZY010000049.1 GCA_022791945.1 Oscillospiraceae bacterium | reverse complement strand
GGAATCCCCCAGTCAGGGCTACCGCCTGGCGGCGGCATCCCTGCCATGCCCCGGACGTTCCTTCGGAACGTCTAACAAGGGGGCCGAGCCAACTTTGTGCGTCTATAGACGCTCTGTGCGTAGTTAAGAGACACTCATCCTCTTAACTTCGCAGAATGCGTCTTTATAACGTAGAAAGTTGGCTTGCCTCCCTTGTTATACGTTCCGAAGGAACGTATGGGAGGGGGACCGCCGTCGGACCGGAGGGACGACGGTGGTGGAAGGATTCCGATCGTGGCACAAAATCCCTCCCCGCAGAGCCTGTGAGCATGGCAGTATTACGCTCGAGACTTTCTGCGCCGCAGGAAGTCCCCCGCACGCAGGGGGGAGCTTTTTTCTTTACGAAAAAAGCGTACTGCGGGAATCAGACTCTCTGCGTGGCAGAAAGCCGGAAGTCTGTACAGACTCAACCCCACCTCTTTTCCGCCCTTACAAAAGCCCTTAAAAAAGATGGGAATCCAAGGGGGGCCAGGCCCCCTTGGCGGGAGCTCGAGGGCAGAGCCCTCGAGGTCTTGCCCTCCGGCCGGGGGCCGAAGCGGTTCAGTCCACCGGCTGGCTGCCCTGGCCGAGGAAGTCGGTGACGACCATGACGGTATCTACCTTATCCACCGGCTCCAGGGGCTGGATGACGGCGTACTTGGTGACGCCGTGGGACTCCCCGGCGACCTCCTTCACTGTCCCCAGAGGAAGGCCCTTGGGGTAGGCTCCGGAGGCTCCGGCGGTGATGATCAGCGCGCCCGGCTGGATCTCCGTCTCGCTGGAGAGGATGGACATCTTCGTCAGCCCCTCCTGGGAGAGCTTCACGTCTCCCTGCACCACGCCCAGCTCCTTGGTGGAGATCTCCAGCACGCTCACGTTGACCTCCGGACTGAGAACCGTCTGCACCCGGGCGCTGGTAAGGCCGGTTTTGGTGACCACGCCCACCAGTCCGTTGGCGGTCATCACCGGATCCCCCTGGCTGACCCCGTTGAGGGTGCCCTTATCCAGAATAAAGGAACCGTACCGGTCAGCCGGATCCCGGCTGACCACCGAAGCAATGGTCATTTCAAAATCAGGGTACAGATCCTTGATGCCCACCGCCTGCTTGAGCTGTTCGTTTTCGTCCTTGAGCTTCTCATAGTCGATGAGCGCCTGATTGTATTCCGCCAGCTGGGCCCGGAGCTGCTCGTTTTCCACGGCGTTTTTCTTGGCGTTGATAAATACCCCGAAGAAATCGTCCACGCCCCGGGATACGGCTGCGGTCATCTGCTGGAGCGGGGTAGTCACCATCTCCAGCAGGTTCCGGGGAATGTTGGCAATCCCATCCCCCGAGGCGGAGTAAAGCATCATGCCAAACAGCAGGGCAATGATGGCAATCAGTATCTTGAATCTGTGGCTCTTAAAAAAGCGGATCACAGCCCCGCTCCTTCCAAGCAACAAGGCCGTGGGGACTTTGTCCCCACGCCTCTTCCAATGAAACGCATCCCCTTGGAATCCCCTTCATGCCCCCTGATGGAGTAAGGATGGGATTCCAAAGGGGTGCGCCCCTTTGGCGGAGGCGTGGAGGCGGCGCCTCCACGGTCCTGCTCTTAATATTTGGTGTCGTCGGTGGAAAACACGCTGGAGAGCTTATCCAGATCCTCCAGCACAGCCCCGGAGCCCAGGGCCACGCAGTCCAGGGGATCCGCCGCCGCGTGGACGTTCATCCCCGTCTCCTGGGCGATGAGCTTATCCAGCCCCCGGAGCAGCGCGCCGCCGCCGGTGAGCACAATGCCCTGATCGATGATATCCGCCGCCAGCTCGGGAGGCGTCTTCTCCAGGGTCACCCGGATCGCCTCCAGCACCTCCTGAAGGGTGTCGATCAGCGCCTCCCGGATCTCCACGGAGGAAACGGTGATGTTCTCCGGCAGGCCGGTCAGCAGGTTCCGGCCCTTGATCTCCGTGATCAGCTCCTCCTCCAGGGGGAAGGCGTTGCCCACCTCGATCTTGATGTTCTCAGCTGTCCGCTCGCCGATGAGCAGATTGTATTTTTTCTTAATGTAGTTGATGATATCAATATCGAATTTGTCGCCGCCGACCCGAACGGACTTGGCCGCCACAATGCCCCCCAGGGAGATGACCGCCACCTCCGTGGTTCCGCCGCCGATGTCCACCACAATGCTGCCGGTGGGCTCGGAGACAGGCAGTCCCGCCCCGATGGCCGCCGCCATGGGCTCCTCAATGATAAGCACCTTTTTGGCGCCGGCCTTCTCGGTGGCCTCCCGGACAGCCCGGCGCTCCACCTCGGTGACGCCGGAGGGAATGCAGATGACAACACGGGCCTTGGTAAAGGGAGAATTCCCCAAAGCCCGGTGAATGAATTCGTTGAGCATGCTGGTGGTGATGTCAAAGTCCGCAATGACGCCGTCCTTCAGGGGACGGACAGTCACAACGGAGCCGGGGGTACGGCCGACCACGTCCTTCGCGGCCTGGCCCACGCTTTTCACCGTATCATTTTTTACGTCAACCGCGACCACGGAGGGCTCCCGGATGATGATGCCCTTCCCCTTCATGTATACCAGGGTGTTTGCGGTGCCAAGATCGATTCCGATATCTTTTGTAAACATTGCTGTGACCACACCTTTCTGGGGTACAGGGAGACTTCCCCATACCAGGCAATTTGTCTGTGTCCATGCTGCCGCTTCACTGGATTATCTGGACGCCGGGCGCAGGCCCGGCGCTGACTTGCTTGGATTCGGAACAGGCTCTTGCAATTCATACAACGAACAAGAGGCGGCCAAGCCCTCAGACTGCCGCAGTCCTATTATACCCCCTGAAAAGCGGTTTCACAACAGCTATTTGCGGATTTTCATAAGATTGTCAGATTTCATCAGTTCAAGGAGAATTCTACAGGCCGGATTTGTTGCAAAATTTGATAAAGCCGGGCCACCGGCAGGCCCACCACGTTATAGTAATCCCCTTCGATCCGCTCCGCAAACAGCCCGCCCCGGCCCTGGATCCCGTAGCCGCCCGCCTTGTCAAAGGGTTCGCCGCTTTGGATATACGCCTCAATCTGGGCGTCGGTCAGGGGATAGAAAAACACCCGCGTGCAGCTTTGGAAGGCGTGCTCCCTGCCCCCATGGAGGATGCAGACGCCGGTGATTACCTGATGTTCCCCGCCGGAGAGGGCCCGGAGCATGGCCCGTGCTTCCTCCGGATTCCCGGGCTTGCCGAAAACGCGCCCCTCCCGCACCACAATGGTATCACAGCCGATCACCCAGTCCTCGGGAGCCGCCTGGATTGCGGCGGCCTTCCCCCGGGCCAGAGCGGCGCAGAGCCGCTCCGGCTCCCTCTCCTCCAGCGAATTTTCATCGAACCGGGAGGGGCAGACCAGAAAATCCGGGGTGATCAGCTTCATCAGCTCGATCCGCCGCGGGGACTGGGAAGCAAGAATCAATTTTCCGCAGGTTGTTTCCATAAAAAAGCCTCCAGATGCGCTGCTGAGCAGATACTTTTTCTGCTATTTTACCACCCTTCTCCGCTCTATGCAATCGCGCGCTGACAAGAGCCCGCTCAGGCTCTCTGCTTGGTCGGGAAGGGCAAGGCCTCGAGGCTCTGCCTCGAGCTCCGCCAAGGGGGCCAGGCCCCCCTTGGATTCCCATCTTTTTTCAAGGGCTTTTTAAGGGCGGAAAAGGGGTGGGGGTTCAGTCTGTACAGATTTCCTTGCTCCTGCCACGCAGTCAGTCCGATTCCCGCAGTACGCTTTTTTCGTAAAGAAAAAAGCTCCCTCCTGGGTACGGGATAGTTCCTGCGCCGCAGAAAGTCTCGAGCGTAGCACAACACGCTCGAACCTCTCTGTGTCGCAGTCCCTGCCCCGTTTGTAGAGATTCTGAACAGCCTCTTAGCTCCTGTTCAGAAAAGGTTTACATTTCCTTTCAGGCTGGTTTCAGGATAGGGTGGTATAGTCATCGCAGCTGAAAAGAATCGAATTTTTCAGCGCTGCGGCGTACAGGAAAGGAGCTGGCCAGCTTGAATCAATACCGGCACGAATGGAAATACCCAATCACACTCTCGGACAGGATTGCTGTCCGTCAGCGGCTCCGGGCGGTCGCCATGCCCGATCCCCATGCCCGCGAGGGCCGCTATCTCATTCGCAGCCTCTATTTTGATTCCCCCTCGGATAAGGCCCTCCGGGAAAAACTCGACGGGGTGAACCGGCGGGAGAAATTCCGCCTGCGCATCTACAATGGGGATGTCGCCCTCATCCATCTGGAGAAAAAATCCAAGGCCGGCGGACTCGGAACCAAGCTTTCCGCCGCTCTGTCTCCGGAGGAGGTCCGTCTCCTTCTGGCGGGGCGTCTGGACTGGATGAGGGACAGCGGTCGCCCCCTGGTGGGGGAGCTGCTGGACAAAATGCGCGCTCAGGGCCTCCGTCCCAAAACCATCGTGGACTATACCCGGGAGCCCTTCGTCTATCCGCCGGGAAACGTCCGGGTTACCCTGGACTACGACATTCGAACAGGGCTTTCCTCCACAGACTTTCTCAATCCGGACAGCCTCACCATCCCCGCCAAGGATTCCCCATCCGTCCTGGAGGTAAAATGGGACGCCTTCCTCCCGGATGTGATCCGGGCCGCCGTCCAGCTGGAGGGCCGCCGGGCAGCCGCTTTCTCCAAGTACGCCCTCTGCCGGATCTACGACTGATATCGAAGGGGCAAGACCTTGGGGACGCTGTCCCCACCCCCTCCCCAAAAAGACGGGAATCCAAGGGGACGAGTCCCCTTGGCAGAGCGCGAGACAGCGTCTCGTGGCCTACCCCCACTCACATCACCAAAAGGAGCGATCTGTCATGACAAACTTCGGCGACATTTTCAAGTCCAGCTTTCTGGAGAACGTTGCCAGCGTCAGCGCGCTGGATATGATTCTGGCGCTGGCGCTGGCCTTTGGCATCGGCCTGTTCATCTTCTTGGTTTACAAGAAAACTTATACCGGCATCCAGTATTCCTCCAGCTTCGGGGTCACCCTGGTGGCCCTGACCATGATCACCACTGTGGTTATTCTGGCGGTCACCAGCAACGTGGTTCTTTCCCTGGGCATGGTGGGCGCGCTCTCCATTGTCCGTTTCCGGGCCGCCATCAAGGAGCCCTTGGACATTGCCTTCCTCTTCTGGGCCATCGGCGGGGGCATCGTCCTGGCCGCGGGCCTGATTCCCCTGGCGGTGATGGGAAGCGTGTTCATCGGCGTGATCCTGCTGGTGTTCGTGAACCGGAAATCCCATATCAATCCTTACATCCTGGTGCTTCAGTGCTCCGGCGGGAGCGAGGAGCGGGCCCTTGCCTGCCTGAATGAGCATACCAGCCGGTACACAGTCAAAAGCAAGACCATCCGGCAGGAGCAGGTGGAGCTGAATCTGGAGGTCCGGCTGAAGGAGAAGGATACCGGCTTCGTCAACAGGCTCTCCGCCCTGGAGGGCGTGGAGAGCGCCGTGCTGGTCAGCTACAACGGCGACTATATGGGCTAGGAGGGAGTGCCTGTGTCTACCCACAGATATATCGACCGGATCTGCGCCCTGGCTGCTGCCTGCGCCCTGCTGCTGACCCTGCTGTTCTGCGGCGGAGAGGCGCTGGGGATTCAGGCCCTCGCCCAGGTGATAGGCTATGAGGCCCGGCTGTTCGATACCTCCCGGGTACACACCCTGGATATTGTCATGGACGACTGGGACAGCTTCATCGAAACCTGCGAGAATGAGGAATACGCCTCCTGCGCGGCGATCATCGACGGGGAGGCCTATCAGAACGTGGGGATCCGGGCCAAGGGAAACACCTCCCTGAGCATGGTTTCCGCCCTGGGGAGCAGCCGGTACAGCTTCAAGCTGGAATTTGATCACTACGAAAGCGGCCGGAGCTATTACGGCCTGGATAAGCTCTGCCTGAACAACCTGATCCAGGATAACACCTGTATGAAGGATTACCTTACCTACCGGCTGATGGCCGCCTTCGGGGTGAACGCGCCCCTGTGCAGCTATATCTATCTCACCGTCAACGGGGAGGACTGGGGGCTTTATCTAGCCGTGGAGGGGGTGGAGGAGGCCTTCCTCCGGCGCAATTACGGGGCGGGGCAGGGCGCGCTCTACAAGCCGGACAGCATGAGCTTTGGAGGCGGCCGGGGGAACGGCGGGGATTTCTCCATGACCGGACCGGAAAACGCCAAGGCGGCGCTCCCCGGGGGAGATCCGCCGGAGCGGCCCGGAGGCCGGGAGGAAAAGCAGGGCGGGAACCGGGGCTTCGGCGGGATGGGCTCCAGCGACGTGAAGCTCCAGTATACCGACGACGATCCGGACAGCTACCCGAACATCTTTGACAACGCCAAGACAGAGATTACAGAAGGGGATCAGTCCCGCCTGATTCAGGCCCTGAAGCTGCTGGAGGAGGAGCCGGCCCGGGCGGTGGATATGGAGCAGGTTCTGCGGTACTTTGTGGTACACAACTTTGTCTGCAACGGGGACAGCTACACCGGCTCCATGGTGCATAACTACTACCTCTATGAGAATGAGGGGCGGCTGTCCATGATCCCCTGGGACTACAATCTGGCCTTTGGCACCTTCCAGGGGAACAGCGCCTCAGACGCGGTGAACGATCCCATTGACAGCCCCCTTTCCGTCACCGGCTCCGGAGATCGGCCCATGATCGACTGGATTTTCTCCAGCGAGGAATACACGGAGCTTTACCACAATTATTTTGCCATCTTTCTGGAGACAGTGGACGTCTCCGGCCTGATTGGCGAGGCCCGGGCTCTGATAGCTCCCTATGTGGAGCGGGATCCCACCAAATTCTGCACCTATGAGGAGTTTGTGACAGGAACGGCGGCTCTGGAACGCTTCTGCCGCCTCCGGGCGGAGAGCGTGGCCGGCCAGCTGACCGGCGGGATCCCGTCCACCTCCGAGGGGCAGGCCGCCGCGCCGGAGGCTCTGGTGGACGCTGCCGGGCTGACCCTGTCCGATATGGGCACCATGGGCCGCGGCGGCGCTCCGGGAGGGCCCGAAGGGAGCCTCCCCGTTGCGCCGGGCGGGGATATCCCCGAAGAGCCGGATTTTCTGCCCGCACAGGGAGAGCTGCCTTCGGGCGGGGAGGGCGTTCCGTCCTTCGGCGATTTCCCGGAGGGCGGGAACCCCTTCCGGGGCGGAGGCGGGGTGCCTCCGGGAGAGAGCGCCGCAGAGCCTTCCGGGGAGGGCTGGCTGCTGGCGTCGGCGCTGGTACTCCTGGCGGGGCTGGCGATTGCCTTCCGGTATCGTGGACGGCAGTAAGAGCCCATTCAAAATCCACAGCATGCCTGAAACTTCCTGCGTCGCAGTCTCTGCGCCGCTTGCGGGGATTCTGAACAATGATATAGCAATAGGATGTCCGCCCCCGAAGGGGCGGACATCCTATTGCTCCACACAAAGAGCAGGTGCGTCACGGCAGGCGCTTGCTTGCTTTTCCCTAGGGGGCGGGGTATACTGATTGGGAACAGATCTTTTTCACTGAAAAGTTTTGCGGGATGTGAAGATTTCCAGCGGAGCGGCTCGTTATATAGGCAAGGCTGCTGAAGGCGGGAGCTCCGGCCCGGAGGGAGCAGAGCAATCAAGGGTGAAGGGACGGTGAGCAGCGGGTGCATGAATGATCAGGAATTCACCAATTTGGTGCGGCAGTACAGCAAGCTGATATTCACCGTCTGTCAGCGTTTCGTCAAGGATTACCAGGAGGCGGAAAACCTCACTCAGAACACCTTTCTGACTGCCTACCGCGCCATCGACAGCTTTGTCGGAAACAACTACAAGCCCTGGCTGGTCCGCATTGCGGCCAACAAATGCAAGGACTACCTGAAAAGCGCCTATTTCCGCACCACTGAGCCTACGGAGCAGGAAACCCTGGAGCAGGTCCGGGACGACCGCGCCATTTATGAGGATGTGGAAGCCGCCGAGCGGATTTCCCTGGTGCGGCGGGCCTGCGACCAGCTTCCGGATCCCTATCGGGAGGTGGCGGTGCTCCGGTTTATTGAGGACAGAAGCTTTGATGAGATAGCCCGGAGACTGGATCGCCCGCTGAAAACCGTGCAGACCCAGGGCTACCGGGCGCGGGATAAGCTGAGAAAACTGTTAAAGGAGGAGATTGGCAGTGTATAGCCTTCACCATCCATCAGGAGAGCATCCCTCCCTGGATCTGTACGCCCGGCCGGATTTGGCTCTGGCGGATCGGGAGGCGCTGCTGCTCCATCTGGAGGAATGCATCCCCTGCATGAACCAGTATCTTGCCGCCTTGGAGGAAGGCCCCCTGGAGGAACCGCCTCCGGGGATGGAGGAACGGATCCTCCAGGCTTTGCGGGAGGACGCCCGCCGCCGCAGGCGGAAAATCCTGTTTGTGAACACAGCCAAGCTGGCGGTAGCGGTCTGCCTGACCATGGTGCTTTCCCTGGGCGGCGTGTTCAACGCTTTGGGCGGACGGGAGCTGCTGGAGCGTCAGCCTCCGGCAGGCCAGGAGCTGCTGGCTCCCTCTCCCTGGGAGGGCCGCCCGTTCTCCGACGGCTTCCTGACGGATCTGAAAACCGGTTTCCGCACCTTCGCCCGCGCTTTCAACAGCTTCTCTGCCGTGAGGCGCTGAGGCTGCTGGGGAGTCTGGCGGGAAGACCTCGAGGCTCTGCCTCGAGCCTCCGTGATGCGCCGCTGGCGGCGCATCGGGGATCTAAATCCCCTTGGAACCCGTAAATTTTTGTGGGGGTTGGGCTCCTTCCTCGCTGATACTTCCAGCACGGACAATCGCCCGCCTACCCATTTTTTCGTAAAGAAAAAATTCATCCCTACAGGCGGCGCAGAGACTGCGACGCAGAAAGTCCCGAGCGGGTTGTGCGAAGCACATACTCTCTGCGTGGCAGAAAGCCGGAAGTCTGTACAGACTCAACCACCCCTTTTTCCGCCCTTAAAAAGCCCTTCAACTAATGGGATTCCAAAGGGACGCGTCCACGATGCGCCGCCAGCGGCGCATCTCAGAATTCGGCGAAGCCGAATTCCTAGGTGCGTCGTTTCACGACGCACCGCAGAGCGCGAGACAGCGTCTCGCGGCCTT
>JAAVZY010000153.1 GCA_022791945.1 Oscillospiraceae bacterium | reverse complement strand
TCCTTTGGTGGAGTTTCAGAGACAGCATAAGAACGCCCCGACCCCACAAAAGACTCAACCTCAGTCTCCATTATTACATCCATATCAACAGCGGAACCCTTGCCGGAATAATTGAATGCAATCTTAATGTGATCATCCCAAAGGTAGACCGCATTCACAAAGGAATCAATAACCTTTCGCCGGAACCCGGCGCTCTCCACATTCCCGTCCCTGAACTGTTCCATCCAGTAGACGATGAAATCCCGTTCGATGTGGGTAAGGGAGGATTCCTCCAGACAGATGGCATCCCGTATTCGTCCGGCCTCTGCCTCCAATTCCATCAGCCGCCCCTTTGTGGTAACGGTAATGATTCCAGCCTCAATGGCCTTCATGACATTCTCGGTAGCTTTTTGGTTTTCAGAGAGATCGTCCCGCAAGCCAGCAAGTACTGAGGAATTCCCGGCCCGCTCCTGGTAGGCCATGACCGAATCCGCAGCCCACTGGATCACATCCGGCTGGAGTATATGATCCAGCGCAGCTTGAACCACCAGACGCTCAATCCAGTCCCGCCGCACATGGCGCTTTTTACACGCCCGCTCCACCCGACGCTTGTTGCAGGAATAGTAGAAGTAAAGCTCCCCGCTCCGGCTCGTTCCAGCCACACCAACCATCGGACTGCCACAAAGGCCACAGAACAGCTTCCCAGTCAGTATATAGTCCCCATTTTCCCGGTGCTTACCTTGGGGATTTTTCTTTGTCTTCAAGCGCTGTTCCACCTCCAGGAAAAGGGCTTTGTCGATGATGGCCGGCATACCACCCTCCACCCGTACGTCTGAATAATGGTAGACTCCAATATAAGCCTCGTTGTGCAGGATGGCATGGAAGCTGTTCTTTCCCCAAAGACCGCCTCGCTTTGTGTGGATGCCCCGGCCATTCAAGTTGTTGGCGATGTCCACGAACGGGGTGCCTTTGCCTACCTTTCGGAAAATCTCCCGAACAACCTCGGCCTCTGGCTCATAGATGGCGAACCGGCCATCCGGCCCCTTACAGTAGCCGAAGGGCATGGAGCCATTGTTCACCTTGCACTCCAGCGCATTGAAGCGCATTCCCCGCTTGATGTTCTGGGAGAGATTCGCAGAGTAATACTCGGCCGAACCCTCCAGGACGGATTCCAGCAGGATACCCTCCGGGCCGTCTGGTATGGATTCCTTGGCATAGATTACACGGACTCCATGCTTCTTCAAGCGATATTTGTAGGTGGCACTATCATAGCGGTTTCGGGCCAATCGGTCAACCTTCCAGCATAGCACATAGGACCAGCGGCCCCTCTCCGCATCGCGGAGCATCTTCTGAAATTCCGGGCGCTTGTCGCTGGTACCAGAGAGCGCCCGGTCTGCGTACACCTTTACGACCTGCAGGTTATTCATTTTGGCGTAGGCTTCGCAGTCTGCCACCTGCTGCTCAATAGAGGCATCG
>JAAVZY010000048.1 GCA_022791945.1 Oscillospiraceae bacterium | reverse complement strand
TCTGTAGTCCGCAGACTGTATTCTGTTCAAAGATACCAAATAAATTCCCAATTTTAGGAAAACAAAAATCGTCTAAAAAGTTATACCTTTCTGGACGATTTATGTGCTGTTTTGACCTGTTCACTTTACTATATCGGACGCACCCTCCGGAACTAAAGGGGAATCCGGAAAATTTTTTCAAAAGTCTGTCAGAGAGCCGCCTTCATCCTCCGCCCCTTGAGAATATACCGGAAATTTTGTAGGATTTTCGCACTTCCGAAGGGGAAGACCTTGCCATTGGATGGAAAAGGCGTTATACTATAGTAAAATAGCGCTTGTGCGTGCCTGAACAGGGCCGCATCACCGATCCCCCATTTCCCGGAAAGGTTGATTCATCCATGAAACGTCGATTATATCGGAGCTTGTACGCCCTTTCCCTGGCGGCAATGCTGATCACGGCCATCACGGTTTTGTGCGCTTCCTACCAGTTTTTCAGCGGCCGCCAGAAGGCCGATCTCCGCAGCCGGTGCGACTATATGGCGGCTCGCCTGGAGGAACAGCAGGACTTTCTGAATTGGGCGGAGCCGGCCGATCCCCAGCTCCGAATCACCCACATCGGCGGAGACGGACGGGTTATTTTTGATTCAGCCATTCAGCCCGGGGAGCTGTCCAACCATTTGGACCGCCCCGAGGTGGATCAGGCCCTGAACACCGGCGAGGGACAGGCCACCCGCACCGGAAGCCTGAATTCCCGGGATTATTACTGCGCCCGCAGGCTCTCCGACGGGAGCGTCCTGCGGCTTTCCCGGAATGTCAGCGGGATGCTGACAGCTCTGCTGGGAGTGCTGCCGCTGGTGGTGGTGCTGATGATCCTCATGGCGGCAATCTGCCTCTACGCGGCCAAGGTACTTACGGATCGGATTGTCCAGCCCATCACCGCCATGGCGGAAAACCTGGAGGGCGGAACTGAAATCGAGGAAGGCTACGAGGAGCTTGCCCCCTCCCTGACCAAGATTATCCAGCGGAATCAGGAGCTGAAGGAACAGCTGCACACCCAGGAGACTGAACGGGATACCATTGATCGGATGATCAGCAATATGCAGGAGGGGCTGATCCTTCTTGGGGCGGATCGTACCATTCTAATGGCGAACCGGGGCGCGCTGGATTATTTTGGCGTTTCCGGACAGGATACGGTCGGCCTGCAGATCACAGAGCTTTGCCAGGATCCCGGCCTGCTGGAAACCCTGGAGACCGCTTCCTCCGGCCAGTCCGCCAGCGGGACCATCCTCCTGGGCGAGGAAAAGCCCCGCACCCTTCTGATTCTGGCCAGCCCGGTCTGGAACAGCCTGTTGGATGAGACGACCCGCCCGGGCATCACCGGGGTGATGCTGTTCCTGGTGGAGATCACCGAACAGGCCCGGGCGATGCAGGCCCGGCAGGAGTTCGCCTCCAATGTGGCGCACGAGCTGAAGCTGCCCATGGAATCCATCCGGGATTTGGCGGCTCTGATGATGAACGGGCGGATCGCCGCCGACGCGGACCGCCGGAAATACAGCGGGATGCTCCATGACGAGGTGGAGCGGCTGCTGTCCATGATCGAGGATATCCTCTGCCTGGCCCAGATCGAGGAGGATTCTGAGCGTACCCTGGTCAAGCTCAACCTGTATACCCTGGCCCGGGGCGTCTGCGCCTCCATGCGGGAATTTGCCCATAAAGAAGGGGTTTCCATCAGCTTCACAGGCGAAAACGCCATTGTAGAGGGCAATGTGAACCTGCTCCACGAGCTGATCAGCAATCTGGTGGAAAACGCTATCATTTACAACCGGGAGGGCGGCGTGGTGGATGTGGACGTCCGGGAAAACGGGGACAAGGTGTCGCTGGTGGTCAGCGACAACGGAATCGGAATTCCCAGCGATGTCCAGGATCGGGTATTTGACCGGTTCTTCCGGGTGGAGCGTGAAAATGACAGCCGGGAAGGCGCCGGGCTGGGCCTGTCCATCGTGAAGCGCGTGGCGGAGTACCATCGGGGCGAGCTGATCCTGGACAGCGAGGAGGGCGTAGGCACTACCGTTACCCTTCATCTGTGAGCCGCATTGCTGACGCTGCAGTTTCTGATATGGTATGATGAAAAGAAGCCGATGGGGAGGGGGCGCGTGGTGAATAACGAAGAGAAGATCCTGGAAATCCTGCTGCAGATGCAGCAGGATCAGCGGGAAATGCATGACGATCTGGGGATTGTGCATAAAGAGCTCGGAAACGTGCACAAGGAGATTGAAGGTCTGCACGGAGAGATTGAGGGCCTGCACGGAGAGATCGGAGCCCTGCGGGAAGAACAGACCAACATCCGCACGGAGCTTGGAGGTCTGCGGGACGAGCAGACGAAAATGCGCGATGATCTGGGCAAGGTACATGAAGAGCTTGGAAGTATGCACAAAGAGATCGAAGGCCTGCATAGCGAGATTGGAGTCCTGCGGGAAGAACAGACCAGCATTCGCACGGAGCTTGGAGGCTTGCGGGACGAGCAGGTCAGCATTCGCACGGAGCTTGGAGGCTTGCGGGACGAGCAGGCTAACATCCGCACTGAGCTCGGAGGTCTGCGGGACGAGCAGACGAAAATGCGCGATGATCTGGGCAAGGTACATGAAGAGCTCGGAAGTGTGCACAAAGAGATCGAAGGCCTGCATGGAGAGATCGGAGTTCTGCGGGAAGAACAGGTCGGCATCCGCACTGAACTTGGAGCCTTGCGGGAGGAACAGGCCGGTATTCATACTGAGCTCGGAAGTCTGCGGGAAGAACAGACCAGCATACGCACTGAACTTGGAGGTTTGCGGGACGAGCAGGCCAACATCCGTACTGAGCTCGGAGTCCTGCGGGACGAGCAGGCCAACATCCGTACTGAGCTTGGAGGCTTGCGGGACGAGCAGGCTAACATCCGCACTGAGCTCGGAGGCTTGCGGGACGGGCAGGCTAACATCCGCACTGAGCTCGGAGGTCTGCGGGACGAGCAGACGAAAATGCGTGATGATCTGGGCAAAGTACATGAAGAGCTCGGCAGGACCAATGAGCGGATCACCAAACTGGAGGAGCAGCAGTCCAGCCTTAAGGAGGAAATGGCAGCGGGATTCGATTTCCTTGAAACCTGCATCAATGAGGCTGCAAAGGATATCCAGCTGTCTATCCAGCGGCATGAAAAAGATTATCACGCAGCAGTTTGATGCTTCGAATGAGAGCCGCCCATTATGGGCGGCTCTGTTCTTCATCTGTATCTGTCCTTGCACGGTGTTTGTCAATCGGAATCCAGGGGCAAAGTCTTCAAGGCTGGACGCCGGCACTCTCCGGCGGCGGGAGAAGGAAGAGATCACGAGCGGTGAGAAGAAGGGCGGAAAACATCACCAGGGATGCCAGCCGCAGATCGATGGGGGCGTGTCCGAAAAGGAACGGGAGATAGCTGGCGGTGGAAGCAAAGATCACCATCAAAGGGATGTGCAGCCGCTTGGGCCTGCTGAAGCCGTAGAGGATGGCCAGGGCATCCGCCGGATAAAAGTACCGCTCATGCATATGGGGGAGCAGGCTGGGCAGAAGCAGCGCGAAAAACAAAGCGATCAGCAGGATCCGCTCCGAAGTGAGCGGGAACTCCTTCAGATAGAGCAGATAGAGCGCAACCGCCGCTGCGGCTCCGCAGATGAGAAGAGCTGCGGAGCTCAAAGTGACGCTGCGATCCTCGTTAAGGAAGTACCATATATTAGGCGCGTTGAGGCAGATCCGGCTGTAGCGCTCTGTCTGCCCCAGATAGATCGTGAGCAGCTCCGACAGGGGGCGGCCCATGATCCATGCGGGCAGGATACTGGCCAGATAGGCTGCCGGGATCAGTCCAAAATGCCGGAGCCTCATCCGGCCCTTGAGCCACATGGCAAGAAGAAACGGAGCCAGGAACACCGCCTGCAGCTTGAAGGCCAGGGATAGGGAGAAGCAAAGCACAGCCGCAAAGGGTCTGTCCCGGAAGAAGAAATAGACGCACATTATCAGGAGGGCGGTAAAAACGCTGTCGCACTGGGCCCAGAAGGCGCTGTTGCAAAGCAGGGTAGGAACAAACAGGGCCGCCGCATAGACAGCGACTGCGTCTTTCCGGCTGCGGCGGAAGGTAAAAGCGGCCTGCATGAGAAATACAGCCAGCAGGAAATCAAACAGGACGGAGATCAGCTTGATCAGGTAGAGATCCCGCATGGGCAGATAGGTAAGCAGGGATAGGATGTAGATATATGGAGGCGTATAGTCTCCGATAGACAATCCAATTCCCCGCAGACCGCCTGCCGCCCGCAGTATATTGAACCATCCGGAAAGGAAGGCTGTATAATCTCCGGACTCATAGGGGAACAGAACCAGCCGGGACAGCAGTCCGGCGGCAGTCAGGAAGGCAAAGACCAGCACATCCACCACAGAGACATTGGTATTTCGGGTAAGCGCGTACTCCTCCCGAAGGATTTCATCCAGCATCCGGCGCAGATAAATCACCCTTTCCGAAAAGCGCAGGGGGCGTCCCCATCTATTATAGTTTGGGCGAAAGTCCAGAAAAATTATACAACGCCCCACCCAAAATGTAAAGCCTCCCCCTTTTCCCCTGGAGCCTGTTTCAGAGTCTCTGGGTGGAAGACCTCGAGGCCCTGCCTCGAGCTCCGCCAAGGGGAATCCCTTCGTTTTGGGGTGGGGGTGTGGGGACGGGCGCTTGCGCCCGCCCCCCTACCTCGCTGGTACTTCCTTCATGGTCGATCGCCCCCCTACTCATTTTTTCGTAAAGAAAAAATTCATTCCCACGTGCGGGGTAGGGGCTGCGACGCAGAGAGTCCCGAGCATGTTCTGCTACGCTTACGCTTTCTGCGAGGAGGGGATTGGGTGATACGCACGGAATCCCCCAGTCAGGGCTACCGCCTGACGGCGGCATCCCTGCCATGCCCCCGACGTTCCGAAGGAACGTCTCACAAGGGGGCCGAGCCGGCTTTCTGCGCTGATAGACGCTTTGTGCGTAGCCAAGAGAGCCACTCATCCTAAATTCGCAGAAAATGTCTGTAGAAGCACAAGGCTGGCTTGCCTCCCTTGTCATACGTTCCGAAGGAACGTATGGGAGAGGAGACCGCCGCCGGCCCAGAGGGACGGCGGTGGTGGAAGGATTCCCCCAGGCGTACAGCGTTCCCCCTCTCCACATACCGATCAGAAACACTATCCCAGTCTGTGCAGAAACTCTATGCGGCGCAGGAACTACCCCGCACGCAGGAGGAAGCTTTTTTCTTTACGAAAAAAGCGTACTGCGTGAATCGGACTATCTGCGTGGCAGAAAGCCGGAAGTCTGTACAGACTTGACCCCTCCCCTTTTTCTGCCCCCAAAAAGCCCTTAAAAATAATGGGAATCCAAGGGGAATCCCTCCCCGATGCGCCGCCAGCGGCGCATCTCAGAATTCGGCGAAGCCGAATTCCTAGGTGCGTCGTGAAACGACGCACCGCAGAGCGCGAGAGCAGAGCTCTCG
>JAAVZY010000047.1 GCA_022791945.1 Oscillospiraceae bacterium | reverse complement strand
TGCGGCCCTAAAAAATGGCCGTGATTAGCAAGAAACCGTGGCAAATCGTGGGGAATGAAATTTGAAAAAAGTGAGTGTTTGCAAGGGTTTGCGGGGGTTTGTGAGTAACCGCCGCAACCACACGGGGGCTTCTCCTAAGCGTGGGGTCGGAGGTTCAAATCCTCTCGTGGACGCCATCCTTGGTTGACGAAAAAGATGTCATGCGGCTAAAGCCGCATGACATCGGCATTTGTAGGGATTTTTCGGAGCCAAAAAAGAACATGCATTAGGGGGATGTCCAAAAGGGGTAAAATCCAGACTGGCGCGACCTGAACCCGCAGAGCTGCATATCGGGCAGAAAAAAGTAAAAATTTCCATTCATTCATCGGAGCCGGGATCTGAAAAGATCCCGGCTTTTTGCATTTACTGGGAAAGAGGAAGGAGTCAGGAGAAATGGAAAACAGATTCTATCGGGAGCTGTCCCGGCGATTGGCAGAGGAAGGAATCCTCTCCGGCCAGCCGGAAGAGAAGGGACTGCCGGTACTGCTTCACAGCAGACCGGCAGTTTTTATTTCGGCCTCGGGACTGGCGTACATGCCGGAGGGAGGGGACGAGGAAGAAAGGGAGGTGTATCACAGGGCCGCCCAGATGTCGGAGGAGGTGCTGAAATATACGCAGGCAGTGGAGCAGGCTTCGGTGCTGGAGGCGGATACGCTGGATACAGAGTATCGTCTGCTGGCGGAATACGGAGGCGTGGTACTGGCGGGAAAGGAGATTGAGAGGGGATATGGCTATCAGTTTGTGACCTGGAGCCGGGACCAGGACGGGAGGGGGCCGCCGCCCGGTTCGTTCCCTTCCTGGACTATGAGAACGGCGGATACCAGGGCCAGCTGACCCTGGACGCGTCGAGCATCTTCACAGAAGCGGCGGGGACGCAGAGTTATTCCTATCCCCTGTCCGAAACCAGGGAATACACCGGCCTGCAGCGGAACGATACCTATTACATTCCAAAGTCTGTCCTGAAAAACAGCGTCACTCTTCCGTGAACCGCTGGGGCTTAATTATTTTTTAACATCAGCGATTCGGAAAGCTGTCAGACCATGTCCTCCAGTTTCTAGTGATCCTGCGCGTCGATACCCTCTGCCGTTCCAATCGGCGTGTCCTTTGGATTGTGGAATGAAACTTCAAGCCCCTCCCCGTCCGCGTCGAGCGGACGGGAGCTGGCGCAATATGCCTCTTTCGGCATATTGCTGCGGGGGTGTCTCCCAGGAGGTGACTGCCGCCGCTTCGTTCTCTGCGTGCCTCTGCAATGCATTTGCAGGATCGAATGGATTGATAGAAAACTGTAGATACGAAGAGGCTTGGTTTCATTTCATTGAATTCACGTCCCTGCTTCTTTCAGAACGGCGGCGGTGGGAGGATTCCTTCCGGCACTCAGTTTCTCTCTTCCGGTGCGTGAAAAGCGCCTGTACAGCTCCTAAGGAGTATCTACTTCCCAGTTCAGGAAGCGGCCGGTGCTTCCGTCAATCTCGAATTCGTACTCCATGCCCCCGTAGAGGATTTTTCCCTCATACTCCAAACGGCCATGGTCATAGTCTGTCTCGAACTCGATCAAATCCGACTGAGACGCTCCCGGCACCTTTGCCAGCGCCAGCGCCGCAGCCTGTTCGGCCGTGAGGGCCTGATCGTTCTCTCCGGCGGCAACGGCAGAGCTTTCAAAGCTGTGCTTAACCACTGCTCCGGTAGAAGCGTTGATGGAGTAATCATACTCGGTCCGGGTGGAGCTCTGGTAGAATTCCACATCGTATACCTGCTGTCCGTCCTCCCATTCCAGCCTGGTTTCCAGGAAGCGGACCTGATCCGCCGCTATCCCCGCATGGGCAAGGGCGGCCTTCTGCGCCGCCTCCGTCCCGATGAGGGAGCCGGATGAGGCGGATCCCTGGGAGCCTGCGGGCGTCTGATCGCCTGCGGGAGCCTGAGAGGATGCAGGCGGCTGAGAGGATGCAGGCGGCTGAGAGGATGCAGGCGGCTGAGAGGAATTGTCCGTCCCGGAGGAGGCTGGAGCAGAGGCGCTGCTTCCCTCCTGAGCGCCGTTTGTTACCTTGCTTGACATAATATATCCGCTGACCGGATCCACCCGGTACTGATACCGTTTTCCCTCTGCGGCAAACTCCACGGCATAGAACTCTTCGCCGTCCTGTTTCTCCAGTCCGGCAATGGAGAAACTGGCCTGCTCCGGGGAGACGCCCGCAGCCGCCAGGACCGCAGTCTTCGCCTGCTCGATGCCGATATATTCCGGCTGAGCGCCAGGCATTCGGGAACATCCCCCCAGCAGAAGCGCAAGCCCCAGCAGCATGGCAGCAGCTGACCTTTTCACAGATAAAACGCCCCTTTCAAAGAAAGTCAAAAGATAATTCAGAAGCTGTGAATACAACTTCTTACCCTATATAGTATATCACCCGGGAAAGGAATTTACAATTCCCCTCCCAGGTGATATACTTGTGAAAAGATCGTTATACAGAAGGCACCCCATCCCTGAAAAGGAGGCTCCCCCTATGGACCGCATCCGCCGCCAGCGCCTGAAGCGCCGTCTGTGGATCTACGCAGCCCTGTTTGCCGCAGCTTTGACAGCGGTTGCGCTGGCATTTCTGGGCCTGACGCCGGCCTGCGTATTCTACGCCCGTTTCGGAGTGCTCTGTCCCAGCTGCGGAGCCACCCGTGCGCTGCTGGAGCTGCTGCGCCTGAACCCCGCCGCGGCCATTGCACGCAATCCGGTGTTCGCTCTGGCCATCTACCCTATCGCCTTTCTGTTCGCCGCAGAGGATTTGATTGTAACAGCAGTGAATTACCGCCGGGGATACGGCCGTCTTTCTCTGCTGCAGTTCATCTGCGGCTGGAAGGAGTCCTGAGCGGCATCGAAGGCGAGGCGCTCCGCAGCTGCTGACTCCCTTGACAGCAGTGCGGATTTATGTTAGAGTTACTATATAAATAGGAAGCGATGAATTCTGTACTTCTGTTTTTCAGGAGTGCTATTTTATTTTGGAAGGATAAACATGATGCGGAAGCTGTAAGGAGAATTCCTGTCAGCGGCAAAAGCAGCCTCTCTGCCGCCCGGAAGGAGGAATATACCATAAGGATTTCTATCTCTGATATTGCCGGAGCGGAAACCGTCCGCGCCTGCCTGAGCCGGTATCCCATCGGCCTGGAAACCATCCGGTTCGGGATAGGAGATGTGCTGGATCAGGGTGCGGACGCCCTGGAACGCTTCCGCCGGGAGTGGGAAGCGCTTTCCTGCGGAAGAAGCCGGCTGTACCTCCACGGGCCTTTTCTGGATCTCTTCCCAGCCAGCGTGGACAGGGCCGTCCGCAGGACTGCCCTGTCCCGCTTCCGGGCGGCGTACGACGCAGCCCGAAACCTGGGAGCGGAGGGCATTGTCTTCCACAGCGGGTATTTCCCAGCGCCCTACGGGATTGGCCCTTGGCTGGAGGGTGCGTCCGCCTTTTGGGAGGCGTTTCTCCGGGAGCGGGAGGGAGCTCTTCCCATCTATGTGGAAAATGTGTTTGACCCGGAGCCGGGGCCTCTGGCAGAGCTGGCGGCTCGCTGTCCGGAGCTGAGCCTTTGCCTGGACGTGGGACACGCAGGGGCGGTGTCTCCGGTGCCGCCGGAGGAATGGATCCGTCAATGGGGGAGCCGCATCGGCCATGTACACCTGCACAACAACGATGGCCGGCAGGATCTCCACAGCGGCCTGCGCTCCGGCATCCTCCCTATGGAGCGCATCCTCCCCCTCCTTTCCGAAGTCTCCCCTCAATCCGAGCTGGTTCTGGAAATCCCCGATGCCGCCGCCCTTTGCTCCTCCTTGTCCTGGCTGGAGGGCTTCGAGGCTCTTTGAGGCTTCTGCGCGGCCGGGGAAGACCTCGAGGCTCTGCCTCGAGTCTCCGCGATGCGCCGCTGGCGGCGCATCGGGGATCTAAATCCCCTTGGAACCCGTGATTTTTTAAGGGCTTTTTTAGGGGCGGAAAAGAGGTAGGGGTCAAGTCTGTACAGGCTTCCGGCTTTCTGCCACGCAGAGAGTCTGATTCACGCAGTACTTCCTGCGCCGCAGAAAGTATGTGCGTAACAGAGCCACGCTCGAAACCTTCTGCGTCGCAACCCTTACCCCGCACGCAGAGCTGAATTTTTTCTTTACGAAAAAATGGGTAGGCGGGCGATCGTCCCTGCGGAGAGCGGCAGCGAGGCAGGGAATGCCAGCGAGGCAGGGGGACGGGCCAAGCGCCCGTCCCCGCCCCCTCCCTCAAAAGATGGGATTCCAAAGGGACGCGTCCCTTTGGCAGGAGCTCGAGGGCAGAGCCCTCGAGGTCTTCCCCCGTCGGACGCGAACAAGAAAGGAATGCTATGGAAAAAATCCGGATTCAAAAAATCATTGCCGACAGCGGGTTCTGCTCCCGCAGGAAGGCGGAGGCGCTGATCCAGGAGAACCGGGTCAAGGTCAACGGCCACCCCGCTCTCCTGGGGCAGAAGCTGGATCCCCTCCGGGACATCATCCTGGTGGACGATCAGCGGATTCAGCCTCAGACAAAAAAACAGCACCTTTACCTGATGATGAACAAGCCCCGGGGCTATCTCACCGCCATGTCCGACGATCGGGGCCGCCGCTGCGTCACCGAGCTCCTCCCGCCGGAGCTGCCTGTACGGGTCTACCCCGTGGGGCGGCTGGATCTCAATTCGGAGGGCCTCCTCCTCTTCACCAGCGACGGCGGCTTTGCAAACGATCTCATGCACCCCTCCCGCCAGGTGACTAAGACCTACCGGGTCACCGTCCGGCCGGACATCTCCGACGAGCAGGCCGCAAGGCTTTCCGCCGGAGTCTATCTGGACGGGCGGATCACCGCCCCCGCTAACGTGCTGGTCAAAACCAAGGAGCCGGGCCGGGTGGTGCTGGAAATTACCATCCACGAGGGCCGCAACCGCCAGATCCGCCGGATGTGCGAGGAAGTGGGCCTGGAGGTCGCCCGGCTGAAACGAATCGCGGTCGGCCCGCTCAGGCTGGGTATGCTCAAGCCCGGCGCCGTCCGGGAGCTGGACAAGGACGAGCTCCGCGCCATCCGGGCAGTCATCAGCCGCCCAAAAGGCTAGGGGCTGCCCCGAACGGAGGCGCGCGCCTGGAATCCCATTATTTTGGAGGACGGAAAAAAGGCAGTCCAAGAGGGGCAGGCTCCTCTTGACAAGAAACTCCCAGAGCCCAACAATCAGATTGGAGGAATCAACAATGAAGCCAAACATTCTGTTTCTCATGACGGACCAGATGCGGGGCGACTGCATGGGGATTGCAGGACATCCCGACGTCAAAACCCCCTACCTGGATTCCCTGGCCGTTACCGGCGACTACTTCCCCAACGCCTACACCGCCTGCCCCTCCTGTATTGCCGCCCGGGCCAGCCTGATGACCGGCCTGGACCCCAGACACACAGGCCGGGTGGGCTACAAGGACGGGGTTGCCTGGAATTACCCCGTCACCCTGGCCGGGGAGCTGCACAAGGCTGGCTACTACACCAAGTGCGTGGGCAAGATGCACGTCCATCCCCTGCGGAACAATCTGGACTTTGACGATGTGGTGCTTCATGACGGGAACCTGGGCTTCTACCGCCGGGCGGAGACTCCCTACTATGAGAATCAGGCTGTCGCCGACGATTATTTCTACTGGCTGAAATCCGAGCTGGGCGCGGACGTGGACGTGACCGACACCGGTATTGAATGCAACTCCTGGGTTGCCCGCCCCTGGCCCTACCCAGAAAAATACCATCCCACCAACTGGGTGGCCTCCAACGCCATTGACTTCCTGCGCAAGCGGGATCGCTCCAAGCCCTTTTTCCTCTATGCTTCCTTCGTTCGGCCCCATCCGCCCTTTGACGCGCCCCAGTGCTACTTTGATATGTACAACCAAATGGACCTCACGCCGCCTCCCCTGGGCGACTGGGCCCCGCCCTTCCGGGAGTCCCTGAAGGGCTGCAAATATGACGGCGACGACGGCATCGCCGATCCCGAGCTGCTCCGTCAGGCGCAGGTTGGCTATTACGCCTGCATCACCCATCTGGATCACCAGATCGGGCGCATTCTCCAGGCCCTGGAGCGGGAGGGCTGCGCCAGCAACACGATCATCCTCTTCTCCGCCGATCACGGGGAACTGCTGGGAGATCATCACACCTACCGGAAGAGCCGCCCCTATCAGGGAAGCGTCCGGGTGCCCCTGATCTTCCGCCTGCCCAATGGGCGGCAGGGGGTTATCCACTCCGCCCTGGCGGGGCTTCAGGACATTATGCCCACCCTGATCGAGCTGGCGGAGGGCGCCCTGCCCGAAGGACTGGACGGCATCTCCCTCCTGCCTGAGCTGACCGGCGCGCCCGCCTCCCGCCAGCCCCGGGAATATCTCCACGGGGAGCACGCCGGCGGAGACATCGGGAATCAGTTCATCGTTACCGAGCGTGACAAGTACATTTGGTTCATGGAATCCGGGGAGGAGCAGTATTTTGATCTGGAAACGGATCCCCAGGAATGCCGCAACCGGATCGCCGACCCCGCCTGTCAGGAGCGGATCGACACCCTGCGCAAGGTGCTGATTGCGGAGCTGGACGGTCGGGAAGAGGGCTATACGGACGGGCTGCGGCTGATTCCGGGCCGCCCCCAGAAGAATGTGCTGTCGGAGACAGCAGGCTCCGCGCTGTGATACATCTCCGCCGCCCCGGCGTTCTGCCGGGGCGGCGCTTATCTGCAGGAGCGATTTTGAAAAAATTTTTCGTCTGCCCCTTTAGTTCCGGGCGGCGCGTCCGATATAGTAAAGTGAACAGGTCAAAACAGCACATAAATCGTCCAGAAAGGTATAACTTTTTAGACGATTTTTGTTTTCCTAAAATTGGGAATTTATTTGGTATCTTTGAACAGAATACAGTCTGCGGACTACAGA
>JAAVZY010000046.1 GCA_022791945.1 Oscillospiraceae bacterium | reverse complement strand
CCGCCTAAATCGTTTGTCCCGCTCTTCGGAATTCTGTCGTCTCAAAGTTCTTTGAATCGGGTCGATTCAATTCGGCAATTTCCATTGCCTATCTGCATTGTTTAATTTTCAAGATCCCGCTTCCAAGTCTTTCCTCGGAAGACTCTCCCGTGAGAGCTTTTCTATTCTATCACATCAGTTCCGGTTTGTCAAGAGCTTTTTTAAACTTTTTTCTCCCGCTCTCCTCCGCCCCGCTCCGTGCGACAGCTTTATTAATATACCACATCATCCCCCCTTTGTCAACACCTTTTTACAACCTTTTTTCCGAGAATTAGACAAAAAAGATGGCGGATCGGCAGCACGGCTCAAAAGAGGTCCTCATCCGGCGGAGAAAGCGCGCAGACTTCATACACAAAGGCGTTCCCCTGACGGCCTATCCTGGTTACCGCTCCCAGGCTCAGCAGCACGTTCAGCCCTGTGCGGGAGGCGTCCGGCGTCATTCCCAGCTCCCGGGCAAAGTCGCGGCTGGTGAACTGAGGCGGCAGGCCCGGCGGTATCAGCTGAAGATAGTCCTCCGGCGAAGACAGCAGCAGCTCCCCCGACAGCTCCACTGGTATCCGATCGCTGCACCAGGAGCCCCGCTTCTTATCCTGCGACCATCCGTTGAGCCTGCGGTATTCATCCATCTGTATCAGCAAAAGCCGGACGCTCAAACGGGGATGGGACAGGAGATCCCGTATGCCATAGAGCTCCGGCAGAGCGTAATGCGGCGTTCTCCGCTTGGGAGAACGCCGGGGCCGGGTTGTCTCCCCCGTCTCTTCGTCAATCCAAATCAGCCGTTTTCCACTGGCGATGGGATAGACCACCGTCACTGATCGCTCCAGCAGAAACGCCTCCAGCTTCTTTTTCAGACGGTAGAGCTGCCGGGTCTGGATTTCGCAGATTTCCCCCTCGCGGCAGATATCCGCTATATAGCCGCCCACCCGAATTTCATGACAGCGCTCGTCCGGCTCCAGATAGTGCTTGATCACCGCGTGCAGGGTTTTCTCCCCCAGAGTGCCGATCCCGGAGCGGGCCCGATCCTGGGTGATCAGGCGGCAGGCCTCCTGAAACCGCTGCGCATCCATAGAAGCGCCCCCTTCCCCGTCCTTTCAGGCATCCCAGCCGGACAACGCCTCCTGCTCCGGATGGAACTCCCGCATATGCCGGGCGGAGTGGGCCTCTATCTGCTGGAGGGTCTGATCGCTGATCACGTGCTCCATCCGGCAAGCGTCCTCCTCGGCGGTCTTGTCGTCCACCTCCAGGATGTGGAGCAGATAGTATTTCAGCAGCTCATGCCGCCGCCGGACTGCTTTGGCCCTGGCCCGACCCCGTTCGGTCAGGCGTATCAGCCCGTAGGGCTCCTGATCGACGAAGCCTTCTCGTTTCAATATGCCCATTGCCCGGCTCACGCTGGCCCGGGAGTACCCCAGAGACGCGGCCACATCCACCGAACGAGCGCTGCCGTCCTGCTCCAGGGCAAGGATGGCCTCCAGATAATCCTCCCTGGAGGAAGTGATTTCAGACATACGGCACCTCTTCTCTTGTACACATTTTTCAGTTCCTGCCGTGTGTTCACGGCAGGAAGGCCGCAAGACTCTGTCTCGCGTCTCTGCGGTGCGTCGTTTCACGACGCACCTAGGAATTCGGCTTCGCCGAATTCTGAGATGCGCCGCTGGCGGCGCATCGGGGAGGGATTCCCCTTGGCGGAGCTCGAGGTCTGTCCCTCCCCGCAGTGACTACAGGCGGCTGTCCTTCAGCAAGCCTTCCAGATAGTCGCCAAGCTCCTGGAACACCTCGTCCCGGTTCAGCTCGTTGAGGATTTCATGCCGGCCGCCCTCATAAAGGCGCAAGGTGGTTTTCTCCACCCCCGCCTCCTTCAGCCGCCGGAAGACCTTCTTTACGCCCCTCCCGTAATCCCCAATGGGATCCTCCGCGCCGCTTACCAGCAGGATGGGCAGATCCGCAGGCACATTCCGGGCCCATTCGGGCCGGGAAACCTGCTTCAGCAGGGAGAACAGATCCCGGAAGCCGGCGGAGGTAAATACAAAGCTGCACAGGGGATCCTCCCGGTAAGCCCGGCGGATCTGCTGATCCCGGGTGAGCCAGGAGTCCTGATCCCCCTCTGCCCTGAAGCGCTGATTGTTGGAGCCCATGCTCAGCCGGTTGAGCATGGGGCTCCGATAGAAGGCCCCGTGCCGCCGGATCTCCCGCTCCGCAAGACGGATGCCCAGCCCCGCAAAGGGATTCCCCCCGCTGGTGCCCATGATGATCGCACCGTCCAGCTCCTTCCCGTAGAGCTCCAGATAACAGCGAGCCACAAAAGAACCCATGCTGTGCCCCATCAGGAAATAGGGCAGAGCGGGATGATGCTCCTTCATTCGCAGAGTCAGCCGGTGCACGTCCTGGGGCAGGAGCTTCCAGCCGTCTTTGGGAGCGAAGTAGCCCAGCTCTCCGGCGGCCTGCGCCAGCTCCCCATGGCCCAGGTGATCGCTTCCGCAGACTGCAAAGCCCCGCCCGCAGAGATAGCGGGCAAAGGCCTCATACCGCTCCAGATACTCGCACATCCCGTGGGTGATCTGGAGTACCGCCCTAGCCGGCTCCTCCGGCTCATAGAAGCAGCAGCGGATGGAGTGGATGCCGTCCACGCCGGGGATAAGCTCAATGGATTTATGTACATTCATGGAGGACACGTCCTTTCAGAATGGAGGATTACCGGAGAATCAGAATGGTAATTCCCGGGTTCATGCTGACCACCTTGGACTGGATCTTCGGATGCTTCAGCCCCTTGCGGACCATGTCCCGCAGCACGGTTCCCCCGGACCAGCCATGGATGATCTCCACCTCCCGGACACTGCCGTTGACCCGGTTCAGAAACTGGGTGATGCAGCGCCGGGCCTCGTCCCGGGTCATGCCGTGGACGTCCACCTCCGCCTTTTGGTTGGTGATATAACGAACCATCACAAACAGCCCCTTCCCAAAGTACCAAGGAACGTATCCGGGATCAGAAGCGGTCCCGGATGGCGTTTTTGGCCTGCGTAACCAGCTGGCGGTCGTTGTCGTAGGTGAGGATGGTCGAGGCATGATTGATCTCCACCCATTTGATGCGCGCGATTTCCTCCTCCTGGGGCGTGTAGTCATAGGAGGTGGCTTTCGCCAGAAAATAGACCACGTCTTTCGTAATATCCTTTTTGGGCGTGTAGGTGATCACCTGGCGGAAGCTGGTGTCCAGCAGAACATCAATGCCGGTTTCTTCTTTGATTTCCCGGACAGCGGTATCGGCCTCGGTTTCGCCGGCTTCCATATGGCCTTTGGGAAAGGACCAGTGCCCGTGCCCGCCGTTCTGATTCTTAATCAGCAGCAGCTCGGTGTTCCCATGAAATTTCCGGTATACAATCGCACCGCAGGATTTTTCATACTGCATATTCATCCTCCCAAAAAGGCTCCGCTGCCCCGGCCATCAGCATGTAATAAGCGCTTTGCGTTTATTATACCACAAGCCCGCAGGGCGCAGTGGTATAATTGGCCATAGAGGCGGGAGCGAGCATTCTGCGAGCGCATCGCCTTGGCCATCAGCGTATAATAAGCGCTTTGCGCTTATTATACCACAAGCCCGCAGGGCGCAGTGGTATAATCGGCCATAGAGGCGGGAGCGAGCATTCTGCGAGCGCATCGCCTTGGCCATCAGCGTATAATAAGCGCTTTGCGTTTATTATACCACAAGCCCGCAGGGCGCAGTGGTATAATCGGCCATAGAGGCGGGAGCGAGCATTCTGCGAGCGCATCGCCTTGGCCATCAGCGTATAATAAGCGCTTTGCGCTTATTATACCACCATGACGCGCCAAATTTGTTACAATTCTTGAAAAATTTCTTCCGTACCGAAGAATCGGCTCCGGTTCCTGCGGTACAGAAGGAACCCCGCCAGATCCGCCAGCGCCCATCCGATGGGGATCGACCACCAGATCCCCATTACCCCCACAGCGGGCAGCGCCGCCAGGGTATAGGAAAGCGCCACCCGCGTTCCCAGGGAAAGAATTGTCAGCACAAAGGAAACGGCTGGTTTCCCCATAGCCCGGTACAGCCCGTAAAACAGGAACAGGCATCCGATTCCGCAGTAGAAAGGCCCTACCGTATGCAGATACCGCACGCCCTCTCCGATGATCGCCGTTTCGGAGGAATCGATAAAAATCAGCATCAAAGGCCGGGCCAGGAACCAGAACAGCAGGGAGATCATCAGGCAGTAGGAAAAAACCGCCATCACCGCCCAGCGGATGCCCTTCCGGATCCGCGCTCTCTGTCCCGCGCCCATATTCTGGGCGATGAAGGTCGAGAAGCCGTTGGCGTACTCCTGCACCGGCATATAGGCAAAGGATTCCACCTTAACGCCCGCCGCAAAAGCGGCCATAACCGCTGTTCCAAAGCTGTTGACCAGCCCCTGCACCACCAGGATGCCCAGGTTCATCACCGACTGCTGCAGGCAGGTCAGCAGAGAGTACCGGGTGATCTCCATCATGCTCTCCCGGGAGGCGCGGAAGCGGCGGAAGGCCCGCCGCATTTCCGGATTCCGCGCCAGCGTGTAGGCGGTTATCCCCAGACCGGAGATATACTGGGAGAGGATGGTCGCCAGTGCCGCTCCGGCAGCTCCCTGCCTCCATACGGCCACCAGCAGCAAATCCAGCCCGATATTCACCAGGGTGGAGATCCCCAAAAATATCAGCGGGATCACAGAATTCCCCAGGGACTTCAGATAGGCGGCAAAGTAGTTATAGAGGGCGACCGCGGGAATCCCGGCGAAAATCAGGAGCAGGTAGCCCCGTGTAAGGCCGGTGATTTCCTGGGGAATATTCATCCAAAGAAGGATCCCGTCAATCCCGAGAAACGCGCCGGCTGTGATAACAGCGCCCAGCAGCCCGGTAAGAAGGGCGGAGGCGCAGATACTCTGTTCCAGGCGCTGGCTGTCCCGGCTTCCGAAGCAGAGGGAAAAGACCGTTCCGCTGCCCATGCAGAGCCCCAGAAGGACGGAGGTCAGGAATGTCATGAGGGCAAAGGCGGAGCCAACCGCAGCCAGCGCGCCGGAGCCTACAAACCTGCCGACCACCCAGGTATCCACTACGTTATAGCCAAGCTGAAGCAGGTTTCCGAGAATCATCGGGAGCGCGAACATCCCCATTGTCCGAAACACCGGCCCCTTGGTCAGATCCGTTTGCGCCATGTAGAAGCTGTACCTCCTTTGAGAGCCCGTTCAGACTCTCTGCGTGGTCGGGAAGGGCAAGACCTCGAGGCTCTGCCTCGAGTCTCCGCAGTGCGTTGTTTCACAACGCACTTAGGAATTCGGCTTCGCCGAATTCTGAGATGCGCCGCTGGCGGCGCATCGGGAAGGGATTCCCCTTGGATTCCCGTTATTTTTAAGGGCTTTTTT
>JAAVZY010000045.1 GCA_022791945.1 Oscillospiraceae bacterium | reverse complement strand
TGATTCATGCAGTACGCTTTTTTCGTAAAGAAAAAAGCTCCCTCCTGCGTGCGGGGTAGTTCCTGCGCCGCCTGTAGGAATGAACTTTTTCTTTACGAAAAAGTGGGTAGGCGGGCGATCCTCCCTGCAGGGAGTACCAGCGAGGCAGGGGGACGGGCGCAAGCGCCCGTCCCCACCCCCCAAAAAAAGACGGGAATCCAAGGGGACGCATCCCCTTGGCAGGAAGCTCGCAGGGTCAAAGCCTGCGGCTTTGACCCTTGGGCAGCGCCCTCGAGGTCTTCCCCTTCGGCCGCGCAGAAAGCCAAAAGGAGTATAAAAAACGGTGCGCAGTCCATAATGGAAGGGAGAGTTCTTCCAAAGGAAGGCGGCGGCGTATGCTGGTAGTATTTTTGCGGGCGGCATTTCTATATGTATTGGTGACCTTCAGCCTGCGGCTGATGGGCAAGCGGCAGCTGGGAGAGCTCCAGCCCACCGAGCTGGTGATCACCATCCTCATTTCAAACATTGCCTCCCTTCCCATTGAGGACGCCAACATTCCCATGGTGCTGGGGGCTATTCCGGTGCTGGTGCTGGTTGCCTTTGAACTGGTGGTTTCCAATATCAGCCTGCAGTCCAAGGGCTTCCGCTCCATGGTATCCGGCAAGCCGGTGATTGTGATTCAGAACGGACAGCTGGATCAGCGGAAGCTCCGGAAGCTCCGGTTTTCCATCGACGATCTGATGGAATCCCTGCGTCAGCAGGGGATTTTTGATCTGGAGGAGGTTCAGTATGCCATTGTGGAAACCACAGGCAAGGTCAGCGTTCTTCCGAAATTCTCCGCCCAGACCGTCACGCCGGAGATGCTGCGCCTTCAGGGGAAGGATCCCGCTCCGCCGGTTGTGGTGATCAGCGACGGGCAGATTCTCCAAAGCAGCATGAGGGACTACAACATCAGCCCGGAGTGGCTGGAAAGCATCCTGGAAAAGCGAAAGATACCTTTGAAAAAGGTATTTCTTCTGACCATCGATCAGAATAGAAGCTACCGCCTGATTCCCAAGCAGGAGAAGGAGTGAACGCCATGGGAAGATTGATCACCATCGGAATCATTCTGACCGCCATCCTGGGGCTGAGCCTGGGAGGACTGAACTATGCCCGGGGGCTCCGGGATGAATTTGAAGCGGAAACGCTCCGGGGACAAGCCGCCTGCCGGCAGAAGGATGCCGCCGCCCTGGAAAAAACAGCGGCAGAGCTGCAATCCCTTTGGGAGAAACGGGAGGGATTTCTCAGCTTCTATGTCCATCATGACGATCTGGATCGGCTGGAAATGGGGCTTGTAAGCCTGTCAGCCCATATCGAAAACGAATCCTTTGAGAATGCCTTCAGCGCCCTGGAGCAGCTCCGATTCCAGGCCTCCCATATCTACCAGCGTGAGCTCCCCGGCTGGAACAACCTCTTTTAGAGCCTGTTCAGAATCTCTGCGTGCGTTGAAGGGCGAGGCCGTGCTGTCTCGCGCTCTTCCAAGGGGATTTTAATCCCTTTGGCGAATGGCGCGCAGGGTCAAGGCCTGTGGCCTTGACCCTTGAGCAGAGCTCTCAAGGTCTTGCCCTTGGGATATGCTTGTGGTATATTTGTAGCGGGAAGAACGATTCAAAACCAGGAAGCGAAAGGGAAGTTGTTTATGGTAATAGCGCTGATAGGGGACAGCTGTACGGGAAAATCCACCATTGCGGACTGCCTGAAGCAGAAGCTGGATGCTGAGCTTTACAGCGGGCGGGACTACCTGCGTCTGGCCAAAAGCGAAAGCGCTGCGGCCGCGCTGTTCCGAAAGAAGCTGGAGGACGCCTTCGGGGACGGAGCGATGATCTATGTCATTTCTGAAAAGGAGCATCTGGCGCTTCTGCCGGAGAAATGTGTTCGCGTTCTGATTACAGCCCGCCTGGAATCCATTCAGCGGCGGTTTGCCCAGCGGATGAACGGGAAGCTTCCTCCCCCTGTAGCAGCCATGCTGGAGCGGAAATACGGCCAGTTTGAATCAGAACCCCACGATCTCCGGCTCGACACAGAAACGCTTTCCCCGGAGGAAGCCGCTGCCGCCATCCTGCGAATCCTCCCGGAGACAAACAGCTTCTGAAAGAAAACGTGAGCGGTGTTTCTGCGAGCAGTCAGGAGGTGCATATGAGCCGGGAAATTCATCTGTCCGTCCGGGCGCTGACGGAGTTTCTTCTGCACAGCGGGAGCATTGACAACCGGTTCGGGGGAAAGGATCGGGCGCCTGAGGGCTCCCGGATCCATCGGATGCTTCAGAAGCGGGAGGGGCCGGGGTATCAGCCGGAGGTTTCCCTCTCCCTGACCACCCGGCGGGAGGGATTTACATATATTGTCCAGGGGCGGGCCGACGGGATCCTCCGCAAGCCCGGGGAGGTGCTTGTTGACGAGATCAAGACCACCGGCTGCCCCGCCGGCCTCATCACAGAGGACTTTGATCGCGCGCACTGGGGGCAGGCCATGTGCTATGGGCACTTCCTTTGCCTGAAAGAGGGGCTGGAGGAGGTTTCCCTGCGGCTGACCTACTATCAGATAGACACGGAGGAAATCATCCGCTTTGAGCGCCGCTGCACCGCCGGAGAGCTGGCGGACTTTTACGATGGGCTGCTGGCCCAGTACCAGCGGTGGGCGGAATTCCAGGAGCAGTGGGCCGCTCTGCGCACCGGCGCCCTCAGGGACTTGGCCTTCCCCTTTCCGGCTTATCGGGAGGGCCAGCGAAAGCTGGCGGCGGCTGTCTACCGCACCATTCAGGGAAGCGGCAGGCTCTTCTGCCAGGCGCCCACCGGCATCGGAAAGACCATGTCCACCCTCTTTCCCGCCCTGAAGGCAATGGGGGAGGGGATGGGGGAAAAGCTCGTCTACCTGACTGCCAAAACCATTACCCGTCAGGCTGCGGAGGACGCTTTCCGGCGGCTGCGGGAGCAGGGGCTCCGGCTGAAAACCGTCACCCTGACCGCCAAGGATAAAATCTGCTTTCTGGAGGAGCGGGACTGCAATCCGGAAAGCTGCCCCTATGCGGATGGCTACTATGACCGGATCAACGGGGCTCTCTATGCGCTTTTGCAGGAACGGGACGCCTTCACCCGGCCGGCGATCGAAGCCTGGGCGGAGGAAAACCGTCTCTGCCCCTTTGAGCTCTCCCTGGATTTGACCCTTTGGTGCGACGGAATCGTCTGTGATTACAATTACCTGTTCGATCCGGTGGCCTGCCTGAAGCGGCTCTTTTCGGAAGGGGGCGGGGATTACATTTTCCTGATTGATGAGGCGCACAATCTGGTGGACCGTTCCCGGGAAATGTACTCCGCCAGGCTCTCCAAGCCTGCTGTTCTGGCGCTCCGGCGGAAATGCAAGGGGGAGCGAAAGCTGGTTTCCGCCTTGGGAAAGGTGAACCAGGCCCTGCTGGAGCTTCAGCGCCGCTGTGATCCCATGGACTGGCGGGTGGAGCGCGAGCGCCCGGAGGCGCTGCTCCAGACACTGACCTCCTTTTCTGCCGCCTGCGGGGAGTGGCTGGAGGTCCACCGGGGCCATCCCCTTTCCAGGGAGATCCTGCCATTTTATTTTGAAGTGCTGTTCTTTCTGCAAATCGGGGAGCTTTTTGACGAGCACTACGCCGCCTATTTTTGCGGCGCCAAAGAGGGTCTGGAGGCGCAGCTGCTCTGTCTGGACACCTCGCAGTTTCTGGATGCCTGCATGAGCCGGGGCAGGGCCTCGATCCTGTTTTCCGCCACCCTCTCCCCCCTGGATTATTATATAGAGGTGCTGGGCGGGGGAAAGGAGGCTCGCTGCTGCCGGCTGCCCTCGCCCTTTGCTCCGGAGCGCCTGCGGCTTCTGGTAGCTGACGGAATCAGCACCAAGTATACCGTCCGGGAGAAGAGCCTGCTTCCCATTGCGGAGCTGCTGTTTGCCATGATTTCCGCCCGCCCTGGGAATTACCTGGCGTTTTTCCCCTCTTACCAGTATCTGCGGCAGGTATACACGATCTTTCAGGAGCGGTATCCTCAGGCGGAGGCGCTGATGCAGGAAAGCGGCATGGATGAGGAGGAGCGGGAGGCTTTTCTGGACCAGTTTCAGGCGGACGGGGCCTCCCGCCTGGGCTTCTGTGTCCTGGGAGGCGTGTACTCTGAGGGAATTGATCTGCGGGGGGAGCGGCTGATTGGGGCGGCGGTGATCGGGGTAGGGCTTCCCCAGGTGAACGCCGTGACCAACCTGCTTAAGGATTACTTTGACGGAAAGCGGGGCCGGGGCTTTGACTACAGCTATCGGTTCCCGGGAATGAATAAGGTGCTCCAGGCCGCCGGCCGTGTGATCCGAGACATCCAGGATCGGGGAATTGTGCTGCTGATCGACAGCCGTTTCAGCACCCCCGCCTACCAGGAGCTCTTCCCCGCTCATTGGGACGGCTGGCGCCGAATACGCAGCGCTTCCGACCTTTCCTGCGAGCTCCAGACCTTCTGGCAGGAGGACTGAGCCCGTTGGGAATCTCTGCGTGGTCGAAGGGCGAGGCCGCGTCTCGCGACCTTGACCTCCGGCCACGCAGAGGGCGCTAAGATCTCTGGGAGGGTGGGGGCTCTGCCGGTGGCGGCATTTTCTTGTTTCTTTCGATGCTGTTGATCAGCTCAATCCAGACGCCTGTGAACTGCTTTTTGGAGGTTGTTTCCCCGCCGTCCTTGAAAACGCTTCTGCAAACAGGGTTCGCATGGTCAGTTGGTTCCAATCGTCTGCCCCTCCTTTGGGAAATGGCCTGGTATCACACTATATGGAGGGCGGCAGGTCCACTATTACAGATGCGCGGCCCGGAATGGAACGGCCCGGCACGGTCAACAATGAGAGTGTAAATGCAGATGGGATCCAGGGGGCGGAGCCCCTTGGGTGAGGCTGTCAGGAAGGTGAGAGTATGGATGAAAATTTTGTGCCCAAAACAGTGGCCCAGTCCCGGACAGAACAAATACAGATTCTGATGCCTGAGCACATCAACGGCTATAAACGGCTTTTTGGCGGCAGGCTCATGGAATGGATCGATGTGGTAGCCGCCGTTGCCGCACGGCGGCATTCCAACCGCAATGTAACCACTGTGGCTGTGGATCACCTGGAATTCCGCGCGCCGGCGCACGTGAACGATACGGTCGTGCTTGTGGGCCAGCTGACCCATGTGGGCCGCACCTCTATGGAGGTGCGGGTGGATACCTTCATTGAAGAGCTGAACGGTGAGCGCTTCCTCATCAACCGGGCCTACCTGGTGATGGTGGCCCTTGACGAGCAGGACCGTCCGACGCCTGTCCCCCAGCTGGTGCGGGAAACCCTGGAGGAAGTCAAGGAGTGGGAGGCCGGAGAAAAACGGGCCGCTTACCGAAAAAGCCGCCTGGAAAGCTGACGGTCTGTATGCGCTTTTGCTCTCTTTTTTAGGGGCAAAGAGAGGGGATTTGTGTGGGCTTTCGGGTGTCTGTCCTTGCCCTTCGGGAACTATCTGTCAGAATTTCTTTAGCAGAAGGTAATGACAACACACCTTTTTTGTGTTAAACTTTTTAGAGCCTGTTCGAAATCTCTGGGTGGGGCGAATGGAAGGGGATTTTTTTGCACAGCAAGGAAAAAAGCGGAGGAATCCTTTGTGGATTCCGAGCATTTTTGACGCCGCCTGTGCGGAAAAAGCGCCTTTCAGACGCTGCGCCCGGAGATTTTGAACAGGCTCTTAGGCACAAGAGAGGAGAGATGGCATCATGAACCAACAGGAGCAGGAGCATGCTCTCATGGCCCGCATTCTGCAAATGCTGTGCGCGTCTCAGGAATGCGGATGCGTTTCCTCCCTTCCTGATAAAGACGACCAGACCTTGAGGGCCTTTACACGCTTCATGGACGAAATGCCCGGCGGCTTCCTGATTTATCACGCGGATCAGGACGAACGGATCATCTATGCCAATCGGGGACTTCTGCGTATTTTCCAATGCGATACCATAGAGGAGTTCCGGGCGCATACGGCAGATTCCTTTCGCGGGCTGGTGCATCCGGAGGATCTGGAGCAGGTGGAGGAAAGCATCCGCGCCCAGGTTGCCGCCAGCCAATTCGATCTGGACTATGTAGAGTACCGGATCTGCCGCAGGGATGGCGCTGTCCGCTGGATTGAGGACTACGGGCACTTTATCTGTGTTCCCGCTGTGGGAAACGTCTTTTATGTGTTTCTGGCAGACGCCACCGATAAGCGGGAGCAGCTTCTTGCGGAACGGGCCCGCCTGCTCAGCGAAAAGCTGGAGGGCGAACAGCGGCTCCAGAGCCTGATCCAGAAATACGATCAGGAACGGAGCCTGATCAATCAGGAGTACCTCCGGCAGCTGGAGGTGATCGAGGGTCTGAGCATCAATTACGAGTCCATCTGCTATTTGGATTTGGACACGGATCAGATCGTGCCCTATCGGCTCAGTCAGCGGACCGCTCTGCTGTTTCAGGAGCGGTATCATCCCCTGCCTTACTCTCAGTACGCCAAAAGCTACGTGGATATCTGGGTGCATCCGGAGGATCGGGAGCTGGTGACCCGGGAGACGGCGCCTGCCTGTATACGGGAAAAGCTGGCCGAAAGCGGCACCTATTATTTCAATTACCGGGTGGTCGTAAAGGGAGAGATCCAATACCTCCAGCTCCGGCTGGTGGATGTGGGGCGTCAGGAGCAGGTCAGCCAGGTGGTTTTTGGCTACCGCCGGGTGGACGAGGAGATCCGTCAGCAGATGGAGCAGCAGGCCCTTTTGTCAGAGGCTCTGACCAAGGCCAATCTGGCGATTGCCAGCCAGAACGCCTTTCTGTCCAATATGTCCCACGATATGCGGACGCCGCTTCACGCCATTTTCGGATTCACCTCTCTTGCCAGGCTGAGCACGGAGGATCCGATTCTGACGGATTATCTGGCGCAGATGGAAACCGCCGGACGGACCCTGCTGGACATGATCGACAAGGTGCTGGAGGTATCCGCCCTTTCTGAGATGACCGGCCCGCAGGAGACAGCCTGCGATCTGCGGGAGATTTTGGAGCGGACCTATTCCTATTTCCAGCCCCAGGCCAGGGAGAAGAATATCTCCCTCCGGATAGAGTGCTCCAGGCTGGAGCACAGCGCGGTATACGGGGATCCGGAGAAGCTCCGGCAGCTTGCGTTCTACCTGACCAGCAACGCCATTACATATACCAATCCAGGCGGGCAGGTGACGCTTTCAGCCGCCCAGGGGGAAGAGCAGGTCAATGATTATATGGAGTACAGCCTCCGGGTAAAGGATACCGGCGTGGGCATCAGCCCGGAGTTTCTGGAGAAGGTGTTCGAGCCCTTCAGCCGGGAGAAAAACTCCACCCACAGCAAAATCCACGGCGTCGGGCTGGGGCTGACCATTGCCAAGCAGATTGTGGACATGATGGGCGGAACGATAGAGGTGGAGAGCGCCATAGGCCAGGGAAGCGCCTTCACGGTGATGCTCCGGCTTCGCCGTCAGGCCCGCACCGCGCCGGAGCGGAAGGTGCTGTCCAGCCAGGAGGTTTCCCAGCGGATCCTGCTGGCGGAGGATAATGAAATCAATCTGGAGATAGAGACCGAGCTTCTGGAGCGAATGGGCTTTGTGGTAGATCCGGTGGAAAACGGGGCGCTTGCCTTGGAAAAGCTCAAAAAAATGCCTGCCGGTCACTATGATCTGGTGCTGACGGATTTGCAGATGCCGGTCATGGACGGGTGGCAGGAGGCCGCGGCAATTCGCGCACTGGCAGACCCGGCCTTATCAGGGATCCCCATCATCGCCCTGTCCGCCAATGTGCAGGAGAGCGATCGGATCCGCTCCCGGGAGTGCGGCATCGACGCCCATCTTGTAAAGCCCATGGATCTTGCCCTGATGCTTCAGACCATCGAGCGCCTCACCGGCAAACGCCGCCCCCTGTCTGAGAAGCTGTATTCATAGCAGGAAGGGCAAGACCTCGAGGCTCTGCCTCGAGTCTCCGCGATGCGCCGCTGGCGGCGCATCGGGGATCTAAATCCCCTTGGAACCCGTAATTTTTTAAGGGCTTTTTTTAGGGGCGGAAAAGGGGTGGGGTCAGGTCTGTACAGACTTCCGGCTTTCTGCCACGCAGAGAGTCTGATTCCCGCAGTACGCTTTTTTCGTAAAGAAAAAAGCTTCCTCCCGGGTGCGGGATACTTCCTGTGCCGCACAGAGAATCTGCGCAGGGCCCGCTCGAAGCTCTTTGCGTCGCAGCTCCTTCCCCGTACGCAGGGCTGAATTTTTTCTTTACGAAAAAATGGGTAGGCGGGCGATCGTCCACGAAGGGAGCGGCAGCGAGGCAGGGAGTACCAGCGAGGTAGGGGGACGGGCGCAAGCGCCCATCCCCACCCCACCCCAAAAAGATGGGAATCCAAGGGGAGCCAGCTCCCCTTGGCGAGAGCTCGAGAGCAGAGCTCTCGAGGTCTTTCCCGCTGTAAGCACAGACTGATCGGAAGGAGTTGTTTTGCCATGTCAGCATTTAAGCTTATTACGGGCAGCTGGATCGAGTTTCAGCACCATTCCCGCCAGGAGGGAGCACTTTACAATCCGGCCTGCGCTGCCTTTACCCCGGAACAATGGCGGATTCTGCTGGGAGATATGCGGGGGGCCGGTATGGAATACCTGGTTCTCCTGGCCACTGCTCTGGATGACGCCGCTTATTTTCAAACGGATATTTATCCGCCCAGCCGGCTTGCCTGTCCGAATCCCCTGGAGGTGCTCCTGGACGAAGCGGACAGACTGGGAATGAAGGTCTTTGTCAGCAACGGCTTTTACGGAAACTGGCGGGAGACGGAGCTGAACATGACCCGGCCGGAGCGGCTGGATCGGGTGCTCCGGGCCATGGAGCAGCTGGCGGAACGCTTTGGAGGACATCCCAGCTTCTACGGCTGGTATTACCCGGACGAGTGCTGGCTTCGGGGCGGGATCCCTCAGCTGTTTGCCGAGTATGTGAATCTCTCCTCCGCCCATTCCCGCAGGCTGAACCCGCGCTTCCGCACCCTGATTGCTCCCTACGGCACTAAGGATATCCGTGCGGACGACAGCTATGTTCGGGATCTGGAAGCCCTGGATGTGGATTTCATTGCCTATCAGGATGAGGTAGGGGTGCGCAAGTCCTCCACGGAAGAGACGCCCAGGTATTACGAGGCCTTGCGGCGGGCTCACGATAAGGCGGGGCGCGCCGCCCTTTGGGCGGATGTGGAGCTGTTCACCTTCCAGGGAGAAACCTATCAGAGCCCCCTTCTGCCCGCGCCCTTTGAACGGATACGGCGGCAGCTGGAGGCGGTGTCTCCCTATGTGGATCGGATTTTGGCCTATCAATATCAGGGGATGCTCAGCAGACCCGGTTCGGCGGCCTTTGCGGGGGCGCCGGAGTCGGCCAGGCTCTATGAGGATTACATGGCCTGGCGGGACTCTGCCGGATTGAGGGATTGAGCGGGGACGGACAAAAAGCGCCGGGAACGCTATTGCGTTCCCGGCGCTTTCAGATCTGTAAGAAAGCAGTCTATCCTGTTCAGTCCTGGGCCTGGACGTGGCCTTCGCCCTCGCCCGTGAGGATGTAGCGTTTCCCGTACCGCTCATACAGGATATCTACCAAGAGCTGCGCAAGCTGTACCAGAATCAGAGCCGCAGATGCACAAGCCAGAATTTTCAACAATGTTTTCATACACCGCACACTCCCTATGTTGTTGGTTTGTCAATCTGTACTCATTATACCATGAAGCAAAGCGGAATGGTATAATCGGCCATAGAGGCGGGAGCGAACGAAGTGAGCGCATCGCCTTGGCCATGGTATAATAAGTGATTTGCACTTATTATACCATGAAACTCTTTCCGAATGCAAGGTACGGGAAGCATCATTCCCGGAAAATCTTCTGATAAAGCGCCTTCCGGGAAAGGGCCAGCAGGAGAGGAACGCCCAGCCCGTAGCAGATGACTGCCTGCCCGATCCCCACTGAGAGGGCATAGGAAAGGAATCCGGGCAGATTCATTGGTCCGAAGGCAAAGGCCAGCTCCAGCCCCACAATCAGGGCGTTAAGGAGCACCGGCGGGAGAGGGGCCAACAGGCATTTTCTCCAAAGAGGCCCGTCTTTTCCCAGCCGGCGGGTGAGCAGGGCAGCCAGGAGGGTAGCTGAGGTGCCGAAAACAGCGTCCAGCCAGCCGGTGGGATTCACCCCGGCAAAAAAGCCCACCAGGTTGGCCAGGGCGCAGCCTAAAGAGAGCCCCGGCACGGCTGTGGCCGTGAATACGGGGAGAATCGTCAGCGCTTCGCTTACCCGGAACTGGATTGCTCCAAAGGACATAAAAAAGGTAGCGAAGGTGATTGCTGCGTACAGTCCCGCCAGCATGGCGGTTTGTGTTAGTTTGCGGGTGCGTTTGGATGCTTCCATTGATTCATTTTCCTTCCGTAGTTTTATTTTAAGTCAGGAGGTTGCGACTGACTGCGGGAATTATCCCTTCCCGCCGGGAGTGTGGGCGCACGCTTGCTGGGGCGTACAGACTTGGGATCCGCACCAGTACGCTTTTTTCTTTACGAAAAAAGCGTACTGCGTGAATCAGACTCTCTGCGTGGCAGAAGCAGGGAAGTCTGTACAGACTTAACCCCAACCCTTTAATAAAGCCCTAAAATAACGAGAATCCAAGGGGAATCCCTTCCCCTTGGCAGAGCGCGAGACAGCGTCTCGCGGCCCTGCCCTTCGGCCACGCAGAGACAACCTTTCAAAATCGTTTATTTTGTATCGTATCCTATAAAGCGCAATTTGTCAAGGGAGAAAAGAATGCGGCGGGCATGAGGACGTCCCTGGTGAATTGATTTCCAGGAGAGAGCCGCATATACTGTTGATATGCCCTCTGGGCCATATTTAAGCAAGGAGGGGATGAAAACGGTTCACCGGAACTATTCAAGGCAGAGCCGCCCGGGGACTGGGATTCCGCCAAGGAGAAGGCGCAGTCCCCTGACGCGCTTCCTTCTTCTGACCGTGCTGCTTGCAGGAGCGATCCACTTTGCCATGGGATCCACCGTGAGGGAGGCCCTCCAGTATCAGGGGCGGCTCCTGGCCACGGAAATTCTGGCGGAGGAAACCCTCAGCCTTCTCCAGGAAACCGGCCTGGATTACGGCGCCCTGGTTCAGATCGCCCAGGACGGGGAGGGGCGGATCATCTCGGTGGAAACCAACGCCGGAGAGCTGGGACGGCTCAAAAGCAGGCTGGAACAGAACATCGCCCAGGCCCTGGAGGAACAGCGCCGCCACAGCTATTCCCTGCCGCTGGGCACCCTTCTGGGAAGTGAGTGGCTGGCCGGAAGAGGGCCGGATATCCCCTTTCGGCTGGTCCCTGTGGGAAGCCTGAGCACTACGGTGGAAAGCCGCTTTCACTCCGCCGGAATCAACCAGACCAGCCACCAGATCGTACTGGGGCTTACCCTGGAGCTCTCCGCCATGGTTCCCCTCCGCCGGGAGCCCGTGACAGTACATACTGACTTCGTGGCCGCTGAAACCATTATTGTAGGGGAAATCCCCCAATACTATACCAACATCACAGTTCCCCAGGGGGAACTGGCCGGCACCCTCCGGGAGCAGGGAATGGATCCCTGGGATCTGTCGTAAAATATAAAAAATAATTTGGAACATATGTTTATTTTTATTTGACATCATCTGGAAAGCTGATTATAATAGAAAGATGAGCCGCATACTCTGCTGAAAGAGGTAAACACTATTCCCGGCGGACTGTCCCGGCGCTTTGGCGGGGACAGATGCAAATAGGCCGTACCGGTTTGTACGGCGGGAAGGGAATGGTCAAGGATGAACGAGGAGCTGAAGGCGGCGAACTGCCCCGAAGAGGAGCAGGAGGACACCCAGGAGGAAGAGACTCAGCAGAGCAGCATCATTCAGACCGGCTCCATCACCACCCACGGGGAGCACGTGATTCACTGCCTGACCATCATCGGGCAGGTGGAGGGCCACTACATCCTGCCCTCCCAGAACAAAACCACCAAATATGAGCATGTGATGCCCCAGCTGGTAGCCATCGAGCAGTCCCCGGAGATCAAGGGGCTGATGATCCTGATCAATACCGTGGGCGGAGACGTGGAGGCGGGCCTTGCCATTGCGGAGCTGATCGCCGGGATGTCAAAGCCCACGGTTTCCATTGTGCTGGGGGGCGGGCATTCCATCGGCGTCCCTCTGGCGGTAAGCTCCAACTGTTCTTTCATTGTGCCCTCCGCCACCATGACGATTCATCCCGTGCGGATGAACGGCCTGGTGCTGGGCGTCCCTCAAACGCTGTCCTACTTTGAGAAGATGCAGGATCGGATCGTGGGCTTTGTGGTGAAAAACTCCCGGATCACGGAGAAGCGCTTCCGGAAGCTGATGATGACCACCGGAGAGCTGGCCACGGATGTGGGAACCGTCCTGAACGGGGAGGACGCGGTCAAGGAGGGCCTGATTGATCGGCTGGGCGGCCTGGCGGACGCGGTCCAGTGCCTTTATGGGATGATCGAGAGCAGGGCGGGGGAAGAGAAGAAAAAGCCCCGCAAATCCGGCGCGGCCCGCCGGAGCGCTCCCGGCAAAACAGGCCAGCGCCGTTCAGGAGAAAGCGAGGGATTTCATGCTTCTGCACACAGTGGTCAGTGAATATGCAATCTTCTATGAGCCGCCCGGGCCGATGGAATACCGGCGGCAGGGCGAAAGCCTGTTTCAGGGCAGAAGCTCTCCGGAGGGCCTGCAGATTGAACGGATCCTCTCCACGGATCCGGCAGACTATCTTCGGTACGCTCCAGGAGAGCTGCTCCCCAACGCCCGCCCCCACACAGAACGCTAGGAGGCTGTTCAGGCTCTCTGCGCGGTCGGGCAAGGCCGCGAGACTCTGTCTCGCGGCTCTGCGGTGCGTCGTTTCACGACGCATCGGGGATCTAAATCGCCTTGGAACCCGTAATTTTTAAGGGCTTTTCAAGGGCGGAAAAAGGGGTGGGGTCAAGTCTGTACAGACTTCCAGCTTTCTGCCACGCAGATAGTCTGATTCACGCAGTACGCTTTTTTCGTAAAGAAAAAAGCTCCCCCCTGCGTGCGGGATAGTTCCTGCGGCGCAGACAGTATGAGCGTAACAGAACACGCTCGGGGCTTTCTGCGTCGTACGGTCTGCGCCGCCTATGGGGATGAATTTTTTCTTTACGAAAAAATGGGTAGGCGGGCGATCAGCCACGTAGGGAGTATCAGCGAGGAAGGCCCCCACCCCCAAAAAAATTTACGGGAATCCAAGGGGATTTAATCCCCTTGGCGAGAGCTCGAGAGCAGAGCTCTCGAGGTCTTCCCCTGATACCCAGAGATCTTGAATAGGCTCTGGCGCCAGGCAGACACCTACATAATGGAGGAAGGATCATGTCAAATATTCTAAGCGCGGTTCTTCAGGCGATTGTTCAGGGACTTACGGAGTTCCTGCCCGTTTCCAGCTCAGGGCATCTGGCTCTGGTGCAGCGGTTTACCCAGGTTTCCCCGGAGGAGGGAACGCTCCTTTCGGTGGTGATGCACCTGGGAACGCTGGTGGCGGTGTTCATTGCCTTCCACAGCACCATTTGGAATTTGATCCTGGAGTTCTTCCGGATGGCGGGAGATCTCTTTACCGGGAAATTTCGCTGGAAGGATATGAACGAGTACCGGCGGATGATCGTCATGCTGATTGTGGCGACTCTGCCCCTCTGCCTGCTGCTGCCCTTCTACGGGAAGCTGAAGGGGCTGATCAGCCAGCCCAGTCTGCTGGTGCTGGGCGGCTGCTTCCTGCTGACCAGCGTCCTGCTCTATCTCTCCGACCGAGTGGTCAAGGGGGATAAAACCGGGCGGAATATGCGCTATACGGACGCTGTTGCCATCGGCCTTACCCAGTGCGCGGCCACCCTGCCGGGGATTTCCCGGTCCGGCTCTACGGTGGCAACCAGCCTGATCTGCGGGCTGTCGAAGAAGTACGCGGTTCAGTTCTCCTTCATCCTGGGCATCCCGGCGATCCTGGGGGCGGGCGTGATGGAGTTTAAGGATGTGGTCACCTCCGGGCAGGAGGTGGAGCTTCTGCCCCTGGCGGTGGGATTCCTTGTGTCCGCAGTAGTGGGATTCTTCGCCATTAAGATGGTGGCGTGGCTGATCCGGTCGGATCGGTTTAAGATCTTCGCCTACTACACCCTGGCGGTGGGCGCGGTGACCATCGGTCTGGGAATCTACGATCTGATTGTCCGGTAGGATCCGGAAGCATTCATACAGATATACAGAAAAAGGACGGTTACTGTATCATGGCAACAAAAGCATCCACCAGAAAGCCCGCCTCCTCCGGACGGAAAAAGCCCGCTGGAAGCCGGGCGAAAACCGGAGCCCGGAGCAAATCCGGACAGGAGCAGGTCCGCCGGAGCCGCCAGCAGGCCTCCGCCATTGTGCTGTTTACGGCGGGCATCCTGCTGGCGGCCATCGCGGCCATCTCCGGGAGCAACCTGTGGCTCCTGATGCACCAGTTCCTCTACGGATTGTTCGGGGCGGCGGTCTGGCTGATTCCGGCGGCTTTGATCTACATAGCCATTATGGCCACCCTGGACAAGCCCGTGGGCGAGATCCGCCACAAGCTCTGGCAGACCGGCATTCTGGAGCTGCTGGTCTGCGCCCTGGCGGAGATCTGTTCCGCCAATCCCTTCCCCGGGACAGGCTTCTTTGACGGGATTATGGAGCTCTACGACAAGGGCCGGTTCCTCAAGGGCGGCGGTGTAGCCGGGGGCCTGCTGGGCTGGCCGCTCAACGCCGCCTGCGGCAAGGTGGGCGCGGTGATCATCATTTCCCTGTTTTTGTTTGCCTTTGTGATGCTGCTGACGGGCGCCACGCTCATCGGCTTGTTTAAGGGGATTGCCAAGCCGGTGCAGAAGGTGAACGAGAGCTACGTCCAGCGCCGGGAGGAGCGGGAGGCCGTTACGGAGGAAAAGCGGGAGCGTCGGGAGGAGCGTAAGCGGGCCAACCGCTTCAATATTGACGTGGATTTGGGTCCGGAGGAGCAGGAGGATACCCCTCCGGAGCCCGCTCCCACTGCTCCGCCAAGAGGGGAGACGCCCGCCGCGCGGGAGGCGGATCGGCTCTGGGAGCAGTACGCCGCTCCGGAGCTGCCGAAGGAGCCCTCCGCCCCGAAGCCTCCCCCGGAGGAGCAGAAGCCCTCTCTGGAGGTGCTTTTGGAGGAAGAGCGGAAGCAGGCGGCGGTGTCCGCCGAGGCGGTTTCCTCTGTGCGGACTGCCAAGCCTGTTCTGGAGGTTTCAGAGGTCTTGGAGGCGGAGGAGGCTCCCTCCGCGCCGGATGCGCCTCCTGAGCCGCTTCTCCCGGCGGAGGAGCCCATCCCGGCCCTGGAGGAACGGGATCCCGCTGTGGACGAGCTGGTGAACAAGGCGCTAAGCTTCCAGCGGGAGGAGGAGCCGGTGATCCCGGTGGAGCCGGTATTCGACCGGGCGGATCAGGCAAAGCTCTATGTAGGAGGGGAGTATGTATTCCCGCCTGTGGGGCTGCTGAAGGCGCCCAAGCCCAATGAAAACCAGGATGTGAGCGGCGAGCTTCGGGCCAACGCGGATCTGCTTGTGGATACCCTGAAGAGCTTCGGGGTGCAGACCAAGGTGATCGATATCAGCCGGGGGCCCACGGTGACCAGGTATGAGCTCCAGCCCTCCGCAGGGGTGAAGATCAGCCGGATCACCGGTCTGGCGGACGATATTGCCCTGAACCTGGCGGCGGCGGGGGTGCGGATCGAAGCGCCCATTCCCAACAAGCCGGCGGTGGGCATTGAGGTTCCCAACCGGAAAACCGACGTGGTCACCATGCGGGAGATCATCGAGACACGGGAGTTCGAGCAGGCAAAGAGCAAGCTGAGCTTCGCTCTGGGCCGGGACATTACCGGCGCGCCGGTGATTGCGGATATCGCCAAAACGCCGCACATGCTCATTGCCGGAGCCACCGGCTCCGGCAAGTCAGTCTGCATCAATTCCATTATTATCAGCCTGCTGTACAAATCCTCCCCCAGCGAGGTGCGGTTCCTGATGATCGATCCCAAGGTGGTGGAGCTGGGGGTTTACAATGGGATTCCCCACCTGCTGGTCCCCGTGGTGACGGATCCCCGGAAGGCGGCGGGGGCGCTGGGCTGGGCGGTGACGGAGATGCTCAACCGCTACAAGCTCTTTGCGGAGAACAACGTCCGGGACTTCTTCGGCTACAACGCCCTTGCCGAGGAGAAGCCGGAGCTGGCGCCCATGCCCCAGGTGGTCATCATCATCGACGAGCTGGCGGATCTGATGATGGCCGCGCCCAACGAGGTGGAGGACGCCATCTGCCGGCTGGCGCAGATGGCCCGCGCGGCCGGGATGCACCTGGTGATTGCCACCCAGCGGCCCTCGGTGGATGTAATCACCGGCATTATCAAGGCCAACATTCCCTCCCGGATTGCCTTCGCGGTGTCCTCCACAGTGGATTCCCGCACCATTCTGGACGCGGGCGGCGCGGAGAAGCTGCTGGGCCGGGGCGATATGCTGTTCGCTCCTTTGGGGTATCCCAAGCCGGTGCGGGTGCAGGGCTGCTTTGTCAGCGACAAGGAAGTGGAGCAGGTCACAGAGTTTATCAAGAACAGCGGCACGGCGGACTATGACGACAAGGTGCTGGAGGAGATCGAGCGGCAGGCCGTGTCGGAGAAGGGGAGCGGCGGCAGTGACGGCGGCGGCTTCGACGACAGCGACGAGCTGCTGAATGACGCGGTGGAGTGCGTGATCGAGGCCGGCCAGGCCTCCGCCTCCTACCTTCAGCGAAAGCTGAAGGTAGGCTATGCCCGCGCCGCCCGCCTGATTGATGAGATGGAGAGCAAGGGCATCGTGGGCGCTTTTGAGGGCTCTAAGCCCCGCCCCGTCATCATCACCCGTCAGCAGTGGATCGAAATGAACATGAATCAGGATGTTTGAGAATGTCAGGGGGAAGGCCTCGAGGCTCTGCCTCGAGCTCCGCCAAGGGGGCCTGGCCCCCCTTGGATTCCCGTCCTTTTTAAGGGCGGAAAAAGGGGGGCAAGTCTGTACAGACTTCCGGCTTTCTGCCACGCAGAGAGTCTGATTCACGCAGGACGCTTTTTTCGTAAAGAAAAAAGCTCCCACCTGCGTGTGGGTTACTCTCTGCGCCGCACAAACCCCTTGCCCCCTTGTATTCCGCTTCTGACGAAGCGGCAGGGGGATTCCGAGCGTAGCACAAAGCTGGCCCTCCTTGCAGAAAGCCCCGAGCGTAGCAGGACACGCTCGAAGCTGTCTGCGTCGCAGTCTCTGCTCCGCATGTAGGGCTGAATTTTTTCTTTACGAAAAAATGGGTAGGCGGGCGATCGGCCTTGCGGGGAGTATCAGCGAGGCAGGCCCCCACCCCCAAAAAAATTTACGGGAATCCAAGGGGATTTAATCCCCTTGGCGAGAGCTCGAGAGCAGAGCTCTCGAGGTCTTCCCCGAAAGGAGCGCAAAACCAGAAATGTTTCTGCCTGTTTCTCGGAAGGAGCTGGATGAACGGGGGATTCGGCAGCTGGATTATATCGTGGTCACTGGGGACGCTTACGTGGATCATCCCACCTTTGGGGCCGCCATTATCTCCCGGGTGGCGGAGGCCATGGGCGCTGCCGTGGGTATCATCGCCCAGCCCCAGGGGCTGGAGGATATCCGCCGCCTGGGAGCGCCCCGCCGGGCCTTTCTGGTTTCCGGCGGGAATATCGATTCCATGGTGGCTCACTACACCACTGCCAAGCGGCTCCGCTCCCAGGATGCCTACAGCCCCGGCGGCCGTCGGGGACTTCGGCCGGATCGGGCGGTGATCGCCTACTCGCAGCTCTGCCGGAAGGCGTTTCCCGGCACGCCTGTCGTCCTTGGAGGCCTGGAGGCCTCTCTCCGGCGGTTCGCCCATTATGACTACTGGGACGATCGGGTCCGGCCCTCCATCCTGCTGGACAGCGGCGCGGATCTCCTGATCTACGGCATGGGCGAGCTTCAGACCATGGAGCTGGTCCGGCGGCTGGAGGCGGGCGAGGAAATCGCCTCCCTCACCGATATTCGGGGTACCTGCGTTCTGATTGATCCCAGGGATACCCCCTGGGGCGGGGTGCAGTGCCCGGACTTTGAGATCGTGGCCAGGGATAAGGCCAGCTACGCAAAAGCCGTCTGCCAGCAGATGAACGAGCAGGATCCCCTGCGTGGGAAAATCCTTCTCCAGCGGCACGGGAACCGGATGCTGGTACAGAATCCGCCCATGCGGTGCCTGACCACAGAGGAGCTGGACTGGGTGGCGGAGCTGCCCTATGAACGGGCCGCCCATCCCATGTACCCGGAGGGAGTGCCCGCCCTCCAGGAGGTGGAGTTCTCCCTGACCCACAACCGGGGGTGCTTCGGGGCCTGCAATTTCTGCTCCATCGCCTTCCATCAGGGCCGGCATATTGCGGTGCGCAGTGAGGAATCCCTTCTGCGGGAGGCGGAGGGCTTCCTGAAAAATCCCCGGTTCAAGGGCTTCATCAGTGATGTGGGCGGCCCTACCGCCAACTTCCGCCGGCCCTCCTGCGATCATCAGGAGGGGGGCATGTGCAGGCTGCAGCAGCGGCGCTGTCTGGCGCCGGAGCCCTGCTCCCGGCTGCGGGCGGATCACAGCGCATATCTGTCCCTCCTTCGGCGGCTCCGAGCTCTGCCGGGAGTAAAAAAGGTGTTCATCCGCTCCGGCATCCGGTACGACTACCTCCTGGCGGATCCGGACAGCGCTTTCTTTGAGGAGCTGGTGGAGCATCATGTCAGCGGCCAGCTCCGGGTGGCTCCGGAGCACTGCGCCGCCGGAGTGCTGGACTGCATGGGCAAGCCCCATATCGGCGCCTACCGGGAATTTTCCCGCAGGTATATGGAGAAAACCCGGCAGCTGGGGAAGGAACAGTACCTGGTGCCCTACCTGATGTCCTCCCATCCGGGGAGCACTCTGGAGGAGGCTGTGGAGCTGGCTCTGTTTCTGAAGGCAGAGCGGCTCCACCCGGATCAGGTGCAGGATTTCTACCCCACGCCGGGGACGGTTTCCACCTGTATGTATTATACGGGGCTGGATCCCTTTACCGGGAAGCAGGTCTATGTCCCCCGTTCCAAAGAGGAAAAGGCCATGCAGCGGGCGCTGCTCCAGTACTATCTGCCGGAGAACCGGGCATTGGTGAAGAAGGCGCTCATCCTGGCCAAGCGGGAGGATCTGATCGGAACCGGGCCGGGATGCCTGATCCCGCCGGATCCCCGGACAGGTCCCGCCCCCGCCCAAAAGGGCAGATGCGCGGCCCGTCCTCCCCGAAGCCATCTAAAAGAAAGGAGTCATGATCAATGGCACGAACAGCGCGGCCGCGGTCACAAGCCAAAAAGAAAATCCCCCTGAACCAGGGGCTGCTGATTCTGCTGGGAATCTGTCTGGTGCTTTACCTGCTGATGGCCCTGGAGGGCGAGCTCCCCGGACTGGACGGTACAGATGCGCCGGCGGGTCCCTCCAACGCTGTCTCTGACTGTCAGGTGCATTTTATTGACGTGGGGCAGGGGGACAGCATCCTCATCCGCTCCGACGGGTATACCGCGCTGATTGACGCCGGAGAAAACGATCAGGGAAAAACCGTGACGGATTATCTGCGGGGCCAGGGGATTACCAAGATTGATTACCTGCTGATGACCCATCCCCATTCGGATCACATCGGCGGCATGGACACGGTGATCAAGGAGTTTGAGATCGGAAAGGTGATCATGCCCCGTCTGCCGGACAGCATGACGCCCACTACCAGAACCTATACGGAGGTGCTGGAGGCCATCATGGACAGGGATCTGAAAATAACCCCTTCCCGGGTGGGGAACAGCTATGAGCTGGGCCAGGGCGTCCTGACCATTCTGGGCCCGGACCGGGATTACGACGAGCTGAACAACACATCCTTAGTCTGCCGGTTCGAGTACCAGGGAAGGCGGTTTCTCTTTACAGGGGACATGGAGACGCCGGTGGAATCGGATATGCTGGAGGACGAGGTGGATCTCCGGGCGGATGTGCTGAAGCTGGGGCATCATGGGAGCAGCACCTCCACCTCCAAGCGCTTCTACCGGGCGGTGGATCCGGATTACTGCATTGCGCTCTGCGGGGAGGGAAATTCCTACGGGCATCCCCACCGGGAGACGCTGGCTCTGATTCGGGAGGACGGGGCGGCCTTTTACCGCACTGACTATCAGGGAGATCTCCTGTTCCAGGTAGCTGACGGGGAGCTTGTGATCAGCTATGAAAACCAGGAGGGGAGCGCCGCGTGAGATATGTGATCGACCGGATAGAAGGCGCGCTGGCGGTCTGCGCGGGGGAGGACGGCTCCCGCTGTGCGCTTCCCCTGGAGGAGCTCTATGAGAGCCCTCGGGAGGGAGATCATTTCGTCCGTGAGAACGGCGTCTGCCGTTATGATCCCGAGGCCACGGAGCAGGCCCGCCGCCGGAATCTCCTCCTCCAGCGCCGCCTCTTCGAGGAATACTGAGAGGCTGTACGTGTGTCGAAAGGCAAGACCTCGAGGCTCTGCCTCGAGTCTCCGCGATGCGCCGCTGGCGGCGCATCGGGGATCTAAATCCCCTTGGAACCCGTAATTTTTGAAGGGCTTTTTTAAGGGCGGAAAAGGGGTGGGGGTGAGTCTGTACGGACTTCCGGCTTTCTGCCACGCAGAGAGTCTGATTCCCGCAGTACGCTTTTTTCGTAAAGAAAAAAGCTCCTCCCTGCGTGCGGGGTACTCTCTATGCCGCAGAAAGTATGAGCGCAGCAGAGCACGCTCGAAACGTTCTGCGTCGCAGACGTTGCGCCGCCTGCTGGGCTGAATTTTTTCTTTACGAAAAAATGGGTAGGCGGGCGACCGTCCCTACGGGAAGTGCCAGCGAGGCAGGGACTGAAATCCAACATCCCATAACCCCCAAAAGATGGGAATCCAAGGGGATGCATCCCCTTGGCGAGAGCGCGAGAGCAGAGCTCTCGCGGCCTTGCCCTTGTGAATACAGCTTTTGATTTTCTTGCACCGTCTGGCGGATCATGGTATAATAAGCGCAAAGCGCTTATTATACGCTGATGGCCAAGGCGATGCGCTCACGGAATGCTCGCTCCCGCCTCTATGGCCGATTATACCACCGCGCCCTGCGGGCTTGTGGTATAATAAGCGCAGTGGACGGAGCGGTCTTTTGAGGAAGGAAGAGAATGAAAATAGTAGGGATTGATCCGGGATATGCGATTGTTGGGTACGGGGTGGTGGAGTACCGGAACAGCGCCTTTACCACCCTCGACTACGGAGCGGTCCTGACCCCTGCGGGAATGCCCTTTCAGGAACGGCTTGCCCTGATTTACGATGAGATAACTCAGCTGCTGGATCGCCACAAGCCCCAGGCCATGGCGGTGGAAAAGCTCTATTTCGGCAATAATAAAACCACGGGCATCGATGTGGCCCAGGCCAGAGGGGTTATCCTCCTCTCCGCCCAGCAGCATCAGACCGAGGTCTATGAATACACCCCCGTGCAGGTAAAGCAGGCGGTGGTGGGCTACGGGAAAGCGGAAAAGCACCAGGTGATGGATATGACCCGCCGCCTGCTGAAGCTGACCCAAATGCCCAAGCCGGACGATACCGCCGACGCCCTGGCCATTGCTGTCTGCCATGCCCACGCGTCCCCCTCCCGGCTGACCCGGCAGCTGTTCGGACGGTGAAATGCCCCGGAACGAAAGGATGAGTGCCATGCTCTACAGTGTCAGCGGAATATTGGAGCTGGTGGAGCCGTATCATGTGGTAGTGGAGTGCGGCGGGATCGGCTATTCCGTCAAAACCTCCATGACCACCGTTTCCGGGCTTCCGGCAATCGGCTCTCCGGTGAAGCTCTATACCCATCTCAGCGTCCGGGAGGACGCTTTGGATCTGTTTGGTTTCTCCCAGCAGCAGGAGCTGGAGGCCTTCAAGCTGCTGATTTCTGTCTCCGGCGTAGGGCCTAAGGCGGCGGTTTCCATCCTCTCCAGCCTGACGCCGGATCGGCTGGCCCTGAGCGTGGCCGCGGGAGATGTAAAGGCCCTGAAGGCTCCCGGTGTGGGCCCCAAAATTGCCCAGCGGATCCTGCTGGAGCTGAAGGATAAGCTCTCCGGTGGGTCTGCGGGCGCTGTGGGAGCGCCTTCCCTGGAGGCCGCTCCCATTGTGGGGAACGCCTCCGAGGCCATCAGCGCCCTGGAGGCGCTGGGCTATTCCCGGGGGGACGCGGCTCAGGCGATTTCCAAGCTGGAGCCGGACACCTCCGTGGAGGAAATGATCAAGTACGGGCTGAAGGCCTTGGCCGCGAAGCTGTAGCTTCTGCGGCCTGTGAGATGTGAGAGGGAGAGAAACAGCGGATGTTTGACGAAAACGGCGAGTTTGAAGGGGCTGGGCGGCTGGCCTCTCCGGATTTGAGCGCGGAGGATGTGGACGTTGAATTCTCCCTGCGGCCCAAAACCCTGGGGGAATACATCGGGCAGGACAAGGTCAAGGAAAACCTGTCCATCTATATCGAGGCGGCTAAGGCAAGGGGAGAGGCCCTGGATCACGTCCTGCTTTACGGCCCTCCCGGACTGGGAAAAACCACCCTTTCCGCCATCATCGCCAATGAGATGAACGTAAATCTCCGGGTTACCTCCGGCCCGGCCATTGAAAAGCCCGGAGATCTGGCAGCTCTGCTGACCAATCTCAGCGCAGGGGATGTGCTCTTCATCGATGAGATCCACCGCCTGTCCAGGGCGGTGGAGGAGGTGCTCTATCCGGCCATGGAGGACTACGCCCTGGATATCATCATCGGCAAGGGCCCCTCCGCCCGTTCCATCCGGATCGATCTGCCCCGGTTCACCCTGATTGGGGCCACCACCCGGGCAGGACAGCTCACCTCCCCTCTGCGGGATCGGTTCGGGATGCTGTTCCGGCTGGAGCTCTACACCCCCGAGCAGCTGTCCCAGATCATCCTGCGGAGCGCGGGGATTCTGAACATCTCCTGCAACAAGGAGGGAGCCCTGGAGCTGGCGAAGCGTTCCCGGGGCACGCCCCGGATCGCCAACCGGCTGCTGAAGCGGGTGAGGGACTTCGCCCAGGTGCTGGGGGACGGAACCATTTCCAAGGAAATGGTGGATATTTCCCTCTCCAAGCTGGAGATCGACGAGCTGGGGCTAGATATGGTGGACCGCCGGATGCTCAGGACCATCATCACCCACTATAACGGCGGGCCGGTGGGGCTGGAAACCCTGGCCGCCGCCCTGGGGGAGGAAGCCGTGACCCTGGAGGATGTATATGAGCCCTACCTGATGCAGCTGGGCTTTGTGGCCCGCACCCCCAGAGGGCGCTGTGTCACCAATCTGGGCTATGCCCATCTGGGCATCCTGCGGGAGGGGCAGATGACCTTCTGATTTTCCAGAGAGAAAGGTGATTGGGATGGGAAGACTGTTTGGAACCGATGGCGCAAGGGGGATTGCCAACACGGAGCTTACCTGCGAGCTGGCCATGCAGATTGGCCGGGCGGCGGCAGTGGTGCTCACCCGGCATACCAACCGGAAGCCGAAGATTATCATCGCCAAGGATACCCGCGTTTCCTCGGAGATGCTGGAGGCGGCCCTGACGGCTGGGCTCTGCTCCGTAGGGGCGGACGCGGAGCTGCTGGGGGTGATTCCCACGCCGGCGGTGGCTTACCTGGTGCCCAAGTATGAGGCGGACGCGGGGATTATGATCTCCGCCTCCCACAATCCCGTGGAGTTCAACGGCATCAAGCTGTTCAGCCGCACGGGCTACAAGCTTCCCGACCAGGTAGAGGAGGAGATCGAGGCTCTGATCCTGGATCATCCGGAGCGGATTGCCCTGAAGAAGGGGATCGAGCTGGGGCGGGTTTACCGGCGCAAGAGCGCGGTTTCTGATTATGTGGAGCACGTGAAGCGGACGGTGGACATTGACCTGAGCGGGATCAATGTAGCGGTGGACTGCGCCAACGGCAGCGCCAGCGCCACGGCGGATCTGCTGTTCCGGGAGCTGGGAGCCAGCGCCCATATCATCCACGCCAATCCCAACGGGATGAACATCAACGACAAGTGCGGCTCCACCAATCTGGACGCGCTGATTTACTATATGAAGGCCAACGGCTGTCAGGTGGGCGTTGCCTTTGACGGGGACGCGGACCGCTGTCTGGCAGTGGACGAGAACGGCAACCGGGTGGACGGGGATCAGATTCTGGCCATCTTCGCCCGGAGCATGAAGCAGGAGGGCCGGCTCGCCAAGGATACGGCGGTCATTACGGTCATGTCCAACTTTGGGATGCAGCAGTTCGGCAGGGCCAGCGGGATCCAGATGGTTTCCACAGCGGTGGGGGACCGGTATGTGCTGGAGGAGATGCTCCGCCAAGGCTACAACCTGGGCGGGGAGGACTCGGGCCATATCATCCTCAAGGATTACGCCAACACCGGCGACGGGCAGCTGACCGCCGTTCAGCTGCTGCGGATCTACAAGCAGTCCGGCCTGCCCATGTCGGAGCTTGCCAAGGCCATGGTGAAATCCCCCCAGGTTATGCGGAATCTGCCCGCCGCGCCCGAGGCCCAGGCCCATTTCCTGGAGGATGAGCAGATTATAGAGGCCATCCGGGAGGTGGAGCGGAGCCTGGGGGATCGGGGACGGATTCTGGTGCGGGCCTCCGGCACGGAGCCCCTGATCCGGGTCATGCTGGAGGGGGACGAATACACGGTGATCAACGAATACTGCGATCAGGTATGCAGGGTCATCCAGGAAAGGATTGGATAAATGCGCACAGCCAGCTTTGGGGACTATGAAATCATTGACGCCAGCGGGGGAGAGAAACTGGAGCGCTGGGGCGACCATATTCTGATCCGGCCGGATCCCCAGATCATCTGGAACACCCCCCGGGAGAATCCCCTCTGGGGCCGGGCGGAGGGGCGGTATATCCGCTCCAGCAAGGGGGGCGGACAGTGGGAGTTCCACACCAGGATGGAGGAGAGCTGGACCATCGGCTGGGGAGAGCTCCGGTTCCGGATCCGGCCCACCGGCTTCAAGCATACCGGCCTGTTCCCGGAGCAGGCGGTGAACTGGACGTGGATGGGGGAGCGGATCCGCGCTGCCCGCGCCTCCGGACGGACGGTGCGGGTACTGAACCTGTTTGCCTATACCGGGGGAGCCACCCTGGCCTGCGCCGCGGCGGGGGCAGAGGTCTGCCATGTGGACGCCTCCAGGGGGATGGTGGCCTGGGCCAGGGAGAACGCCGCCCTTTCCGGCCTGGAGGACAGGCCTGTCCGCTGGATTGTGGATGACTGCGAAAAGTTCGTAGCCCGCGAGCTCAAGCGGGGGAAGCGCTATGACGGGATCATCATGGATCCCCCCTCCTATGGCAGAGGCCCCGGAGGGGAGGTCTGGAAGCTGGAGGAACAGATCTACGATATGGTATCCCTCTGCGCCCGGGCCCTGTCGGAGGCTCCGCTGTTTTTCCTGCTGAATTCCTACACCACCGGCTTATCCCCGGCGGTGATGGAGTACCTGCTGGGCGCCGCTCTCCGCCGGAAGGGCGCCCTCTCCAGCAGCGAGATCGGCCTTCCTGTGACGGAGAGCGGAATGGTGCTTCCCTGCGGCTCTACGGCTGTCTGGGAGCCTGCGCGGTAAATCCTCAAGGGTGTGCCGCCATCAAGCGCCGCAGTCTGTATGGATTTCAGCATATCCATGTTTTAGCGAAAAATCCCCCGGCTTAGCCGGGGGATTTTTTGCTAAAACAGACAGAACCTTTAGGCGTAGAAAGCGTTGCCGCCCAGGACGGTTACCAGGCTCTTGTTGCGGGAGGCCCAGGAGGAATGGCCTGCCTGGCTGAACCAGCAGGCATTGCCCACCACAGAAGCGCCCTCGATGCAGAGCTTGGCGGCAATGATGCTCTCGGCGTCCGGCTCAATGCTGGTAGCGCCGGTAAACTGGCCGGGCTGATAGATGACTTCCTCCAGAGAATCCGGGAAGGAGGGATGTCCCACCCGGTTGAGAATCACATTTCCGACCGCGATCTGCCCCAGGGTGGAGCCTCTGCCGCACTCATGCCGGATGACCCGGGCAAGAAGATCCACTGCCTCCGGATCATAATAGTCCTCGCCGGAGCGGATGGAGCCCTCGCCCCTGACGAACTGCAGCTCACCGTTTTCCCCAATGGCGAGAGTGGCGTTAAAGGCCCAGGCCGCAGCCGAAGCCGGTATCAGCACATCCCCATATGCATCCTGCCGGACGCCCTTGGGAAGATAAAGATACCGCTCGTTAGCGCCGATATAGCAGTTCCCGGGCTTTGCAGTGAGCTGCAGATCCTCCCCGGAGATCACCAGGCGGCCGTATTGATCCCAGCTGGAGCTGCTGTCCTGCCGGAGATAGAGCGCTGTCAGCCCAAGAGAAAGATAGGGAACCCCCTCTATGGAAACCACGGTCAGCGCCTCGGCCGACTGGCCGTCCACAAGAACGGCGGGCGGCTCCGGAGCCGCCTGCTCCTCAGCGCCCACGGGCACAGCTCCGAAAAGCAGGAACAGGGAGCAGAGAACGCCTCCCCATTTTCTTCGTCTGCGCAGAGCGTGCGCATCACATATTGTCTGCATAACAGATTCCTTCCTTTCCCGGACGCCCCGAAGGGGGGCCGGACATAGTATCAGCCTGTACGCTCATCTGCACAGGCTGTCCGCTGGAAATTGTTTTGCGGTTCACAAAATGTAACTTGATTGTAACCGATTTGTCAGAAAAAAGCAACCTTTTTTCTCGAATTTACAAATAGTGGAAGGGAAATTCCCGCTGCTGCGCAAAGCGGCATCCGGCCAGGTCCGGAAAGCGCTGGTTTCATCAGAGAACCGATTTTGAATAAAAAATTTGCAGATAAAGGTTGACAAGTGACATCTGCCATGCTATAATAAACAAGCACTTGAGGTTACGGCGCAGAAAAATGCTGGTGTAGCTCAGCTGGTAGAGCAGCTGATTTGTAATCAGCAGGTCGGGGGTTCGAATCCGTCCACCAGCTCCAAGGTTACCCAACGTCTGCCAAGCATATCTCAAGCAATGGGGGAGATTTCCCGAGTGGCCAAAGGGGGCAGACTGTAAATCTGTTGCTTTTCAGCTTCGATGGTTCGAATCCATCATCTCCCACCAGGCAGAGCCCGGAGCAGATGCTTCGGGCTCTTACTTTTGGTGAAATTGCGGTTCTGCCGTGAAAGGAATGGTTCTTCATGGACAAGCTCCTGGCGCTCCTGCAGAAATATCGGGAGGCATTGCTCTATCTGATTTTCGGCGGCCTGACAACCCTGATCAATATTATTGCCTATGTCCTGCTGGCCCGGGGGCTTTCCCTGGATGTAACCTTCTCCACTGCTGTCGCCTGGGTTATTTCAGTGATTTTCGCCTACCTGACCAACCGGCGGTGGGTGTTTCAAAGCAAGGCCTCCACAGCAAAGCAGCTCCTGCTGGAGGCAGGAGCTTTCTTTGGCGGGAGGGTTTTCTCCGGCCTGCTGGATATAGGAATGATGTATCTGTTCGCCCAGCGGCTGGGCTTCAATGATCTTGTAATAAAAGTACTCTCCAATATTGTGGTGATCATTCTCAATTATGTTATTTCCAAGTGGATTGTATTCCGGAAGCGGAGCTGACGAGGGGGCGCTTTGTCGGGGGCTCCGCTTGGATTTTCTCTATCTGCGGAAAGGATAAGCGTTTATGGATAAAAGGCAGGTCAAAAAAGAGGTTCTGAGCTGGGCAAAGACCATCCTGGCCGCTGTGCTCATGGTGGTGATTGTCAATGCGTTTTTTGTGGTAAACGCACAGATCCCCTCTGGCTCCATGGAAAATACCCTGATGATCCATGACCGGCTTTTGGTGAACCGGCTGGCCTACCTGCGGGAGGGACCCCAGCGGGGAGATATTATTGTTTTTCGCTCCACGGAGGGCGGCTCGGGCCTGCTGATCAAGCGGGTGATTGGTCTTCCGGGGGAAACCGTGGAGGGGATAGGGGGGACTGTTTATGTGGATGGGGCTGCGCTGGAGGAGCCTTACCGGAAGCCGGAGGAAGAGGCGCTGCCGTCTTTTGCGGCGGACTTCGGCCCTTTCCAGGTGCCGGAGGGCTGTTATTTTATGATGGGTGACAATCGGCTGGATTCCTACGATTCCCGCTATTGGGAAAATCCCTATGTCTCCCGAACCAGTATCGTGGGAAAGGCAGCGCTGAAATACTATCCTCGTATTGAGTGGCTCCAATAGGAAAGCCTGGGATATCTCTGCGATTAAGACCTCGAGTCTCCGCAGTGCGTTGTTTCACAACGCACTTAGGAATTCGGCTTCGCCGAATTCTGAGATGCGCCGCTAGCGGCGCATCGGGGACGCGTCCCTTTGGAATCCCGTCTTTTTGGGGTGGGGACGGGCGCTGGCGCCCGTCCCCCTACCTCGCTGGTACTCCCTGCCTCGCTGATATTTTCCGCAGGGACGATCGCCCGCCTACCCATTTTTTCGTAAAGAAAAAATTCAGCCCTACGAGCGGGGCAGGGTCTGCGACGCAGAAAGTTTCGAGCGTATTCTGCTGCGCTCATACCCTCTGCGGCACAGGGAGTATTACGCACGCAGGCGGGAGCTTTTTTTCTTTACGAAAAAAGCGGCTTGCGGGAATCAGACCCTCTGCGTGGCAGAAATCCGGAAGTCTGTACAGACTTGACCCCACCCCTTTTCCGCCCTTCAAAAGCCCTTCAAAAATTACGGGTTCCAAGGGGATTTAATCCCCTTGGCGAGAGTGCGAGAGCAGAGCTCTCGCGGCCTTTCTCTGCCCCTATAAGGCGACCATGCGGAGGAAGAGATCGGCGAAGGAGCGCTGCCAGGTGAGGCGCTCTACAGAGGCGCGGGCCCGTACCTGGAAAACGGCCAGCTCCTCTCCGTCGATGGAAAGGCGGATCTGTCCCAGGACCTGACCTGCTTCGACCGGGGCTTCTACCTCCGGAAGCACCTGCATCTCCTCCAGGACGGACTGCTCAGTTCCCTTCCGGAGGATGATCAATCCTCCGGCGTCGGTTTCCACCTCCACCACAGGCTCCACGCCGCCCACAACCTTTACCGGCGCCAGGCTGTCGCTGGATACGCCGGTGCGGTACATCGTAAAGGTGCCGAACCCATAGTCCAAAAGCTGGCGCGCGCTGCCGAACCGCTCCTTGGAGGTGGCGCATCCCATGACTACCGAGATCAGGCTCATATCCTCCCTTGTGGCGGAGACGCTGACGCAGGAGCCCGCGCCGTCTGTGGTGCCGGTCTTGAGCCCGGTGCAGCCCTGATAAAACCGCACCAGCTTGTTGGTGTTTACCAGCTCTGTTTTTCCTTCCCTGAGGGAATCCATCCAGATAGAGGTGAATTCCCGGATCTCCGGATGGCTTAAAAGCTCTCTGGACATCAGCGCAATATCATAGGCGGAAGAAACATGGCCTTCCGCATCCAGCCCGGTGGGATTGCAGAACTTGGTGTCCGCCATTCCCAGCTCTGCCGCCCGGCTGTTCATCCGGGCCACAAAGGCTTCTTCGCTGCCGCCCACATGCTCCGCCAGGGCCATGGCCGCATCATTGGCGGAGGCTACGGCTGTCGCCTTGAGCAGATCCCGCACGGTCATCTGTTCCCCTTCCCGGAGCCAGATCTGCGTGCCGCCCATGGAAGCCGCGTGCGCGCTGGCAGTCACCTGCTCATCCATGGTCAGGGTACCGTCTTCGAGGGCTTCCATCACCAGCAGCATGGTCATGATCTTGGTGATGGAGGCCGGAGGCATGGCCTCGTGGGGATTTTTCTCATAGAGAACCGCGCCGGTAGTGCAGTCCATCAGCAGACCGGACTTTGCGGAAATCGAAGGCCCTGCGGTTTCCTGGGCATTGGCTGGCAGGCTCTCCGGCTCCGGCCCCGGCTCGCTGGCGGAGAGCGGCGCACCTGCCAGCAGGCCGGTCAGCAGCAGGATGGAAAGCACGCTCCCCAATCGCTTTTTCAGCTTCTTCATAGCTCGATTCATCCTTTCCGGGCAATCCGTTGTTTGTATTGTATGCACAGCCCTGTCCCGGTATGATGCCCCCAGGCAGGAATATTGAACAGCGCACAAACGGGGAAGACCTCGAGGGCGCTGCCCTCGAGCACCTGCCAAGGGGACTCGTCCCCTTGGATTCCCGTCTTTTGGGGGTGGGGACGGGCGCTTGCGCCCGTCCCCCTACCTCGCTGGTACTCTTTTCGTGGACGATCGCCCGCCTACCCATTTTTTCGTAAAGAAAAAATTCAGCCCAGCAGGCGGCGCAGAGGGTGCGACGCAGAAAGTCTCGAGCGTGCTCTGTTGCGTGCACCCTCTGCGGCACAGGAAGTACCCCGCACCCACAAGGGAGCTTTTTTCTTTACGAAAAAAGCGTCCCGCGGGAATCAGACTCTCTGCGTGGCAGAGAGAGGGAAGTCTGTACAGACTTGACCCACCCCTTTTCCGCCCTTAAAAAAGCCCTTAAAAAGACGGGATTCCAAAGGGACGCGTCCACGATGCGCCGCTAGCGGCGCATCTCAGAATTCGGCTTCGCCGAATTTCTAGGTGCGTCGTGAAACGACGCACCGCAGAGCGCGAGACAGCGTCTCGCGGCCTTCCTTCCCGCTGTCGTACAGGCTGCCTTTGGAGAATGTCCAGGGCGGTTGACTTGTGGGGCCGGGGAAGGTACAATAGAAATGCAAGTCCAACGAAGAAGGGAGCGCCGTCCTGCATGGGTGATGCAAAAAAGAACCGGCGGGAGCTGATAGTCTATCTTTGCACCGTAGTGCTCTCCGTTGTCTTTCTGCTGGTTGGAAACCGGAGCGCCAGCTACCGTCCCAGGGTCTATTCCAGCGGGGAACTGACCTGCACGGCGGTGGTACGGGAGATACTGGACATCCAGACACAGACCTACACTCTCAGCGGAGAGGCGGGGGAGGTTTATACCGAGACGATCGCCTTTCGGGCCAGACTCACCAACGGCGAGCTGAAGGGCACTACCGTTACCGGCTATCAGCAGCTGGACTCCATGCTGGCGGCCATGCCGGATCGGGTTTCCGCCGGGGATCGGATTGTGCTGAGCTTTACCGACATGGGGGACGGGCAGCAAGCCTGGTATTTCATGGAATACCATCGAAGCGGGGCGCTGATTGGGCTGGTGGCCTTCTTTTTCGTCATGCTGCTCCTCTTCGGCAGAATCAAGGGCGTCAACACCATTGTCTCCCTTGTGTTTACCTGTCTGGCAGTGTTCGCGGTGTTTATCCCCGCCATCCTTGCGGGGCGGAACGTCTACCTCTGGTCGGCGATCATCTGCGTATTCGTCACCACTATGACCCTGCTGATTGTCAGCGGGGCCAGCCGCAAGTCCCTCTGCGCCGGAGCGGGATGCCTGGGCGGTCTGGCCTTTACCGGGCTGCTCACCTTGCTCATGGATCGCATCCTCCATCTTACCGGTATGGTGGACGAGCAGTCAATCTATCTGACCATGCTGGAGGGCGCCGCCTTGGATCTCCGGGCAATCATCTTTGGGGCAATCCTGGTGGGCGCTATGGGTGCGACTATGGACGTGTCCATGTCCCTGGCGTCCTCCCTTCAGGAGGTAGCGGAGCATTCTCAGGGCCGGATCGGCTTTGGCGAACTGGTCAAATCCGGTTTTCATATCGGCCGGGATATGATGTGCACCATGGCCAACACCCTGATTTTGGCTTACATCGGCAGCTCTCTTTCCACAGTGCTCCTGCTGGCCTCCAGCGCGGAATCGCTGCTTTCCCTGTTCAACCGGGAAATGATTGTGGTGGAGGTGCTCCAGGCCGTGGTGGGGAGCTTGGGGATTCTCTTTACCATTCCGGCCACCTCTCTGCTGGCGGCATCCGTCTACCAGGGGAAAAAGCCCTCCCGGAAGCAGGAAATGCGGATGGCCCGCAAGGCCGCCATATCCGGAGAACTAAACGGCAAGTACGACAGCCTCCTAAAACAGAACCACCCCCCAAAACCAGAGGACACACAGAAATAAAACACCCCGCCAGAGTGTACGCAGCGGGAAGGAAGGCCGCGAGACGCTGTCTCGCGCTCTGCGGTGCGTTGTGAAACAACGCACTGCGGAGACTCGAGGCAGAGCCTCGTGGTCTTTCCCGTTATGCACACAACTTCATAAAAAGCGGAGGAGCCGAACCTGAAGGAAAGGAACGATGACGTTGAAAACATTGTATTTGGAATGTGCCATGGGCGCGGCGGGGGATATGCTGACCGCCGCACTGCTGGAGCTTTTGCCGGATCAGGAGGGTTTCCTCCGCCAGATGAACGAAGCCGGGATTCCCGGAGCTGTCATGGAAGCACTGCCCGCCCAGCGATGCGGCATCGGCGGCACCCGCGTTTCTGTCCGGATCCACGGACAGGAGGAGGGCTGTGAACATCATCATGACCATGACCACGGTCACGAACACCATCATCATGAACATCTGCATGATCATGACCATTCCCACCCCCATGAGCACGCTCACGCGGCTTACGGCTCCATCTGCCAGCTGATCGACGGCCTCCGGCTTCCGGAGGAGGTTCGGATGGACGCCAAGGCGGTTTACCGGCTCATTGCCGAGGCGGAGGCCCAGGTTCACGGCCGTCCGGTGGAAGAGGTTCATTTTCTTGAGGTGGGGGCGCTGGACGCGGTGGCGGACGTGACCGCCTGCTGTCTTCTGCTTCACCTGCTGAAACCGGAGCGGATCGTGGTTTCCCCGGTGCGGGTGGGGGGCGGCATGGTGAAGTGCGCGCACGGGCTTCTTCCGGTTCCGGCGCCGGCCACCGCTCTGCTCCTGGAGGGAATCCCCTCGGCAGGAGGCCCGGTGGACTGCGAGCTCTGCACGCCCACCGGAGCGGCCTTGCTGAAATATTTCGGCGGGGAATTCGGCAGTCAGCCCCTGATGCAGGTGGCGAAAATTGGCTGCGGCATGGGCGCCAGAGAGCTTTCCGCAGCCAACTGCCTCCGGGCCTTCTGGGGGGAGAGCGCCGGAGAGGACGGCTTCACCAATCAGGTGACGGAGCTTTCCTGCAACCTAGACGATATGACCGGAGAAGCCATTGGCTACGCAATGGAGCTGCTGCTGGAAAAGGGCGCTCTGGACGTGTTTACCACGCCAATTGGAATGAAAAAGGGACGTCCGGCAGTGATGCTCACCTGCCTTTGCGCGCCGGAACGGAGCCGGGAATTTGGCGAACTGCTCCTGACCCATACCACCACCATCGGCGTCCGGCGGCGGCTCTGCTCCCGGATGGTGCTCCGCTCCCGCTGGGTGGAGACAGAAACCGACTACGGCCCTTTGCGGGTGAAGATCAGCGAAGGCTATGGAGTCACCCGCTGCAAGCCCGAATTTGACGACGTGCGCCGGATTGCCCAGGGCGTCGGTCTGCCCTTGAAGGAAGTGGAGGTCAGGGCTGCGGCGGCTGTCGCGCCTGTTGCAAAATAGGGCTTTTTGCGCTCCGGGGCTGTTCGGAAAGGTGCAAAAGGATTTCAGGATTTACGAGGAGGAAGCGGTATGATTACCTCAGCGGAACGGGAGCTACTGCGGGAGCTGGCACGCCAATATGCAGAATACGCACAGGATCCGGCCCAGGAAAGGAAGCGTGCCCGGCAGATAGCCAACAACAGCCTGGAGGCGGGACGGCCTCCGGTGCTCATCGACGAGGTACCCTGGCACGAGATGGATTTTGACGGGCAGCTTGCCCTCCGCTGCGAGGATCCCTTCGCACGGGGGATGGAGCAGTTCTTCCGGCGGCGGATCTATCAGCAGAAGCATTTCCCCTGTGATCAGCTGCTGGAGGCCTATTATCCGGTGGGGAAAATCATCCGCAGCACCGGCATCGGCCTCACTGTGGAGGAGGACACCATCGCCCTGGACGGGCGGAACAACATCATCTCCCACAAATATCAGGATCAGCTGGCTTCCGAGGAGGATGTGGAGCGCATCCGCATCCCGGAAATTACAGGGGATCCGGAGCAGGATCAGCGGAATCTGGCCCTGGCCGGGGAGCTGCTTGAGGGGATTCTGCCGGTGCGCCTCCGGGGAACGGAAATCTACTATGCCCCGTGGGATCAGATTATCCGGTATCGGGGCGTGGAGTCGGTGCTGATGGACATGGCGGAGCGTCCGGAGCATATCCATCGGATCATCGGGAAATTTACCGAAATCGGGCTGTACACCATCCGGCGGTATGAGGAGCTGGGCGTGCTGGAATGCGAAGCGCCCACTCTTCACTGCACCCCCGGGCTGGTGCGGGATCTGCCGGCAGCGGATTATGCGGGAGGCCCCCTGCGCCGCAAGGACGTATGGATCCGGAGCATGGCGCAGATGTTCTCGTCCGTGTCCCCGGCCATGCACCAGGAATTTGATCTGGACTATTCACGGGCGCTGTTTGATCAGTGCGGGCTGGTCTATTACGGCTGCTGCGAGCCTCTGGACAACAAGATCGACCTGCTGAAAAAGATTCCCAACATGCGCAAGATCGGGGTCAGCCCCTGGGCCAGCGTGGAATCCTGCGCGGAGCAGCTGGGGAGCAGCTATGTATACGCCCGGAAACCCAATCCGGCCAATGTAGCCATCCAAACGGATCCGGAGGAAATCCGGCGGGAGCTGCTGGAAACCGTGGAAGCCTGCCAGCGTCACGGCTGCCCCTATGAGCTGGTGCTCAAGGATATCAGCACAGTGTCTTACCGCCCTGAAAACCTCTTCCTGTGGGAACAGACGGTTCGTTCTACTCTGGATGCTCTCTACGGAAGACCTTGAGGCGCTGCCTCAAACTCCGCCAAGGGGATTAAATCCCCTTGGAACCCGTAATTTTAAGGGCTTTTTAGGGGTGGGGTCAAGTTTCCGGCTTTCTGCCACAGAGATAGTCTGATTCCCGCAGGACGCTTTTTTCGTAAAGAAAAAAGCTCCCTCCTGCGTGCAGGATACTCCCTGCGCCGCAGAGGGTATGAGCGCAGCAGACCCCGCTCAAAGCTTTCTGCGTCGTAGTCTCTGCGCCGCCTATGGGGATGAATTTTTTCTTTACGAAAAAATGGGTAGGCTGGCGATCGACCACTCAGGAAGTACCAGCGAGGTAGGGGGACGGGCGCAAGCGCCCGTCCCCACCCCCCAAAAAAGATGGGAATCCAAGGGGACGCGTCCCCGATGCGCCGCTAGCGGCGCATCTCAGAATTCGGCGAAGCCGAATTCCTAAGTGCGTTGTGAAACAACGCACTGCGGAGACTCGAGGCAGAGCCCTTCGAGGTCTTGCTCTTCGACTACGCAGAGACTCAAAAAGCGTTCAGGGAAAGGAATGTTTATGCAGAAAATACTTGGCAAGATGCGTAAGGCGATACAGGAATTCGATATGCTCCAGGACGGGGATCGCATCGGGGTAGGCGTTTCAGGGGGAAAGGATTCGGTGCTCCTTCTGCTGGGGCTCTCCCGGCTCCGGCGCTTCCTGGGGGTGGATTTCCAGATCACCGGCATCACCTTGGATCCCGGCTTTGGCGGCGTGGAAACCAATTACGGCCCCATAGAGGATCTCTGCCGGGAGGAGGGCATCCCCTACGTGGTCAGGCGCACCCAGATTGGGGAGATCGTTTTTGATGTGCTCCAGGAGCAGAACCCATGCAGTCTCTGCTCCCGGATGCGGCGAGGCGCCCTTCATGATGCCGCCAATGAGCTGGGATGCACGAAGATTGCTTTGGGCCATCACTATGACGATGCGGTGGAAACCTTCGTGATGAACCTGTTTAACGAAGGGCGGCTGGGGTGCTTTTCCCCTGTGAGTTATCTCACCCGGAAGCGGCTGACGATGATCCGCCCGCTGGTTTTCGTGCCGGAACGGGAGATCGCTTCCGCCGCCAAACGGCTGGAGCTGCCCATTGTAAAGAGCCGCTGTCCGGCAGACGGGGCCACCAACCGCCAGCGAACCAAGGAATTCCTCCAGGAGCGGGAGCGCCAGGATCCCGGCTTCAGCTACCGTCTGTTCGGCGCCATGCGCCGGGCCGGGCTGGACGGCTGGGGCTACACCGGCAAAGGGGACCGCCATCCCGGCAGGACAGACGAATAAACGCCAGCATTAGAAGCACACCCAAACCAGAAATCCCAGGAGAACATTTGTCAAGGGGGATTTCACCCAAAAGATGAAATCCCCCTGATAAGCTGGAAGCTGAAAGACAATGCGGTCAGTGACCTCTGTGCTTCGCTTTTCGTTTTTGCTGTTTCAAATCAAACTGACGCCGCTTCTCGGTTTCCTGCTGTTCTTTGCTGGTTTGTTTTCTCTGGGTTTTCATCTCCTCACGTTGCATCTGCAATG
>JAAVZY010000152.1 GCA_022791945.1 Oscillospiraceae bacterium | reverse complement strand
TTTAAACTTTTTTCTTCCGCTCTCTTCCGCCCCGCTCCGTGCGACAGCTTTATTAATATACCACATCATCCCCCCTTTGTCAACACCTTTTTACAACCTTTTTTCCTGAATTTTCCCTCCATTCCCCTCGCCTCCCCAAAATGAGACAAGAGGTTTCCCTCCCCGCGGCCCTCCCTTCCTCTAAATATAGGAGCCCAATCTTGACAACCGCCAGGGAGCGTGCTATGATATGCACAAGATCGGATAGAGGCGCGGGATTCATCAGTAACGGAGCCGGAGGCCAGCCAGGCCGCAGAGAGGGCACGGGAAAGGGGATTCTGCCGAAGGGGAGGGGCTGGCTGCCATTTCCTCTGGTTCCCCGGGCGAACAGCCAGGGAACTGTCATCATATATTATGATGGAGAGCTATCGGCTTTGGGCCGCGGCAGACAGGCGGCCCATGCTTTCGCGCTTGTATAAGCCGGTCGAAAGACCGGCTTTTTGCTGTTCCTCGCAGCTGGAAAGGGCAAGACCTTGAGGCTCTGCATCGGGGAGCTAAATCTCCTTGGAACCCGTAATTTTTCAAGGGCTTTTTTAAGGGCGGAAAAAGGGGGGTGAGTCTGTAGAGACTTCCGGCTTTCTGCCACACAGTCAGTCTGATTCACGCAGTACGCTTTTTTCGTAAAGAAAAAAGCTCCACCCTGCGTGCAGGGCAGTTCCTACACCGCATGAGGGCCGCGCAGACTGGGCTCGATCTTCCGATCGGCCATACGTTCCGAAGGAATCTGTAGCAGCCGTATACCGTATGACTATCTTTAGAGAAAGAAGGCTTTTGTAATGGAAGGCAAAAAGATTCGTGTGACTGTCTGGAACGAATTCCGTCATGAAAAGGAGATGGAGGCGGTCAAGGCCATCTATCCCCAGGGGCTCCATCAGTGCATCGGGGAAGCTCTGGGAAAGGACGCGGCCTTTGAGGTGCGCCTCGCCTCCCTGGACGAGCCGGAGAACGGACTGCCCCAGGAGGTGCTGGACAATACGGACGTGCTGTTCTGGTGGGGTCATGCCCATCATCAGGAGGTTGCGGATGAAACCGCCAAGCGGGTGGCGGATCGGGTGCTGGGCGGCATGGGTCTGATCGTGCTCCATTCCGGGCATATCTCCAAGCCCTTCCAGCGGCTGCTGGGAACCACCGGGCAGCTTCGCTGGCGTGAGGACGGCACCTCCACCCGGATCTGGGCGGTCAATCCGGCCCATCCCATTGTCCAGGGCGTAGGCCCCTATATCGATCTGGCTCAGGAGGAGATGTATTCGGAGCCGTTCCTGATTCCGGAGCCGGATGAGCTGGTCTTTATCAGCTGGTACAAGGGCGGAGAGGTCTTCCGCTCCGGCTGTGTGTTCCGCCGGGGAGCAGGCAAAATCTTCTATTTCCAGCCCGGCCACGAAACCTATCCCAACTATAAGAATGAGCAGATCCAGCGGGTGCTGATCAACGCGGCCAAATACGTGGCCCCAACGGTACAGATCCAGGACGTCTACGGCTGCCCCTGCGTGCCTTCGCTGGAGTATTAATTCAGGAAGCCCATCATCGGGGAGAAGGGGCAGACGCCCGATGGGGCATGCAGACTTGGATCTTGTACAAGGGAGCTTTTTTCTTTACGAAAAAAGCGTACTGCGGGAATCAGACTTTCTGTGTGGCAGGAGGAAGGAAGTCTGTACAGACTTAACCCACCCCTTTTTCCGCCCTTAAAAAGCCCTTAAAAATTACGGGTTCCAAGGGGATTTAGATCCCCGATGCGCCGCCAGCGGCGCATCTCAGAATTCGGCGAAGCCGAATTCCTAGGTGCGTCGTGAAACGACGCACCGCAGAGACGCGAGACAGCGTCTCGCGGCCTTCCGGGAACGCACAAT
>JAAVZY010000044.1 GCA_022791945.1 Oscillospiraceae bacterium | reverse complement strand
CGGGGTCTGGACGGAGCTTTTCCAGTCCGATCCGCGTCAAAAATGCTCGGAATCCACAAAGGATTCCTCCGCTTTTTTCCTTGACGGACTGGAAAATCCCTCGCCCATCCCCCATTTCCAGCTATGAATACAGGTTCTAAGTCTGTACAGATTTTTACCCCCTGCCACGCTGGTACTCCCAGCGTGGTCGATCGCCCGCCTACCCATTTCTTCGTAAAGAAAAAATTCAGCTTTACGAGCGGGGTAAGGGCTGCGACGCAGAACGTTTCGAGCGTGTTCTGCTGCGCTCATACTTTCTGCGGTATAGAGAGTACCCCCACACGCAGGAGGGAGCTTTTTTCTTTACGAAAAAAGCGTCCTGCGGGAATCAGACTATCTGCGTGGCAGTGGTTCGGAAGTCTCTACAGACTTGACCCCCACCCCTTTTCCGCCCTTAAAAAGCCCTTAAAAAGATGGGATTCCAAAGGGACGCGTCCCCGATGCGCCGCTAGCGGCGCATCTCAGAATTCGGCGAAGCCGAATTCCTAAGTGCGTTGTGAAACAACGCACTGCGGTGACTCGAGGGCAGAGCCCTCAAGGTCTTTCCCTTCCGAACACGCAGGGATCTGAAATCAAGCGCTTGCAATCCGGGAGCATTCGTACTATAATATATCCTTGTCCAACATCGTATATCCCTATCAGAAAGGAATCAGCAATGCCTCAGAAGGTTGTTCGCAAACGAAAGAAAAACTACCGGGCCCCGGTTCTGATCATGCTGGCAATGATTATCCTCCTCATCGGCGGGATCAGCGCCATGTTCTCCCTCTTTATACTGGAGGACATGCGCCGGGAGCCCGATTCCTACCGTTCCCCTGTGGGGAACGTGGTATTCGGCGGCGTGGACTTCACAGCGGCCGCGGTTCCCGCGTCACTGGGCGCGGAGCTGGCCGGAGCGCCTGTCCTCTACCGCCCCAAGTCCAACGGAATTCCTTCTGCCCCGGATTATCCGGAGACGGAAACCCGGAACGTCCCGGCCTCCACGGTTGTCCCGGAAACCGCTCCCGCTCCGGAGGGCTACTTTGACGACGCTCTCTTTATCGGGGACTCCATTTCCGAGGGAATCAAGAATTCCGGCGCGATCCCCGCAAGCCAGATCATCGCCAACAAGAACGTAGGCCTCAACTCCGTAGCCGGCGGAAAGCCTGTTTACTATACAAAGGGTTCTGAGCCGAAGACCCTGTTTCAGGCCATTCAAGACCTGAATCCAACCCCCGGAAAGTTTTACATTCTTCTGGGCGCCAACGGAATGCCCGGCTTCGACAACGAGACGCACATCCAATATTATTACGAGCTGGTAGAGCAGCTCAAGGCGGCTTATCCCAAGGCCATCATTTACGCGGTATCCGTCACCCCTATGGCGGAGGTCAGCGACTATTCCAAAAAGTTTTCCCAGGAGAAGATCAACGGCTTCAACGAGCTGATCCGGAAAATGGCCGGGGAGGAATCCATTTACTATCTGGATGTGCAGACCGTGCTGAAAAATGAAAAAGGCTATCTGGTTGCGGACTACGCCCCTTCGGACGGACTGCATATGGTCCGCCGGGCCCATGACCTGATGTTTGAGTATTATCAGCATCACGTGGTTCTGCCGGACGGCACCATGGAGCAGGTTGTGCCGCCGGTGGGCCGTGATCAATAGCAGCATGATTATCAAACAAAGGAGAGAGCGATTATGAATATGAAAAAAGTGTTCCGGCTTCTGGCCCTGGCGTTGGCTTTGACCGCCGCTCTGGCGCTGGCCGCCTGCGCCCAGAAGGAAACTGCCAAAAATCCTAAGGTAAGCGACGTGATGGCCAAGGTGCGGGACGGCATCAGCTTCCCGGAAATGGCGGAAAAGACCATAGAGGATCTGGCTTTCTACGGCTATGATCAGCTGGATCCCGCCAAGGTGGAGGAAGCCGCCTTTATCATTGCCAGCAGCGGCCTGACCCCGGAGGAGGTCTTTATCGTGAAGCTGACGGATGCGGCCGGGGCCGAGGAGGTTCAAAAGCTCATGGAGGCCCGCCGGGATCAGATTGCGGCAACCTCCCAGGATTACACTCCCGAGCTGATGGATCAGATTGAGGGCGCGGTTATCGGCGCCAAGGGCGTTTACGCCTACTTTGCCATTACCAATGACAACGATCAGGCGGAACAAATTTTTGACGAACAGTTCTGAGGGCTTCCGGGCCCCGGAACGAAGGGGGGACAGGCTGTGCTGGTTGAATCCATTGCGATTTTTATGGTGCTTCTGGTGATGGTGTTTCTGTTTCTGCGGGCGCATAAGCGGGATTATGCCATTTCCGCGATCCCCCTGACCATTGTTCCCCTGATGCACACCCTGACCCAGCTGCTTGGAGAGATCAAAAGCCTCCATCTGTCCCCGGATATCCGGGCGGCGGCGGATGTGCTGGGATTGGCGATTGCCGTGGCAATGATGGGGATGTTCTGCACCAGATGCCGTACCCGCCGGTCCAAGTATGCTTATCTGCTGCTCTGCGGCGGCTTTGTCACAGCGCTGACCATTATTTTCATCTACAACACCTATGTTCCCGCTTGAAGCAGATGGAAATCAGCCCGGCAGCAGTTCGCGCTGAGAGCGAACCCGCTGCCGGGCTGATTTTACGCCAACCACGAAAGGGAGCGTTTTCCCATGTCTGAACAATCTGATACCTGCATGAGCTGCGGCCGTGCCTTGGAACGGGACGAGCGGGCGCTCTACCGGAAGCTGTTCAACAGAGGAGCTGATCGGTTCCTCTGCCTGCGCTGCCAGGCGGCCCACTTTCAGGTCAGCGAGGCGCTTTTGCGGGAGAAAATCGAAGAATTCCGCGAGTATGGATGCACGCTCTTCCGCTAGTGGGAAGCGTGCCTGCGGGCTTTGCGGCTATAGAAACGCTTTCATCCGTTCAATGTTTTCCTGCTCAAAATGGATCACCTCATCTGCCAGCTTCCGGGGCTGTCCGCCGCCCTGATACTGATTCAGATCCTCTGTGGCCCCCACAATTCCCATGGTGCTGCCCTGGATGATCATCTCCGCCGTATGGGTGGGAGACGGATCCTGCATCGCATGAAGCCGGGTCATCATCTGGGACATCGTCTTGGTCATCAGCCCGGCCTCCTGGGGCTCCAGGCCCTTCTGCCGGAGCTGCCCGGCCGCCTTTTGCCTCAGGGAGCGGTAGCCCCGAATCTGTGCGTCTACGGAGGCGCGCAGCGCTCCCTCCGGAAGCCGCTTCTTCAGAACGCAGAGGGTTTCTTCTCCCTGCCGGGCGTTCTGATACAGATGCTGGAGCAGGCATACCTCGTTGGTTTCCGCCTTCATAACGGCCACCTCCTCTTTCACCTTTTTCGTGTTGCGTGGACAGCTCTAGCTTGTGCGGCTTCTGCAAAAATATTCCCGCGCAAAAGCATCCGCTGCCGCAAATAATCCGGCGCTGTCCGGACAAACTAAATCCGTCGGCTGAAGCAGGCGGATTCCGCTTCCTTGAGCCGGCGCGTTCCGCCGGCTCCTGCCGCTGGAACGGGATGAATCCGAAGAATTTGAAGGAGGACTTCACGATGGCCTGTCAATCCTGCAAAGCAAATCCGTCCATCAAATGCACTGTTCAGCAGTGCTCCTACCATTGTTCCGATAAGGATTACTGCTCCCTGGACAGCATCACCGTGGGCACCCACGAAGCAAATCCGACTATGAACGAGTGCACCGACTGCAAATCCTTCCAGCTGAAGGCTTAAGCCTGCCCTCAGAAAAAGCATCGGAGAGTCTCAGACTCTCCGATGCTTTTTCTGTAAAGGAAATCCGCTCTTTTGCGGCCGCTGGCAAGTTCCATAATGAAAATGGGCAGTCGGAAGGTGGATGCCGTGAACAATCTGGACATTTTCCCCGGACTTCCAGTTTCCTTTCCCTGGCTCTCTCAGATTGCTTGTCTCTTTCAGCATTTTCCCCGCCTATTTCCCCCTTGCATATCTTCCTCTCCATGCGTTTCCTCTGCTGGCTGGATTCAAAACCGATATCCTTCGGAAATACTGTTCTCCGGGTCTTGACCGTGGGCGCATAACCGGTTATACTATGGGAAATAAAGGGACGTTTCGTCCCAATAAGAAAGGAAATCACTGCTATGTTTGACAAAGCGGCTTATGAGAAGCGCATGGCCTGGTATCAGGACGCGCGCTTCGGGATGTTCATTCACTGGGGGCTCTATGCCATTCCGGCCCGGGGCGAGTGGGTACGCTCCACCGAGCAGATCCCGGAGGAGGACTACATACCCTTCTTTGAGGAATTTAATCCTGTGGACTACGATCCCAAGGCATGGGCCAGGGCGGCCAAAAACGCCGGCATGAAATATGCCGTTCTGACAGCCAAGCACCACGACGGTTTCTGCCTGTTCGACTCCCAGCTCACCGACTGGAAATCCACTAAGACCAAGTGCGGCCGGGATCTGGTCCGGGAATATCTGGACGCCTTCCGGGAGGAAGGCCTGAAGGTGGGACTCTATTACTCCCTGCTGGACTGGCACCATCCGGATTACCCTCACTACGGGGATCAGAATCACCCCCTGCGGAACTGCCCTGCTGAAAAGGAAAAGGAAGCCGGACGGGACTTCAACCGTTACCTGGAGTATATGCACGGGCAGGTCAAAGAGCTGTGCACCAATTACGGCAAGCTGGATCTCATGTGGTTCGACTTCTCCTACGGCAGCCTCCGCGGCGAGGCATGGAAGGCCACAGAGCTGGTAGAGATGATCCGCAGCTATCAGCCGGATGTGATCATTGACAACCGGCTGGAGGTCAGCGGCGAGGGCTTCGGCTCCATTGCCACTGACGAGCCTGCTGTGTACAGCGGCGACTTTGTCAGTCCGGAGCAGATCATTCCGCCTCACGGCCTGAAAAAGCAGGACGGCTCCGATCTGATCTGGGAAGCCTGCATCACCATGAACAATAACTGGGGCTACAGCTCCCTGGACAAGAATTTCAAGCCCGCCTCCACCCTGATTAAAAAGCTGGTGGAATGCGTCAGCAAAAACGGAAACCTGCTGCTGAATGTTGGCCCGGACGCCCGGGGCTGCATCCCGGCGGAGTCCCTGGAAATCCTGGAGGAGATCGGCTGCTGGATGAGGCGGAACTCCGCTTCTATCTATGGCTGCAAGGGCTCCAGCCTGCCCAAGCCGGAGAACGGCCGGATTACCGAGTGCAAATGCGGAAAGCTCCGTTACTATCACATCATGGAGCCTGCCATCGGCGCGGTGCCCCTGTACGGCGTCCGTCCTGATGAGATCAGGAAGGTTCGTCTCCTCCGCGACGGTGCGGAGCTGAAGGTTGAGAACAACTGGATCGTAAATAACTATCCGGATATCGCCTTCGTCAACCTTTCCAGCTCCCCCATTCTGCCGGATCCGGTGGATACGGTTGTGGAAGTCGAGCTGAAGTAAACAAATCACCCGCCTTTACAGCACAGCCCGCTGAACCGTCTGGTTCAGCGGGCTGTTTCTGTGTCTGTGCGGGAACAGACCTCGAGAGCTCTGCTCTCGAGCACTCGCCAAGGGGACGCGTCCCCTTGGATTCCCATCTTTTTTAAGGGCAAGGGGGTGGGGCAAGTCTGTACAGACTTGTTGCTCCCTGCCTCGCTGATACTTACCGCAGGGACGATCGCCCGCCTACCCATTTTTTTGTAAAGAAAAAATTCATCCCTACAGGCGGCGCAGAGACTACGACGCAGAAAGTCCCGAGCGTGTTCTGTTACGCTCATACCCTCTGCGGCACAGGGAGTACCCCGCACGCAAGGAGGGAGCTTTTTTCTTTACGAAAAAAGCGTACTGCGTGAATCAGACTGCCTGTGTGACAGAAGGCCGGAAGTCTGTACAGACTTGACCCCACCCCTTTTCCGCCCCTAAAAAAGCCCTTAAAAAAGATGGGATTCCAAAGGGACGCGTCCCTTTGGCGAGAGCGCGAGAGCAGAGCTCTCGCGGCCTTGCCCTTCCCGACCGCGCGGGAGGGGCTTGGGAAGCGCCAAAAGACAGTTTGTAAAATATCTTTCAGCGGGGGCTGAAAGGTTGACACAGGAGAAATTTTCCCGTAAAATGGAAGGCGATCCATTCTCACAGGGATATGGATTTGGACAGGAGGCAGAGAGATGAAAAGCGCCGCACAGGCCGAACTCATAGAGACAGCGCCCGGCGTTGTCATGAAAAAGGTGCGCAGGAAATCTCCGGTTCCTATTTATGGGATCGGGGCCGTCTGGGTTGTGTACGCCCTGCTGTTTCCTCTCTACCGCATGAGCGATTTTCTGATTGCCGCAGTCCTTTCCGCAGGAGTGTGGTTTCTGCTGGAGAGACTGTTTCCCGGAAAGACAGAGCTGGTGCCGGCGGAGGCTCCGCCCGTATCTACTGGGGATACCCTGGCGGATCAGCTGCTGACCGACGGGCGTGCCCAGCTGCAAAAGCTCCGGGAGCTGAATCAGGCCATCCCCGAGCCGGAAGTGAGCCGGAAAATCGATCGGATGACGGAAATCGCCGGGAAGATCCTGGCCTTTGTGAGGGAGAATCCTCAGAAAGCCGGAACCGTCCGGAAGTTCCTGAACTATTACCTCCCCACAATGACGGATCTGCTGGCCTCCTACGTTCGGATGGATCGGCAGGAGGTGGCCGGAAAGAATATCTCCGGCGCCATGACGGAGATCGAACGGATCATGGATACAGTGATCCCGGCCTTCGAAAAGCAGCTGGACGCGCTGTTTCAGGATGAAGCGCTGGACGCCTCGGTGGACATTGAGGTCCTCAGATCCATGCTTGTCCAGGAGGGCCTGACCGGCAGTGATTTCGCGTCCAAGGAGTAGCCCTTGTTTGAAAAATTCACTGAAAAATACAGAAACGACCGGCCCCTTTGGGGCGGCCTTCAGGAGAGGAGTTTTTACCCATGGAGGAAGAAAAAATCACACTGAGCTTTGACGAAGCGCCTGCGGCTCCCCAGCTGGTGCTGGATCCCGCAGAGGAGAAGCCGGTTGTCCAGCCCAAGGTGGAGGAGGCGGTGCTCAGCCCCGAGGAGGAGCGGGAGGTAGAAGAATTCTCCAAGAAGATTGACATTACCAATACCAACATGGTGCTGCAATACGGCGCGGGCGCGCAGAAGAAGATCGCAGGCTTTTCCGAGGGCGCGCTTCAGCAGGTGCGCTCCAAGGATCTGGGAGAGATTGGCGACACCCTCTCCAACCTGGTAGTGGAGCTGAAAGGCTTTGATCTGGAGGAAGAGGAGAAGAACGGCTTCTTCGGGATGTTTAAAAAGGCCAGCAACCGGATCACCGCCATGAAGGCCAAATACGACAGCGCGGCTGTCAATGTGGATAAGATCTGCAATATCCTGGAGGGGCATCAGGTTCAGCTCATGAAGGACGTGGCCATGCTGGATAAGATGTATGCCATGAACCTGACCTACTTCAAGGAGCTTTCTATGTACATCATCGCCGGAAAGCGCCGTCTGGAGAGCTTCCGGAGCCATGAGCTGAAGGAGGCCCAAGAGAAGGCCGCCCGTTCCGGTCTGCCAGAGGATGCCCAGTATGCCAACGATCTGTCCAGCCTCTGCACCAGCTTTGAAAAGAAGCTGCATGATCTGGAGCTGACCCGGATGGTTTCCATCCAAATGGGGCCGCAGATCCGGATGGTTCAGAACAACGATTCCATGATGGCGGAGAAGATCCAGTCCACCATGGTCAATACGATCCCCCTGTGGAAGAGCCAGATGGTGCTGGCGCTGGGGCTGGAGCACTCCCAGCAGGCCATGGAGGCCCAGCGCGCCGCCACGGATATGACCAACGAGCTTCTGCGCAGGAACGCGGAGAAGCTGAAAATCGGCACCATTGCCACCGCGAAGGAAACAGAGCGCGGCATTGTGGATATCGAGACGCTCCGCAATACCAACGCAACGCTGATATCTACGCTGGACGAAGTCATGCGCATCCAGGCGGAAGGACGGGAGAAGCGCCGCGCCGCTGAGGCGGAGCTTGGCAAGATGGAAGGCGAGCTCAAGCAGAAGCTTCTGGAAATCCGCAACTGAGGTCAAAGCCCCGAGAGCGCCGCTCTCAAGGTCCTGACCCAAACCGCAGAGGTGATAGGTAATGAAGATCTTCCGCAGCAGAGGAATGGCGGCGGTTGTGACGATCGCTGCTGTAGTGCTCTCGATCCTTCTGGGCGGGCGGCATTCCCTGAAGGAGCTGGCGTCGGAGGTTGACGCTGCCTTTTACTTCGGGGTGGAAAAGGACGGTTACTCCATTGCTTCCGACCTGGAGAAGCGGGGAAACGCCGCTTACAATCTGGCGGGGATTGCCCTGCGCTACTACGGGGAGGAGCAGCCTGAAATCCAGGCGGTGGAGCAGGCCCGGGACGCTCTTGCCCAGGCGGATTCTGTTAAGGAAATGGCAGCTGCCAACCGCCTTTTGGAGGAGGCGGTGCCGCTTCTCCACGGGCTTTTGAAGGAAACCGCGCTCTCTGCCAATGATGCAAAATATCCGGATCGGCTCTATGATGAGTTCCGCAGCCGGGGCAGAACCATTGCCCGGGACGGCTACAACCGGCTGGCGGCGGACTATAACCGCCAGCTGGAGAGGTTTCCCGCCAATCTGCTGGCGGGGCTGACCGGCGTCCGTCCCGCGGAGCTGTTTGAATGAGCCGCTTCCATACAATCAATGAAGGTGTCAGGTGTTATCGTTATATGAGAAGGATTCGGCTGAAAAGAGGGATTCTGCTGGGGCTTGCCGCAGCGCTGATCTGCCTGCTGGCTCCAGCTGTTCTGGCAGCGCCGGTTCTTCCGGAGCGGCCCGCAAACCTTTATGTAGGCGATTTTGCTCAGGTTCTGGAGCCCTCCACCGTCAACGCCATTGTCCGGGAAAACGAGTCCCTTTTTGATGAGACAGGGGCGGAAATCCTGGTGGTTACCGTGGATTTCCTGGACGGCTGGGATATTGCGGACTATGCCATGGAGCTTGGCAATCAATGGGGAATCGGCTCGGCAGAACGCCAAAACGGCGTTGTGCTCCTGCTGGCGATCGGCGAGGATAACTATTGGGTGACGGTCAGCAAGGGCCTGGAGGACTATATTTCTGACGGGGTTCTGGGCGATATTCTGGAGGATTACCTGGAGCCGGATTTTGCCCGGGGAGACTACGACGCAGGGGTTCAGCGGGTATTCGGCGCGCTGCTGAACACGGTCCGTAAGGTCTACGCCTCTGGGGATACCATGATCCCGCCGAGAGCGCCGGCTGAAGAATATGCCCAAGCCAGCCGCCGGGTGTTTGCCATTCCGGATTTCGTCAAGGCGCTGTTCCTGTTTATCTTTATTGTGGCAGTTGTTTCTGTCACTAGCGGGGGCAGGAGGAGACGCCGTCCCTATATACCGCCTCCGCCGCCGATCTTTTACGGCCCTGGACGGAGGTACCGCCCGCCGCCTCCGCCCTTCTTCGGCGGTCCTCCCAGAAGCGGCCCAAGGCATTCCGGCGGATTCTCCTTTGGAGGCTCCCACAGGAGCAGGGGAGGCGGCTTCACCCACCGCAGCGGCGGCAGCTCTTTCCGCGGCGGCGGCGCCGGGCGGAGATAGCAGGGTCAATGATACAATCGGCCCGGTTGGAACGCGGCAGGACACTGCGTTTCGGCCGGGCCTTGTGCTTTGCTGTGAAAGCCTGTGCCGGATCTCTGTGCCCTGGCTTATCCGATTACGAGCTTGACAAATCCAGTGTGCTTTGCTATAATAAGGATGTTGTTTGGCGAGGCGTGGCTCAGTTTGGTAGAGCGCTGCGTTCGGGACGCAGAGGCCGCAAGTTCAAATCTTGTCGCCTCGACCATCAGGAATCCTCGGCAAATCCTATGAAATCGGGATTTGCCGAGGGTTTTCATTTTCTCCTATTGGGGAGATCCCATCTTAACCAGGCTTAGAGGCTGTTCAAGATCTTTGCGTGCGTGGTCGGGGCAAGGCTGCGAGGCTCTGCCTCGTGCTCCGCGATGCGCCGCCAGCGGCGCATCGCAGAGCTAAATCCCCTTGGCTTCCCGTAAATTTTTGGGGGGTGGGGCCTTCCTCGCTGATACTCCCTGTGTGGCCGATGGCCTGCCTACCCATTTTTTCATAAAGAAAAAATTCATCCCTACGTGCGGGGTAGAAAGTGCGACGCAGAGAGCTTCGAGCGGGTTCTGCTGCGCGCATACTTTCTGCGGCACAGGGAGTATCCCGCACCCGGGAGGGAGCTTTTTTCTTTACGAAAAAAGCGTACTGCGGGAATTAGACTGTCTGTGTGGCAGAAACAAGGAAGTCTATACAGACTTGATCCCACCCCTTTTTTCCGCCCTTAAAAAGACGGGAATCCAAGGGGGGCCTGGCCTCCCTTTGCGGAGCTCGAGGCAGAGCCTCGAGGTCTTCCCCTGATGCCCAGAGATCCTGAATAGGCTCTTAGAAGTTATCCATCCTCATCTGACTGACGCCGCTGTTTTTCCAGTGGAATTTCGTCATTTCAGGGAACTTTTCGTCATGCGGGGCGCAGGGATTATCCATTTCGACGGATTCGTCGGTAATCCTTTTAGAGATTCCGCAAAAAACACCCGCGTTTTTGTGCGTTTTCATGAATTTTTGTTTTAAACTTTCCAAAATTAAATTCTATGTTATACTATTCTTATGCGTACCGAACAAAAAAGGGAGTGCCTTTCAGGGCCGCGCCCGGAAAGGACGGAACGAATGGCAGAAAAATTGATTGCCTTTACTTCAACAGAAGCCCTGTCCGCAGCCTTTGGAAGCTACGATCAGAACATCCGGATCCTGGAAAAGGAATTCGGCGTTTCCATCATCGGCCGGGACGAATATATCAAAGTGAACGGGGAACCGGAGGCTGTGGAAATGGCCGCCGATACCCTGGAGGCCCTGCTCGAAGCCGCCCGGGGGGGAGAGCCTGTCACCGATCAGTCCGTGGGCTACCTGATCACCCTCACCCGGGAGCATCAGCTGGAAAAAGCCAAGGCCCTGGCGGAAACCTGCATCTGCATCACTGCGGGCGGCAAGCCCATCCGCCCCAAAACCCTGGGACAGAAGAAATACACAGACGCCATCCAGCAGAATGTGGTTACCCTGGGGGTAGGCCCGGCAGGAACCGGAAAAACCTATCTGGCAGTGGCCATGGCGGTGCGCGCCTTCCGCGCCCAGGAGATCAGCCGGATTATTCTCACCCGTCCCGCTGTGGAGGCTGGGGAAAAGCTGGGCTTCCTTCCGGGAGATTTGCAGAATAAGGTAGATCCCTATCTGCGGCCCCTGTACGACGCCCTGTTTGATATGTTCGGGCCGGAAACCTTCAACCGCCATCTGGAGCGGGGCAGCATCGAGGTCGCGCCCCTTGCCTATATGCGGGGACGCACCCTGGACGAGTCCTTTATCATCCTGGACGAGGCTCAGAATACCACCCGGGAACAGATGAAAATGTTCCTGACCCGTCTGGGCGCGGGGAGCAAGGCGGTTATCACCGGCGACGTTACCCAGATCGATATTGCGGAGCCCAAAAAGTCCGGGCTGATTGACGCCATCCATGTCCTGCGGGGGGTGGAGGATATTTCCACCATCCTGCTGAATGAGCGGGACGTTGTCCGCAACCGGATTGTTCAGCGCATTATCAAGGCGTATGCCAAGCATGAGAGCGAGCACCAGAAGTAAGCAGGCCCCAGGCCGGCGGATTTATGATGAAAGGATAAGAGAGCTATGGATAAATTGAAGGTATTAATCAGCAACCGCCAAAAGGCGCGGAAAATCCCCTCGGGCATCCGCCTCTTGATCCGCCGCTGCTGTCATGCCGTGCTGGAATCGGAGAATTTTCAGGGCAGCGCGGAGGTCAGCGTTTCCTTTATCACCAATGAAGAGATACGCCAGCTGAACGAGCAGTACCGCCACAAGGATTCCGCCACAGATGTGCTCTCCTTCCCTCTGGGGGAGGACGGCAAGTGGGATAAGAACGAGGAAACCGGGGCGTATATGCTGGGGGATGTGGTTATCTCCGCAGAGCGCGCCTTTGAACAGGCGGAAATGTACGGGCACACCCTCCAGCGGGAGATCGGGTTTCTGACTGTACATTCCATGCTGCATCTGCTGGGCTACGACCACGAGGGCGGCGGCCTGGAGGCCACCCAGATGCGGGAGAAGGAAGAGGCCATCCTGGAAAAGCTGGGGCTGGCCCGGGCAGACAGCTATGTGGTGTAGCCGCCGGATATGATCAAACGGAATGATGTATACAGCCTGGTCCGGAGCTTCCGCTGCGCCTTTCACGGGATTGCCTACTGCATAATCAATGAGCGGAATATGCGGATCCATCTTTCGGCTGTGGTGCTGGTTTCCTTTTTTTCCTATTATTATGGGCTAGAGCGCCTGGAGCTGGCGCTTTTGCTGCTGTGCTGTGGCCTGGTGATTTCCGCAGAGGCCATCAATACAGCGATAGAAGCGCTGGTAAACCTGGGCTCCCCGGCTTATCATCCTTATGCGCGGATCGCAAAGGATGTGGCTGCGGGAGGGGTTGCAGTGACAGCCATTGCCGCCGCGATTGTGGGGCTGATCCTGTTTCTGGATCCCCAGCGTCTGTCGGCGGCAGCGGAGCGGATCCTGTGCAGTCCGCTGCGGACCGGGGCGGTGGCAGCGCTGCTTTTTGCTGCGGTTCTGTTCATTTTTACGCCTCCCCGCCGAAAGTCAAGACCCTGAGGCGCAGCCGCAGAGGCCGCAAAAGCCCGGCTGCATACAAAAATTTTTCTTGACAAAAAGGGGAGGTGCGTGTATAATAAACAAGCAGATGCAGAAATGCACGAAAAGCGGCGGCTTCTCGGATGTGAAAACGGGCCTTTAGCTCAGTTGGTTAGAGCATCCG
>JAAVZY010000043.1 GCA_022791945.1 Oscillospiraceae bacterium | reverse complement strand
GTCTCTGCGGTGCGTCGTGAAACGACGCACCTAGGAATTCGGCTTCGCCGAATTCTGAGATGCGCCGCTGGCGGCGCATCGGGGAGGGATTCCCCTTGGATTCCCATTATTTTTAAGGGCTTATTAAGGGCGGAAAAAGGGTGAGGCCAAGTCTGTAGAGACTTCTCTCTTCCTGCCACGCAGTGAGTCTGATTTACGCAGTACGCTTTTTCGTAAAGAAAAAAGCTCCCTCCTGCGTGCGGGGTACTTCCTGTGCCGCAGAAAGTATGAGCGTAACAGACACGCTTGAAACTTTCTGCGTCGTAGTCGCTGCGCCGCCTATGGAGCTGAATTTTTTCTTTACGAAAAAATGGGTAGGCGGGCGATCGACCACGAAAGAAGTACCAGCGAGGCAGGGGGGCGGGCGCAAGCGCCCGTCCCCACCCCCACCCCCAAAAAGACGGGAATCCAAGGGGAATCCCTTCCCCTTGGCGGAGCTCGAGGCAGAGCCTCGAGGTCTTATCCCTTCCAATAACGCAGAGAAAAGCAGGGCAGAGCAGGCCGAAGGGAGGAATCAGGATGGGTACGCCCCTTGCGGAGCGGCTCCGGCCGGAGAAGCTGGAGGAGGTTGTCGGACAGCGCCACCTGCTGGAGGCAGGAAGGCCCCTCCGCCGGATTGTGGAATCCGGCCGGATTCCCAACCTGATCTTCTACGGCCCCTCCGGCGTGGGGAAAACCACCGTGGCCCGGATCATTGCCCAACAGGCGGATATGCGGCTCCACAAGCTCAACGGCACCTCCGCCTCCACGGCGGATCTCCGGGCGGTTGTGGAGGAGGTGGGCTCCTTTGCCGGGCACAACGGCATCCTGCTCTATCTGGACGAAATCCAGTACCTCAACAAGAAGCAGCAGCAGTCTTTGCTGGAATACATTGAGGACGGGAGCGTCACGCTGATTGCCTCCACCACGGAGAACCCCTATTTCTACATCTACAACGCGGTTCTGAGCCGCTGCACGGTGTTTGAGTTCAAGCCGGTGGAGCCGGAGGATGCTGTCCGGGCGGTACGCCGGGCCTTCTCCCTGCTGGAGGAGGAGTACGGGGAAGCGGCCCTCCTGGAGGAAGGAGCCGCGGAGCAGATCGCCCGGGCCTGCGGCGGGGATGTGCGCAAGGCCATGAACGGGGTGGAGCTCTGCTACCTCTCCGCCCAGCCGGAGGGAGGAAGCCGGCGGATCACCCTGGAGCTGGCCAGGGCTCTGGCCCAGCGGAGCGCCATGCGCTACGACCGCCAGGGGGACGAGCACTACGACATCATTTCCGCCCTGCAGAAGTCCATCCGGGGCTCGGACGAAAACGCCGCCCTCCACTACCTGGCCCGGCTGCTGGAGGCGGGGGATCTGCTCTCCGCCTGCCGCCGGATCCTGGTGATCGCCTGCGAGGACGTGGGCCTGGCCTATCCCCAGGCGATTCCCATCGTGAAGGCCTGTGTGGACGCGGCCACACAGCTGGGGCTGCCGGAGGCGCTCCATCCTCTGGCGGACGCGGTGATCCTGCTGGCCACCGCGCCCAAGTCCAACTCCGCCTCCTCCGCCCTGGAGGAGGCTCTGGCAGACGTGCGGGCGGGCCGGACCGGGGCGATTCCCCGGTGCCTGCAAAACAAGCACTTCGACGGGGAGGATGCGGCGGTCAAGGGACAGTTTTACAAGTATCCCCACAGCTACCGGAACCACTATGTCCGGCAGCAGTATATGCCGGAGGCCCTGGCGGGGAGAGTTTACTATCAATTTGGAGAGAATAAGAACGAGCAGGCCGCAAGGCTCTATCGGGAAAAGCTTCTGCGTGAGAGCGCGGAGCTGGGGGACGAGCTGAACTAGCCGGCGGAAAGGAATGGGCGCAGGTATGAAGAAACCGGAGATTCCCAATTTGAAGCTAATCATCGCCAGCAGCTGCGCGGTGGTGGCGCTGTTGGCAGCACTGGCCGCTATGCTGGTGGTGCTGACCTCCATGGAGGATCCCCTGATCAGCCTGAATGTTTCCATGACCTCCACCCCTACCTTCTCCATGGAGATTCCGTCCTCTGAGCCAGACTCTTCCCAGGAGGAGCCCGTATCCTCGGAGGAAGCGTCCTCCGCTCCGGCGTCCTCCAGCCCGCCGGTATCCTCCAGACCGCCCCAGTCCTCCGCGCCGGTATCCTCGGCCCCCGCCTCCTCGGAGCCTGCGGCTTCGGAGGAAGCGCCGCCCGAATCGGAGACGTCCTCTGAAGAGGAGACGCCGCCCGAGGTTCCGGATCGCCCGGATGGGATCACCCGGATCGAGCTGGTGAACATCAGCGGCGGACAGAGCGGGGATCTGCCGCCGGAGCAGTTCGACGAGTTCCTGATGCATCTCTCCGCCATCTCCTTTGAGGATACGGAGGAAGAGATTGACAGCAGCGTAGCCGCCGACGCCCGGATCCGCATCTACCGCGGAGAGAACGTGGAGACGTACACCGTCTACCCCTTCTGGGCACGGGGCAGCCGCGTCCTCCTGGAGCTCCAGGGGGGCAAGGACTTCCTCCAGTACCTGAAAACCCTGGAGGTATTTGCGGGCCAGTCCTTCCCGTACTGATTGAGGGAGTGTTTCAAATGCGGGTTCTATTCATTGGCAACAGCCATACCTATTTTAACGACATGCCCCGGATCTTCCGGGAGATCGCCCGGGGGAACGGCGTGGAGACAGAGGTTGCCATGCTGGCCCACGGGGGCATGGGTTTCGGCTTCCATGCGGAACAGCCGGAAGCCCGGTTCAACATCCTCTATGGCAATTATGACTATATTGTTCTTCAGCATGTGGCCCACCCCTTCGGGGATGAGGAGGAGATGTTCCGGGACGCCCGGAGGCTGGCCGATCTGATCGCTCAGACCAGCGCCAGGCCCATCCTGTACATGACCTGGCCGGAAAAGCGGAATCCCCAGGGGCTGGCCCGGATGGCGGAAGCATATCTTCGTCTGGGCCGGGAGCTGCCCGCCAGGGTGGCTCCGGTGGGGCTGGCCTGGGCGCGGTACCGCCGGGAGCATCCGGATCAGGAGCTTTACTTCACCGACGGGGAGCACGCTTCTCCCCTGGGCTCCCGCCTGGCGGCATACACCATCCTAGCCGCTGTCCTTGAGCGCCCGCCCGTCCCCCTCACCCCCGAGGACGCGCCCCTGATTTTCTCCATGGAGGAATCAAATCCGGATCCGACCCCGTGAAGTATTGCGCTTTTCCTCCGCCTTTTTGAAAAAAGGCGGAGGAAGCCCGAGGGCAGAGAGAGCGGTTTCTGCCCTTCCGGAGACGCTGCAAATTGAAGGATTTCATCTAAAAAAATTCAAAAAACCGTTGCAATTCCCAGGGCAAGCGTGTATAATAGCAGGTGTAAACTGACAAAGGCGTCATTTCAGTCGGGACAGCTAGCCGCTGCCTTGGTCTGTGACGCCCTTTTTTGTGCCAATTTTGGTTCTCAGGAAAGGAAGCGTTGCTTTATGTCTTATGTTGATGAAATCATTGAAGCCGTTACCCAAAACCATCCCGGCGAGCCGGAGTTTCATCAGGCTGTCAAAGAGGTGCTCAACTCCCTCCGTCCGGTGATCGACCTCAACGAGGCCCGCTACCGCCGGGAGGCCCTGCTGGAGCGTCTGGTGGAGCCGGAGCGGATCATCACCTTCCGGGTGCCCTGGGTGGACGATCAGGGGCAGGCCCATGTCAATATTGGCTACCGGGTGCAGTTCAACAGCGCCATCGGCCCCTACAAGGGCGGGCTGCGTCTGCGGGACAACGTCAATCTGAGCATCATCAAATTCCTGGGCTTTGAGCAGATTTTCAAAAACTCTCTCACCGGCCTGCCCATCGGCGGTGGCAAGGGCGGCTCCAACTTTGATCCCAAGGGCAAATCCGACCGGGAGATCATGGTCTTCTGCCAGAGCTTTATGACCGAGCTTGCCCGCCACATCGGCGCGGACACCGACGTGCCCGCCGGCGATATCGGCGTGGGCGCACGGGAGATCGGCTATCTCTTCGGCCAGTACAAGCGGATGAAGAACTGCTTTGAGGGTGTGCTGACCGGCAAGGGTCTGACCTATGGCGGCTCCCTGGCCCGGACCGAGGCCACCGGCTACGGCCTGGTCTATCTGCTGGACGAGATGATCCGCACCCATGGGGATCAGCTGGCCGGGAAAACCGTAGCGATTTCCGGCGCGGGCAACGTTGCCATCTATGCCACTGAAAAGGCGCAGCAGCTGGGCGCGAAGGTGGTCACCCTCAGTGATTCCACCGGCTGGATTTATGATCCGGAGGGCATCGATCTGGCCGCTGTGAAGGAGATCAAGGAAGTCCGCCGGGCCCGGCTCAGCGAATACCTGACCGTGCGGCCCAACGCCCAATATTCCACCGAGGGCCGGGTCTGGAGCGTGTCCTGCGATGTGGCTCTGCCCTGCGCCACCCAGAACGAGCTGGATCTGGCCGACGCGGAGGCCCTGGTAAGGAACGGCTGCCGGTACGTGGCCGAGGGCGCCAATATGCCTACCACGCTGGAGGCTACCGAGTATTTCCAGGCCAAGGGCGTGCTCTTTGCACCGGGCAAGGCTGCCAACGCCGGCGGCGTGGCCACCTCCGCCCTGGAGATGAGCCAGAACAGCCAGCGTCTGAGCTGGAGCTTCGAGGAAGTGGATCAGAAGCTCAAGGGCATTATGGTCAGCATTTATCATAAGATCGACGAGGCCGCGAAACGGTTCGGCGCAGCGGACAACTACGTCCTGGGCGCCAACATCGCCGGCTTCGAGAAAGTCGCCGAGGCCATGCTCGCCCAGGGAGTGGCCTTCTGAGAATCCCCTTGTGGCTCTCTGCGTGACGGAGGGAAAGACCTCGAGGGCTCTGCCCTCGAGCTCCTGCCAAGGGGGGCTGGCCCCCCTTGGATTCCCATCTTTTTTAAGGGCGGAAAGGGTTGGGGGTTAAGTCTGTACAGACTTTCCGGCCTTCTGCCACGCAGAGAGTCTGATTCACGCAGTACGCTTTTTTCGTAAAGAAAAAAGCTCCCGCCCGGGTGCGGGATAGTTCCTGCGCCGCCTACCCATTTTTTCTTTACGAAAAAATGGGCGATCGACCACGCAGGGAGTACTAGTGAGGTAGGGTGTAACAAGTCTGTACAGACTTGAAACCCCACCCCCTTTACGCCCTTAAAAAAGACGGGAATCCAAGGGGAATCCCTCCCCGATGCGTCGTGAAACGACGCACCGCAGAGCGCGAGAGCAGAGCTCTCGCGGCCTTCCCCGGCCACGCACATATACCCCGGATGAAAGAATCTGCCGCGCAGGGAGTCTCTGCCTGACAGGTTCTGTATGCATTTACGGGGGCTTCTTTAAAGGAGGCGTTCCATGGACGGTATATACATCCTGATCGGGGCCTATCTTCTGATTGGCCTGTTGGTTGGCGGCCTTCTCCTGGCGGAGTATATCCTCCAGGGGGCGGCCCTTTCCGCCCTGCGGAAGGGCCGGGAGCTCCACCCCTGCGGCCGGCAGAGGCAGGACGCCTGGATGGCCTGGGTTCCCTTCGCCCGAAGCTGGCTGCTGGGAGATGTGGCCGACGATGTCAGCCGCTTCCTGGGAAAGCGTTCCAGCTGGCGAATCTGGATGACGGTGCTTTCCGTCCTTCAAGGCCTGTCCTCCCTGGGATCGGCGATCCTGATCCTGTCCGACACCTTTTATCTCACCTCCTATGCTTCTTCCGCCATGCTCTCTTCCCAGGGGCTGGGCATGGTTCTGTCCGTCCTGCTGGCAAACCTGCTGTCCCTCGGCACAGTGATCTGCCGGGCGCTGGTCCTTTACCGGATCCTTCAGGATTACGAGCCCCAAAACGCAATCCTCTATACGGTGCTCTCCTTCCTGTTCAGCTTCTGCGCGCCTATCTTCCTGTTCATAATCCGGAAGAAGCCCGCCTCCACCCTTTACTGGGCCGGGCAGGGCGTTTATCCTCAGGGAGGAGGTGGTTTCCCTGTTTGATGAAGAGCTGTTTGAGGCGGGTATCAGCCTTCTGATCTCCCTGGTGGGGCTGGGCTACGGGCTGACTGTCTATATATTCCAGGCGCTGGGGCTCTCCGCCCTGCGGAAGGGCCGGGAATTCCACCCCTACGGACGGCAGCGCCGGGACAGCTGGAAGGCCTGGGTTCCCTTTTTCAACGCCTGGCTGATGGGCGACATTGCCGACGACATCAACCGCTTCCGGGGGAAACGCTCCAACTGGAGGTTCTGGCTGCTCTTTTCCCAGCTGCTGCCCGCCTGCTTTGCTGTGATGGTTTTCAGTGCCTTTATCATCTGGTGTGTCTATGTGATGGTGGACATTCCCGACGGATGGGAAGCGCTGGGGCTTTTTCTCGTGGGAGTGATAGCGCTCTATGTCCTGGTGGTTCTGATTGAGATGCTGACAGTCGTTCTCTCCAGCGTGTTTCAGGGACTTTCTCTGTACCTGATTTATAAGGACTATGATCCGAAGAATCATGTGCTCTATCTGCTGCTGTCCCTGATACTGGGGGGCGGGATCTTCCTGTTCGTCATCCGGAACAGGCCCTCCTCAACCCTCTACTGGGCGGGACGTCCCGTGGGGCCATATTATCCGCCTTATCCTCCTCCTCTGCCGGGGCCTCCCGGACGATACCGCTGAAAGGAGCGACCTTGCGTTGAAATTCCGCTGGGAAAAGAAATATCTCTATTGGGGGCTTACCGCCTTCCTGGTCATTGTCTGCTCCATCTCCTTTTTTCTGCTGCTCAACCGGTTCAATGAGGTGATGGACGCCCTCCGGTTCCTGGGGGATCTGCTGATGCCCTTTGTGCTGGGGCTGGCCATTGCCTATCTGCTGAATCCGGTGATGGAATTTTTCGAGCGGAAGTGCTTTCTCCCCCTGGCCTCCCGGCTGCAAAAGCGCCGGGAAGCCAGGCCGGCCAAGCCCTCCCGGCGTCCCCGGCAGAAGACAGAGCCCTCCCGGGCGCCCCGGGCGCTGGCGATTACGGTTACCTTTCTGCTGAGCCTGGCCCTGGTCTGCGGGCTGATCACCATGGTGCTGGACCAGCTGATTCGGAGTGTTCAGACCATGGTTGTCAATATGCCGGCTTACCTGACGACGCTGGAGAACTTTTTACTCCGGCTGGCCCAGGACAACCCGGATCTGCTGCAGCTGGTGGACGCTCAGTTCACCTCCATTGCCAGCACCATGGAGAACTGGCTCAAGGACAACCTTCTCCCCCAGATGACCAATCTGATGCGGAGCGTGACCACCGGTGGAATGGGCTTTGTGAGCACGGTGATGGATCTCTTTGTGGGGCTGATTGTGGCGATCTACGTCCTGTTCAGCAAGGAGCGGTTCATTGCCCAGATGAAGAAGGTGGTATATGCAATCCTGCCGGTTCGGGGCGGGAACACGCTGCTGCTGATTGGCCGGCGGGCGGACGGGATGTTCGGCGGCTTCATCAAGGGAAAGCTCATCGACTCAACGATCATCGGGATCCTCTGCTTTCTGGGGCTGAGCCTGCCCTTCCTGCAAAGTCCCTATACCCTGCTGATTGCGGTGATCGTAGGGGTCAGCAACATCATCCCGTTTTTCGGGCCCTTCATCGGGGCGATTCCCAGCGCTCTGCTGCTGCTCATGGTGGATCCCTGGAAATGCCTGTGGTTTATCATCTTTATCCTGGTGCTCCAGCAGGTTGATGGAAATGTGATCGGGCCGCGGATTCTGGGGAGCTCCACAGGGCTGTCAGCCTTCTGGGTGATATTTGCGATTATGGTTTTCGGCGGTTTCTTCGGGTTTGTGGGGATGATCATCGGCGTTCCGGCCTTTGGCCTGATTTACTCTTTGCTGGCGGAGCTGCTGAAAAACCGGCTGGAGCGGAAGAAGCTGCCGTGTACCACAGAGGATTACCTGGATCTGAAGCAGATTGACCCGGAGGGAGACGAGCCGCCGGTGCTCCAGCGAATGGAGCGCTCTGTACAGGAGCAGGAGAAGAAAGGAACATGATGGACAATGAAAAAGATGCTGCAGGATTTCAAAACGTTTGCTCTGCGGGGAAATGTAATTGATTTGGCAGTGGGTGTGATTATCGGCGCTGCCTTTCAGGCGATTGTAAAATCCCTGACGGACGATATCCTCTCTCCGGTGATTGGGCTGTTTGCCAGGACGGATTTCAGCGATCTGGTGCTGCCTCTCCTGGGGGTAGAAATCCGTTACGGGGCGTTTGTCACAGCGGTTTTGAACTTTATTATTATGGCGTTTTTGATTTTCCTGCTGGTAAAGGGAATGAACAAGCTGGCGGCGCTGGGGAAGAAGAAGGAAGAGGAGGAAGCCGCCGCCGCGCCTCCCACCACCAAGGTCTGCCCCTACTGCCGCAGTGAGATTCCGCTGGAGGCCAGCCGCTGTCCCCACTGCACCTCCATGGTAGGCGCAGCCCCCTCCAGCTCCCAGGACGACGATGTTGATGATCCTGTGGGGATCTAAGTGTTCGCAAGGGCAAGGCCGCGAGACTCTGTCTCGCGCTCTGCGGTGCATCGTTTCACGATGCACCTAGGAATTCGGCTTCGCCGAATTCTGAGATGCGCCGCTGGGCGCATTGTGGACGCGTCCCTTTGGGATCCCATCTTTTTAAGGGCTTATTAAGAACCTGTATTCATAGCTGGAAATGGGGGGATGGGCGAGGGATTTTCCAGTCCGTCAAGGAAAAAAGCGGAGGAATCCTTTGTGGATTCCGAGCATTTTTGACGCGGATCGGACTGGAAAAGCTCCGTCCAGACCCCG
>JAAVZY010000042.1 GCA_022791945.1 Oscillospiraceae bacterium | reverse complement strand
TTCAGGGATTTTCCTCCGCATACAAAAACACCGCCTATTGTCCCGTTAGGCGGTGTTTTGTGTAAGGTTGGTAGCACTTTTTTTGCTTCTTTTCCCTGTATGCCCTTGTCAAGTGATGTTTTGATGGGTTAATTCAAAAAAAGCGGACATGTGGATACTCCTTTCTTAGAGCCTGTTCAGGATCTTTGGGTGTTCGGGAGTGGAAGACCTCGAGAGCTCTGCTCTCGAGCACTCGCCAAGGGGATTTAATCCCCTTGGATTCCCGTAAATTTTTTTGGAGTGGTGGGCCTTCCCCGCTGGTACTTCCTTCGTGATCGATCTCCCGCCTACCCATTTTTTCGCAAAGAAAAAATTCAGCCCTACGAGCGGCGCAGCGACTGCGACGCAGAAAGTCCCGAGCGTGCTCTGCGCAGAAATCCCAATGCGGCGCAGGGAATACCCCGCACCCGGGAGGTAGCTTTTTTCTTTACGAAAAAAGCGTACTGCGGGAATCAGACTTTCTGCGTGGCAGAAAGAAGGAAGTCTGTACAAACTTGGCCCCACCTCTTTTTTCCGCCCTTAAAAAAGCCCTTCAAATTAATGGGAATCCCTCCCCGATGCGTCGTTTCACGACGCACCGCAGAGCGCGAGACAGCGTCTCGCGGCCTTGCCCTTCCGAACACGCGCCCGGAGAGCCCGAATAGGCTCTTAAGCTCAAAGCTGGCAGAAATACGAATAGAATTTTTTGTTGATCCTCTGATACTGTCCGTAGTGTCCCGGCTCCATCAGCTTGGAGAACAGCGCAATCATCTCCTCCTCCTGAGCGAAGGGCTTTTTCTCCGGGATAGCTGCGATCATCTGATCATAATATCCATACAGCTGTCTGCACAGCGTTTGATATTCCCCTCTGGTTTTGACATCCTCCAGAGCCTTATGCTTGAAATATCCGGCGGGCTTGGAATAGTCGATGTCCCGCCACTCCTTATGGTGGGGATAGATGGTAAAGTCCAGCAGTCTGTTTTGATTGCCCAAAGGGAAGGTCACGGAGCAGTAAAGGGGATAAAGGGCAATGCGGTTTTGCTCCGGGCGTTGGGCATAGTAGGGAATCGTGATGCACAGGGCGCGGCCGATCTTCTGAATGCAGGGCCAGCTGGACGCCAGCTCCTGAGGGATCACCCTCCGGCGGAACTCATCCCGGTTGAAGGCAGAAATCAGCGAATAGGTGTCTATTTTTTCCATGTTCAAATCCCTCCTCAATTCAAGCGTAGGCTTCCACCATGAAGCAGCCGCTGTCCTCCCAAGCGCCCATAAAAATCTCCAGTGGGATCATCGCTCCGCCGCCGTTGGCGGTACCGGGATCGTTGAGAATCACCAGCGGATTGCCGGGATCGCTGTAGTCCAGGCCGATCACCTGCACCGCGTGGTCGGCGTCAATGCCGGGGCCGAAGAAATCGTCGTCCTGTCCTTCCCAGATCTCGCTGCTGTCCACCCCTACAATCACCTCGCCGCCGTTTTGCAGGCATTCCTCCAAATCCCGGATGGAATTGCCCTGGCTGCGCTCCACAGTCAGGCCCATGTGCTCCAGGAGATTGCCAACGTCGTCCATGGGGGTGCCCCCTTCGGGGGAGTACCAGCCCTGCTCCTCCGCCAGAACCCTCAGATCGCTTTCATGGAACTCATGGCCGGTCAGCCGCTCCAGAACAAACTCCTGAGAGGCCACCGCGCAGCTGGTGCCAGTCTCCTGCCAGTGCCAGCTCTCCATGGCGTCCTCCGGATTCCCGATGATATACTCCATGTCGGCGGCATCCGGATCAAAGGTTTCGTAGGTCGGGGCGCATCCTTCCAGATAGCCGCTGTTGTCCCCGTCCCACAGGCTCATCCCCTCCAGGCCGGAGAACTCCTGTACCTGTTCAAAAATATGATCGTTGTTGAAGTCCTCTCCGGTCTGCATCCAGTCCACGATGCCGTCCCCGTCCAGATCCAGCAGCACTCCCTCCGCGCCCATCTGGGAGGGCAGGATCCCCTCCCACAGCTCGCCGCCGCTGGATTCAAACATACCGTCGTCTTCCTGGTTATCTCCCAGGCCGAACAGGTCTAAAAAATCACCAAAGTCCAGCATAGTATCCAGCTCCTTTCTATGTCTGTACCCTAAAGACGTGATGGGTTGCTTCCAGGCTATGCCCCGCCTGCCTGTATTCAATGGTCCGTTCTCTATATCTTTTTGTATAACTCATGTCCTTATTCTACTCGCTTCTTTACCTTTTTTCAACTGGCTTTACTATACTCCTTTTTCCCTGCAACTTGAAGGCGTCCACCTTTTAATTGAACATCAATAATATATTTCGAGGCAGAGATGCGCATTTTCCGCCGAATTCTTTCAGGAATTCTTGACAGGCTTTCCCATCAGCAGTACAATGGAGCCAGAATGAATTGAGTGCCTGTTGTAGGATCTTCTGCAACGTCAATACCTCGAGAGCTCTGCTCTCGAGCGCTCGCCAAGGGGATGCCTCCCCTTGGATTCCCGTCTTTTTGGTGGTTATGAGGGAGCAAAATTTCAGTCCCTGCCTCGCTGATACTTCCTTCGTGGACGATCTCCCGCTTACCCACTTTTTCGTAAAGAAAAAGATTCATCCCTTTGCGCGGGGCAACCAGTACGACGCCGAGTGTTTCGAGCGTGTTCTGCCACGCACATACTCTCTGCGGGGTCAAACGCTGTGCCACGCACGCAGGAAGGAGCTTTTTTCTTTACGAAAAAAGCGTACGGCGGGAATCAGACCATCTGCGTGACAGGAATCAAGGAGTCTGTGCAGACTTGACCCCACCCCTTTTTCCGCCCTTAAAAAATAATGGGAATCCAAGGGGGCCAGGCCCCCTTGGCGGATCTCGAGGCAGAGCCTCGAGGTCTTGCCCTTCGGCCGCGCAGAGATCTCAAGCAGGCACTCAGAAGCGCGGGATCTTTTTTATTTTATATATAGGAAAGAAGGAAAGAAATGATCAGTGAAAAACAGATCGAGAGAACCCTGCAAAAACTGGTCCGGCTGGAATCCACATTGGAGCAGCAGCTGTTTCAGCGGGTGGACAGCGTCCCCATGAAGTGGTTCCATACCATGGAGCGCCTGCATGCAGTACCGGAGGACAGCCTCTTTTCCCAGCCCGGTGAAAGCTGGGGCCAGGAGGGCCAGTACTGCTGGTTTAAGGGAACCTATACCGTTCCCGCCGAGCTTGCGGGAATGGATCTGTATCTCTATCCCAAAACCGGCGCCTATGAGGGTATGCTCTGGAAGGACGGCGTTCCCTACGGAAATTTTGCCTCCAAGGAGGTTGTCGGCTCCCACGGCAACCATTACTGCGATCTGTTTCTCCAAAATGCCCGGCTCGGTCAAACGGTCGAACTGGCGCTGGAGTTCTACGCAGGCCACTACTGCATCGGCTGTATGCCCTTGACAGACGAAGGCTCCCGGGATTTCCGCCGTCCGGTAGGCCCGGCGGATGTCTGTGTGAAGGATTCGCTGATTTCTGATTTTCTCTTTGATCTGAAAACTCTGAACGAGCTGGTACAGGCCCTGGAGCAGGACAGCTTCCGCCGGGCCGCTGTAATCCGCACCCTGCTGGATGTACATGAAATCGTGTACTATTCCTGGGAAAACACCACCCCGGAGACGTTCCGCGCCGCACTCCAGGAAGCACACCCCCTTTTGAAGGAAGCACTGGCGAAAACCAATTCCCAGAGCGCGCCCCTGGCAGGAATCATCGGCCATTCCCACATGGATACCGCCTGGCTCTGGACCATTGACGAAACTATTGAAAAATGTGCCCGCACCTATTCCAACCAGATGAGCCTGATGGATCAGTACCCGGAATATAAATTTATACAAAGCTCAGCCTTTCACAGCGAGGTGATCCGCCGCCATTATCCCGCCCTGTTTGAACAGATCAAGGAGCGGGTGGCCCAGGGCCGCTATGAGCCCAACGGCGGCGTCTGGGTGGAGTGCGACTGCAACATTGTCTCAGGCGAATCCATGGTCCGTCAGTTCCTTTGGGGCCAGCGGTTCACCCGGGAGCATTTCGGCTATACGGCGGACGCCTTCTGGCTGCCCGACACCTTCGGCTACAGCCCCGCAATCCCGCAGATTATGCAGAAAAGCGGCGTGCGCTATTTCCTGACCACCAAAATGGCCTGGAACGACACCAACCGTTTCCCATATGACACCTTCTACTGGAAGGGGCTGGACGGCACCAAGGTGCTCACCCACCTGAACAAAACCCACATCTGGCCCACGCCCAAGTCCCTGATGGAATACGTGGTCAACGGCAAAAACAGCGGCGACTGCATCCAGGAAAAGCCTGTTTCCAATATGCGGCTGCTCTCCTTTGGCTTTGGAGACGGCGGCGGCGGTCCGGAGTTTGAGATGCTGGAAATGGCACGCCGGGTCAAGGATCTGGAGGGGCTTCCCCGGGCAGAGTACACCACTGTCAGCGAATTCATGCAGCAGCTGGAAAAAACTGTGCGCTCCCCTTCCACCTACAGCGGTGAGCTCTATTTGGAGCTGCACCGGGGCACCCTAACCAATCAGGCCCAGATCAAGCAGAACAACCGCTATGCGGAAAACGCCCTGCACAATCTGGAGTATATTCTGGTGCGGGAAGCCCTTGCCGCACAGCAGGAGGCTGACGGACAGGAGATTCGTCCCCTGCTGAATACTCTGCTGGTCAATCAGTTCCATGACATTCTGCCGGGCACCTGCATCCCTGAAGCCCACAGTCAGTCCCTTCAGGAAACCGCGCAGGTCATCCGCAGGGCCGGAGAGCTCCTGCGGGAAAAGGCCTCTGTCCAGCCCGAAGCGGATCGGATTTCCCTGGTGAACACCCTCTCTCTGGAGCGCTCCGACGTGCTGTATCTGGAGCTGCCTGAGGGCAGGGTCGTGGAAGGCTTTGTCCAGCAGCGGATCAACAGTGTCCTGCACGGGGATCGGACAGCGGTTTCCGGCGTTGTGCTGCCGGCGTTTTCCGCACGGACTCTGACCCTTACCACCGATGCGCCCAGGAGCGAAAGCCCCTTCCGGGCGGATGGGAATTCCCTGGAAACCCCCTTCGCCCTGATTACCTTTGATGAAAACGGCGCCATCTCTTCCTTTATTGATAAGGCGGCAGGCCGGGAGCTGCGGGGGAACGGATATCCCCTGAACACCTTGCTGCTGGCCGAGGATGTGCCCTCCGCCTGGGACAACTGGGATGTGGACGCGGATCTGGAGCTGAAGTTCCGCCCCGCCGCCAAGCTGATTTCCCGGGAAACCGTCTCCGACGGCGGGGTGGAATATCGGATCCGCAGCACCTATCAGCTGACGGAGAAATCCACTCTGGCCCAGGATATGATCTTCTATGCGGATACGCCCGAGATTCGCTTTGAGACTGTCATGGACTGGCATGACAATCACCGGTTCCTTAAGACTGCCTTTGACACCTCTATTGAGACGGATTTCGCCCGCCATGAGGTGCAGTTCGGCTGCATCAAGCGGTCGGTCAACCGGAGCACTGATATTGAGAAGGCGAAGTTTGAAGTCTCCAACCAGAAATACACGGATCTGTCCGATACCCGTTACGGAGCGGCCCTGCTGAACGACTGCAAATACGGCATCTCTGTCAATGAGGGGCAGATGCGGCTCTCCCTGCACAAGGGCGGATGCCGTCCTGACTACACCGGCGATCACGGCCGGCACACCTGCGTCTACTCCTTCCTGCCTCATGCGGGCGCCTTCTCCGCGGAAACAGTGGTTCATCCCGCCTACCGGCTGAATGTTCCGCCGGTTCAGCTGGCCGGAAGCTATGCTCAGGAGTCCCTGCTCTCCATCGGCAGCAGCAACATCCTGGCCGAAACCGTCAAGCCCTGCGAGGATGGCGGACGGGCTTTCATCCTCCGCCTCTATGAGTGCGAGGGCGCTTATACCCGCACGGAGCTTCGTGTAAACGGTGCCAAGCGGATAACAGAAACCAACCTCCTGGAGGATGCGCTGGACACCGTTTCCGCCGGCGACACCTGCGAGCTTTCCTTCCATCCCTTTGAGATCCGCACCCTCAAGGTGGAGTACTGAGCGGCTGCCTGCCCTTTCTGCGCAGCCGGAAAGATCCCATCAATCCAGCAAAGAGCTCGAGAGCGCTTGCTCTCGAGCTCTTCCATAACAGTCAGTTTTTTTTGTTGGCAGACGCTTTCAAATATGCTATAATAAGAACCGTATTCACCGCCTGGAAAGGACTTTATCAAAATGAGCAAGCAAGCCTGGAAGCCCGGCGCCCTCCTGGCCCCGATCCCGCCCGCGCTGGTTTCCTGCGGCACCATGGATCACGCCAACATCATCACCGTGGCCTGGACCGGCATTGTCAATACCATCCCTCCCATGACCTACATCTCTCTCCGGCCGGAACGGTATTCCTACGGTATCATCCGGGAACAGGGGGAGTTTGTCATCAATCTCACCACCCGCCGCTTAGTCCGCGCCGCTGATTTCTGCGGCGCGCGCACTGGCGCGCGGCTGGACAAGTTCGCCGAAATGCACCTCACCAAGGAGCCCGTCGGCCTGCTCTCCTGCCCCGCCATCGGGGAAAGTCCCATCAACCTGGAATGCAGGGTAAAGCAGATCCTCCCCCTTGGCTCCCATGAGATGTTCCTGTCGGAAATCCTGGCGGTCAACGTAGAGGAAGGCCTTCTGGACAGCCAGGGCAGGCTGCGGCTGGAACGGGCGCAGCTGGCCGCCTTCGCCCACGGGGCCTACTATGCCCTGGGAGAGAAGCTGGGCAGTTTCGGCTACTCTGTTAAAAAGAAAAAGACCAAAGCAAAAGCACGGCAGAAGGAGAGACGCTAAAATGTCCTCAAAAGATACCATCCTGCGGCTGCTGGAGGAAAACCGGGGCCGCTACCTGTCAGGAAACGAGCTGTCCGAGCAGCTGGGGATCTCCCGCACTGCCGTATGGAAGGCAGTCCGCCAGCTGGAGGAGGAGGGCTATACGGTCCTGGCGGTGAACAAGAAGGGCTATCAGCTGGCAGAGGACTGCGACATTCTCTCCTCCCAGAGCATCCGGCCCTTCCTCCGCCGCCCGGAGCTGTATCCGGACATTCAAGTGCACAAGCTCCTGGAATCCACCAATAAAACCGCCAAGGAGCTTGCCAATCATGGTGCTTCCGGCGGTACTGTTGTCCTGGCGGAGCAGCAGTCAGGCGGGCGGGGCAGACTGGGCCGTAGCTTCTACTCCCCCTCTGGCGCCGGGATTTATATGACCGTCCTGCTTCGGCCCACAGAGCCCGCCGAAACCACCATGCTGATCACCTCGGCTGCCGCCGTAGCAGTCTGCAGGGCTTTAAAGGCAGTCTGCGGCCTGGAAGCGCAGATTAAGTGGGTCAACGACGTCTATCTGGACGGACGGAAGCTCTGCGGCATCCTGACAGAGGCCGCGGTGAATTTCGAGGATCACCGGATGGATTATTTGATCATTGGAATCGGGATCAATGTTACCAACGGGGACTTCCCCCCGGAGCTCCGGGAAGCCGCCATTTCACTGGAAGAAAAGCTGGGCCGCCGCCTTCCCCGCAGTCCTCTCATCGGGGAGCTGCTGAATCAGCTGTCAGAAATCGATCTCAGTCAAAAGCAGTTCCTGGAGGAATACCGCGCCCGTTCCTTTGTTCTGGGCAGCTATGTAAACGTAATCTCTCCCACAGGAACCGAGCGGGCGCTGGCTGTGAATATCAACGATCAGGGCCATTTGCTCATTCGGCTGGACAACGGAACCGAAAAAGCGCTCAGCAGCGGGGAGATTTCTATCCGCAAGGTGTGAGTCGGGAAGGCTGCGAGACGCTGTCTCGCGCTCTGCCAAGGGGGCCTGGCCCCCCTTGGATTCCCGTCTTTTTGGGGTTATGGGGTGTTGGATTTCGGCCTCTGCCTCGCTGGTTTTCTCCGCAGAAACGATCGCCCGCCTACCCATTTTTTCGTAAAGAAAAAGTTCGGCCCCATGTGCGGCACAGAGACTACGACGCAGAAAGCTTCGAGCGGGTTCTGTGCAACCTCTGGTGCGGCGCAGGAAGTACCCCGCACGCAGGAGGGAGCTTTTTTCTTTACGAAAAAAGCGTACTGCGGGAATCAGACTCTCTGCGTGGCAGAAGCCGGAAGTCTGTACAGACTTGCCCCCCAACCCTTTCCGCCCCTAAAAAAGCCCTTAAAAAATTACGGGTGCCAAGGGGATTAAATCCCCTTGGCAGGAGGCTCGCAGGGTCAAAGCCTGCGGCTTTGACCCTTGGGCAGAGCCCTCGAGGTCTTGTCACATGGGCATTTCCTGCAAAAACTGATACAGCTCACGGGCGGTGGCCTCGCTGATTTTGGCAGCTTCCCGGAGCTGTTCCGGGGTGGCCTCCCGCAGCTCCGCCTTGGTGCGGAAGGCCTTCAGGATCGCCGCAGCCCGTTTCGGACCGATTCCCTCCACCCGGGTCAGAGTGATTTCGAATGCGGATTTCTTATGAGAGGCGCGCTGATAGTTGATGGAAAACCGGTGCACCTCGTCCTGCACGCTGGTCACAAAGGCAAAAGCAGACTTGCAGCCGGAAATGGAAATCTCTCCTCCGTCCTGGGCAATCGCCCGGGTCCGGTGCCGGGAGTCCTTCACCATGCCGAATACCGGAATCTCCAGGCCGAATTCCTGAATCAAAGGCAGCACCGCTCCCACATGCCCCTTGCCGCCGTCCAGCAGAATCAGATCCGGCAGCCTGCCGAAGCCCTCCCCTGCCTGGGTACGCTCCTCCTCCGACAGGGAGGGATCCGCAGCCTTCTCCCGCTCCTCCAGATAGTGGGTCAGCCGCCGGGAAAGCACCTCCCGCATGCTGGAATAGTCGTCCTGGCCCTCTACCTCCCGAATCTTGAACTTCTTATATGCCTTTTTCAGGGGCCGGCCGTTCTCAAAGACCACCATGCCCCCTACCTTGTCGCTCTCTCCCAGGTTGGATATATCATAAGCTTCGATATAGGCCGGCGTCCTGGGAAGTCCCAGCAGCTTAGTCAGCTCATCCAGAGCGGCAACCTCCCGGCCGGTGCGGGATACCGTCTTGGAAAGCCGCTCGGAGGCGTTATTGAAGGCCATGAGCACTGTTTTCTTGTGCTCCCCGCGGATGGGGATGTAGATATTCACCTTTCTGCCCAGCTTATCGGAGAGATATTCCTGAAGAAGCTCCCGCCCCTCGAAGTCCTCGTCAATGAGGATCTGCCGGGGTATATCCCCGTTCTGGAGGTAATACTGATTCAGAAACTCCCGGCGGAGGGTGGGAAGATCGTCCACATCGTGGAACACATAGTCCTCCTTGTCGGAGAGCTTGAAATTGCGGAATTTTAGAATCGCCGCCGAAGCATTGGAAAGGTTCTGGGCAAAGGCAATCACATCCTGGTTGTCGGTGTTGATCATATACACCTTCTGGGTGTCGCCGATCCGCTGGATCGCCTGGATTCGATCCCGGAGCTTGGCTGCTTTCTCAAAGTCCAGATTTTCCGCCGCCTGCTCCATCTGGAGCTGGAGCCGCTCCAGCAGGGAGCCGCCGCCCTTTTTGATGTAGGACAGGGCCTGGTTCAGCGTATCCCGGTATTCCTCCTGGCTGATACGCCCCCGGCAGAGCCCCATGCACTGCTTGATGTGATAGTTCAGGCAGGGACGCCCTTTCCGAAAATCCTGGGGGAACTTCTTCCCGCAGGTGGGCAGGCCGAAAATCCGGTTGACCTCGTCCACCGTCTGGGTGACGGAGTAGGAGCTGGTATAGGGGCCCAGATAGTCCGCGTCCTTCCGGACAGTCTGCTTGGCCGCCAGGATCCGGGGAAAGGGCTCCCGGGTGATCTGGATGTAATGATAGCCCTTGTCGTCCTTCAGGAGAATGTTGTACTTGGGCGCGTTCTGCTTGATCAGGCTGCATTCCAGCACCAGCGCCTCGAACTCGCTGTCCACTACAATATAATCGAAGTCGTGCACCTGCTCCACCATCCGCCGGACCTTTTCCGTGTGGCTGGGGTTGTTGGGCTGGAAGTACTGGCTCACCCGGTTTTTCAGATTCTTTGCCTTGCCGATATAAATGATCTCGTTCTGCCGGTTCTTCATGAGATAAACCCCGGGAGAATGGGTCAGATTCCGCGCCTTTTCGCTGAGCCGTTCCAGGTTGGGATTCACAAGCGGACCTCCTTTGCTCCGGTATGCCTACTCCGATAGAAAGATGGCGTAGTGGTTTTCCAGATCGTTCAGAATCTGCGTAAACTTAGAGGCTGTATGCACAGCTGGAAAGCCGCGAGACGCTGTCTCGCGCTCTGCAGTGCGTCGTTTCACGACGCACCTAGGAATTCGGCGAAGCCGAATTCTGAGATGCGCCGCTAGCGGCGCATCGTGGGCGCGTCCCTTTGGAATCCCATTATTTGAAGGGCTTTTCAAGGGCGAAAAGGGTTGGGGTGGAGTCTGTACAGACTTCCTTCCCCCTGCCACACAGATAGTCTGATTCCCGCAATCCGCTTTTTTCGTAAAGAAAAAAGCTCCCCTGTGCGGAATCCCAAGTCTGCGTACCCCAACGAGTGTGCGCCCTTGACCTTTGGCAGAAAAATGGTGCGTCGTACCGGCTGGCCGCCCGCAGGGATGAATCTTTTTCTTTACGAAAAAGTGGGTAGGCGGGCGATCGACCACAAAGGGAGTATCAGCGAGGCAATAACTGACATCCTGCCCCCCATAACCCCCAAAAGACGGGAATCCAAGAGGACGCGTCCCCTTGGCGAGAGGCTCGGAGGGCGGAGCCCTTCGAGGTCTTGACGCAGAAATTCCAGAGGCCCCCTAATGCCTGCATTTATCCGCGTCGATGGCCAGCACGATCATCAGGCAGTAGAGAGCGTCTGACGGATTGGGAATGTCCATCACGTAGGTGTCGGTGAAGTTCCAGAGCTCCTTGGAAAGCTGCATGACCGTGCGGCTTCCGCTGACGACAGAGTAATCCCAGCCGGTCCAGTCCCCGTCCACCTCCCAGTTGTTGAAATCCAGCACAAACCAAGGCTTGAACAGGGTGAACTCCCGCCGGATCTCCCCCAGATACCGTTCTCCCTCATAGAGCTCGAACTTGGGCAGAAAAGTGAGCATCCGCTCCTTGACCAGTCCCAGACAGCGCCCGTCCGGCGAAAAAATCCGCAGACAGTGCCCCCAGGACAGCTCACCCCTGACCACATACGCGGTGCTGCCATCTTCATGATAGATATCGTAGCTGTCAAACCAGGAAAACAGTCTCTGCTTGAACAGCAGCTTCATTAAAACTCACCCGCCTTTTGTCAGATTGCGGGAACCCTCCCGCTATGCAATTGATCAGAAGTTGCCGCCGTTCCAGCCCCAATGGGATACTTCCTCATATTTCACATAGATTCCGGCCGGAGCGATTCCAAGCTCCTCGCCGAGGATTTCAGTGATCCTGCCGGTAAGCGCTTCATAGTCGGCGGCGCTGGCTTTTCCGAAGAGTTTGACCTCCGCAAAGGCCAGCGGTTTTCCGTTGCCCCCCTGGAACCACATCCGGCAGCAGTCCTCAAAGGACAGCATCAGCCACTGCTCCGATTTTCCGGGCAGCAGGCTGATTGCCTTCCCCAGCTTCTCTTTCAAAGCAGCCTCCTTCTCAGGGGTGATGGATACGGTCGTTTTGGTGTTGATATAAGGCATGACAGGCATCTCCTTTTTATGTTGTAATCAGCTCAGAACAGGGCCTTCGCCCTCCTCCAGCTTCCTTTTCAGGATCTTTCCAAAGCGCAGAAGGAATACCGTGGAGGTGGACAGCGCGGCGGTAATATCCGCGATTGGCTCTGCCAGGAACACGGCGAACACCTTGTCTGCAAAGAAGAAGGGCAGGATATAGATCAGCGGAATCAAGAGGATGATCTTCCGCAGAAGGGCCAGACAGAGGGAGGTTTTCGCCTGTCCCAGGGCCACAAAGGTCTGCTGGCAGGCCAGCTGCGCGCCCATCAGGAAGGTGCCGCCCATATAGATCCGCAGAGCCCACACCCCTTTATCGAACAGCTCCGGAGAGCTGGAGAACATGCCTACAAATACCTGCGGAGCAATCTGCGCCAGCAGAAAAATCAGGGTGGAATAGCTCAGGGAGCAGATCAGCATATACCGGAAAGCCAGCCGGACCCGATCCATCTGCTTCGCCCCGAAGTTAAAGCCCATAATCGGCTGAGCGGATTGAGACAGCCCCTGGATGGGCAGCATAAACAGCTGCATCACGCTGGTCAGGATGGTCATTGCGCCCACGGCCAGATCCCCGCCGTACCGCTGGAGGCTGGAGTTCAGGCAGATGTTTACCAGGCTTTCGGTAGACTGCATAATAAAGGGGGAAATCCCCAGCGCCATCACCGGCAGGATGATTTCCCGGCGGACTCGGAAATACTTGGGGCGAATCTTAATCTGCGACTTTTTGGAGAACAGGAACCGAAGCACCCATCCGGCGGAAAGCGCCTGTGACAGGATGGTTGCCAGCGCTGCGCCCTGCACGCCCATATGAAACACGAAAATGAACAAGGGATCCAAAAGGATATTGGCAATCGCGCCGATGAGCACGGTCATCATGGAAGTGCGCGCAAAGCCCTGGGTGGAGATAAAGGCGTTCAGTCCCAGAGAAATCTGCACAAAGATGGTACCGGACACATAGATATTCAGATAGCTCAGGGCATCCTCCACCGTGTTCCCGCTGGCGCCGAACAGCATCAGCAGAGGGCGTCCGAAGATCAGAAACACCGCAGTCAGAGCCACCGAAAGGCTTATCAGCACCACGAAGCAGTTGCTCAGGATCTGCTCCGCCTCATCCCGCTTGCCCTCCCCCATTTTGATGGCGACCCGGGGTGCGCCCCCCATGCCTACAAATGCGGAAAAGGCGGAGATGATCATCAGGATCGGGAAGGTGACGCCCAGCGCGGTCAGCGCCAGATCGCCCACGCCCTGTCCGATGTAAACCCGGTCCACCAGATTGTAAAGCGCGTTGATCAGCTGGGCAAGAATTGCCGGGCCCGCGAGCCGGGCCAGAAGGGAACCGATGGGATCCCGTCCCAGGTCGTTGGTATGCTGTTTGCTCAAAATGATTCCTCGATTCTGTAAGAGCTGTACTCCTTTTTCAGAAAAATGTTCTCCTTGCTTCCTGATTGAAATCAGCTCTGCCTGTTCTCTGAAAATCCAACTTTGTCTATAGCCTTTTCACCGGGAAAAACAGGTAGCTCTTCCCCGTCTGCGGACAAGTAAACTCGTGAACCGCCCCCGCCAGGGAAATGGCGTTATCCTCCATATAGTTCATCACCTCAGAAAAGGTATCGTCTTCTTCACATTCGGCATAGATATATTCATAACCTGGTATCATCCACTTTGTCCAGCCGTTGGGAGGCTCCGTATCCTCCCGGCATTCCACTCCGGCAAGATAAAGCCCTTTGCTGAACGCCTCCCAGGGATGAAATGAGCGTGAAAAGTCAGACATGGCTCCCCATATACCAGCTATATTTCCATCCTTATCTCTCTTAGCCAAATTCTGAACTTCTTCAAAATGGGAATTGGCATCGGCCCATAATCTTTGAATAAAGCCTTCCCCGTCTGAAGTTGAACCCTCTTTTCCTATTACAACGAAAGACTCCTTTATGCATCTTTCAATTTTCATCGTTTCCTCCACAAATGCGTCACACATTCTTAACTATAAAAAATGTTCTGTCCGCTAAATAGCAATCCACCAGCATACACCATACTTATCAATAACAGTAGCGCAGCATTTACTCCATGGCAGCTCATGGATTGCTTCAATCACCACTCCGCCGTCACGCAAAACATCAAATGCACGCTGAACCCTTTCCTCGGTTCCCATCTCAAATACATTGAAGGTCATTGTTTCCCACTTCATTTTGTGAATAAAATCTATATCGCAGGGATTTTTCGCTTCACCTATGGCCAAAAAGCCCTCGCCATCAACGGATAATTCACAATGTTCATAAGCGGTTCCGCTGCTGTCTTTCATCTCAAGTGTTATTTCCGCGCCAAACGCTCTGCAATATGTTTCTGCTGCCTCCATACTGCTTTTTACATAAACCTGGGTGTAATTTTTCATAGATGAGGCCTCCTTGTCAGATTTCACAGCGCATTGCTTCACCATGCGCCGCCAGGTTTGAAGGAAAACGTCTCCAAGGTCTTCACCGGCTAACCGATTCGCAGCGCCAGCTCGGTCAGGAACACAGCGGCGGCGCCGCTGAGAGCCACTGTCAGAAGGCCGCGGCCAAAGTATGCAAGCACCAAAGCGGTCAGAGTTCCCGCCAGAGCGGAAATCAGCCCGGAGGTAGAGCTGAACACAGCGGGAAAGGTCATTGCCGCCAATACAGCATAGGGCACATACGCCAGAAAGGCACGGAGGAATCTGCTGGTAATAGGCTTGCGGAAAGCCGCCAGCGGCAGCATCCGCACCAGATAGGTGATGCCTGCCATCATTCCTATTGAAAGAAGAATTCGTCCGGTTGTCATGGAAGCTCCTCCCCTTTCAGGGGATAGCGAAGGGCGCAGAAGCCTGCCGCCGCCCCCGCCGCCAGAATGACCGCCCATCCGCCGGAGAGGCCCGCGTACTGAAGCAGGCAGGACGTCCCAGCGGCAATGAGCACCGCCGCCAGAACCGGACGGGATTTGCGGGCAGGCGGCAGGATAATAGCGATAAACATGGCGTAAATAGTGATTCCCAGAGCGCTCTGCACAGTCTCCGGGAGAAGGGAGGTAGCGGTAGCGCCTGCCAGCGTTCCCAGGGACCATCCAAGATAGGGGGAAGTGATCAGCCCTGTCATGTAGGCGGTGTGCAGCCGCCCCTCCTGCTGAATCGCTACCGCGAAAATTTCATCGGTATTGCCGAATGCAATCAGGCACCGTTCCAGCAGGGTCACGGAGGGTTCCAGCTTCTGGGCAAGAGCCAGGCTCATCAGCATATACCGCAGATTGATAATGAATGTGGTCACTGCCAGCTCCGCTATGGCCCCGCCTGCAAGGATGATGGAAAGGCCCGCAAACTGTCCTGCGGAGGTCAGGTTTGTCATGGAGATCGTCACTGGAATCCAGGGGGCAAGTCCCTTCTGCACCGCCTGCATTCCAAAGGCAAAGGCTATGGGCACATATCCAAGGCAGATGGGAAGCCCGTCCCGAAAGCCCGCGCGATAACCGGTTCCACCGGTTTTGTTTATATGTTCCGTAGAGCCACCGCCAATCCTGTCACCTTCTCCGAACGCTGTCCGGAGGCAATTTCCGCCGGAAATTCCCGACAGATTTTAGTATATCAAATCCCGCCGAAAAATTCAACATCTGCATTGCGCGGGAACAGAAATGGGGCAGACACCCGGAGTGCTCCTCCGGGTGTCTGCCTCGTTTCTGTTTACAGCGGGAAGACCTCGAGGGCTCTGCCCTCGAGCTCCTGCCAAAGGGACGCGTCCCTTTGGAATCCCATCTTTTTAAGGGCGGAAAGGGTTGGGGGGTCAAGTCTGTACAGACTTCCTTCTTCCTGCCACGCAGAGAGTCTGATTCACGCAGTACGCTTTTTTCGTAAAGAAAAAAGCTTCCTCCCGGGTGCGGGACGCTTTCTTGCGCCGCACAGGGGCTCCTGCGCAGAGCACGCTCGGGACTTTCTGCGTCGCAGCCCCTGCCCAGCACGAAGGGCTGCATTTTTTCTTTACGAAAAAATGGGTAGGCGGGCGATCGTCCTGCGGGGAGTATCAGCGAGGCAGGCCCCCCACCCCCAAAAAATTTACGGGAATCCAAGGGGATTTAATCCCCTTGAGCAGAGCTCTCGCGACCTTTGCCCCTCATACTACACTCCCTCTTACTCGTAGCGCAGGGCCTCGATGGGGTCGAGCTTGGCGGCTTTGCTGGCGGGATAGTAGCCGAAGAAGAGGCCGATCAGCATGGAGAAGCCCACTGCGAGGAGGACTGCGTTCAAAGAAGGCTTTGCAGGGAAGCCCATCAGGGCGGAGCCGCCGTAGCCCAGTCCCAATCCCAGCAGAATACCAATGATGCCTCCTATCAGGCAGATGATCATTGCCTCAACGATGAACTGCATCTGGATGGCGCCGTTGGGCGCGCCCAACGCCTTCCGGGTGCCAATTTCCCTGGTCCGCTCGGTAACGGATACCAGCATGATATTCATGACCCCGATACCGCCTACCAGCAGGGAAATTGCCGCAATGACAGAGATCGCCAGCTGAATCGTTCCCAGCATATCGGTCATTTGATCCATCATGGATTCCATGCTGTATGCGGTAATCTCATACTTGCTGTTGCCGCGGTAGTATCGGTTAAAGTACTCGGTCGTCTGATCCATCAGCGCTCGGGAATCCACCCCATCCTCCGGACGGAGCTGGAACCAGCTGTAATATCCCGGCGTCTCGTCCAGGATGGTCTGCGCCACGCTGATGGGAATATAGCAGCTGGTGGTTACATCCGCACCCATTCCCTGCATCATGGCGCTCACTTCATAGTGGTAAATGCCCACCACATAAAAAGTATACACCATGTTGCCCCGGGCGTAGCGCACTTCCTTGCCCAATGGGCTTTCCTTGGGGAACAGCTTCTCCGCCGCCCGGTCGGAAATGACAATCACGTTTTTAGCGCCCTTAACCTCCCGCTCGTTGAGGAAGTGGCCCTGAACAATATCTACATTCGTGGTGTCCATCGCTCCGGCGTTCAGCCCCTGGACGCTTACCCGCTGATCGCCGGCAGGCGTGGTCAGCTGGCCGCCGCCTATCCCCCGGGACACGGCAATCGCGCGCACACGGCCCTTGAAAAGCTCCTGATACTGCTCCAGCATATCATCCGTCAGCAGGGAATCCTCCGGGATGTCATCATAGGTATAGTTTCCGAACTCATCGGGAATTTCTGACACGTCAATCTCAATATTGTTTGCGCCCAGATCGTTCATCATGGAGGTCACGGAACCGGTGACCGAATCGCCCACCGTCATAATGCCGATAACCGATCCAATGCCGATGATAATGCCCAGCATGGTCAGGAAGGAACGCATCTTGCTGGTTTTCAGGCCAGAGAGGGCCAGCAGCACATTTTCTAGGAATGCCATTCCTCCACCCCCTTTTCGTCCTTGATGATCCGGCCGTCCAGAATCGTGACGATCCGCTGGGTTTCTGCCGCCAGCTCCTTGGAATGGGTGATCAGCACAATGGTCTTGCCCTGCTTCTGGTGAAGGTCGTGAAAGATATCCATAACCAGCCGGCCTGTCTTGGAGTCCAGAGCGCCGGTAGGCTCATCCGCCAGCAAAATAGCCGGATCGTTGGCCATTGCCCGGGCAATGGCAATCCGCTGCTTCTGTCCGCCTGAAAGCTCGCTGGGCTGGTGATCCATCCGTTCCTGCATTCCAACCATTTCCAGCAGCTCCTTGGCCCGCCTGTTCCGCTGGCCCATAGGAACCCCCGCATAAAGCATGGGGAGCTCCACATTCCGCAGGGCATTCGTCCGGGGGATCAGGTTGAAGGTCTGGAACACAAAGCCGATCTTTTGATTGCGGATATCGGAAAGATCCCGATCCTTCAGCTTTTCCACGTCTACCCCGTCCAGATTGTAGCTGCCCTCCGTGGGGCGATCCAGCACGCCGATGATATTCATCAGCGTGGATTTGCCTGAACCGGACTCGCCCACAATGGCGACAAACTCCCCCTCCTTTACCTGGAGGTCGATACCGTTGAGGATTTGCAGCTCGTTGGGCTCCCCCACATAGAAGCGCTTGATGATGCCCTTCATATCGATCATTGTCTTTTTGTCCATATGTCAACGCCTTTCCGGCTCCGCCGGGAGCCTATCTGCGGGGATTATACCCCCTCCGGCTGGCTTACGGGAACAGGCATTCCCTCAGTGATGCCGGTGGGATTGGTGATCACCAGCAGACCGTCGGTCAGGCCGTCGCCGGAAATCTCCACATAGAAATCGCTCTCCATTCCCACCTGCACCGGAATCCGCTTGGCCGTGTAGCCCTTCTCCCCGGCCTCGGCCGCGAGAACATAGGTGGAGCCATCCGGATCGGTGAGCACAGCGTCATAAGGGATCCCATAGACCCCCAGCGCCTCCTGAAGGACAATGCTGACCCGGGCCTTCATGCCAATGAGCAGTCCCTCATGAGGCTCGTCAACGCTGATCTCCACCGCAAATTCCACACTGCCGGAGGAGTTCGCGGAACCGGCTGCGGCCTTTACCGCAGTGGGCGCGATCTTCTCCACCTTGCCAGTAATCACCCGATCCCCGATGCCGTCGGACTTGATCTCCACCTTCTGGCCAATTTTCACAGAGGGCAGATCGTATTCCTTGACGGTGGTTTCAATTTTAAGCTTGTCGGTATCCTCAATGATGAAAAGCAGACCGCTGGGAGTTGCCCCCTCCTCCGCGTAGACTGCCGTTACCGTACCGGAAATAGGCGCGGTCACAATGGCGTCGTCCAGCTTCTTCTCCAGCTGCTCCAGGCTGAGCCGGCTGACCGTCTGATTGGAGGAGATAACGGAGGTGTCAATGTTGTCCTGGGCGGTGTCAATACCCTGAAGGGTTTTGTTCCAGGTCACATCATACTGCTGGAGAGCCAGATCATAGGCGTCCTGGGCCTGCTTGACCGCAAGCTCCGCCTGTTCATACTGGTGCTGGATGGTGGGATGGGAGATCTGTTCCACTTCAAAGACGTTTTTGCAGCGCTCCATTTCCTTTTCCAGCACTTCCAGCCGATCCTTTGCGTCGGCGATTTCCTGGGCATTTCCGCCAGACTGGGCGGCCGCCAGCTCTTTTTTGGCCTCCTCTACCTGTTCCTGAGAGGCCCGATAGCTTTGAAGGGCAATGGTATAGTTGAACTTATCCTTTGTAATTGTGGGCTGCTGGTCAAAAACGTCCTCATCCATAGTGGTTACATCCGAGCCGAAGTCCTCCAGATTGTTTTTAGCCTGGGTCAGGGCGTTCAACGCATTGTTTACATTGAGCTTCGCACTCAGCAGATCGGCGTCCTGGTTCTCCTGGAAGTCCGCAATCTGTTGTTTGCGCTGCTTCTCCGCCAGCTTGATCTGCTGCTGGTTGATGGCGGAGGTCTGGCTCATGGTCGCCTTCTGGGTGGCGATCTGATCCTCAATGCTCTCTGTGTCAAAGAGGGCCAGCACGTCTCCGGCCTTGACCGTGTCGCCAACCTCCACATTTACAGTTTCCATAGGAATCCCCGCCAGCTTGGCGTAAACGTCCCCCTCGCTGTCGCTGACGACTGCGCCGGTGACGCTGACGGTGCTTTTCAGATCCATCCGCCCCAGCGCCTCCGTGCTGACTGAAGCCATTGCCGGAGCGGTGTCCTTCGGGATCAGCGCCACCACGGCAACAACCGCCACGACCGCTGCGGCGGCAATGATCAAGCCGGTTTTCCGTTTCTTTCTCGCACTCATATGTAGACCTCTTTCCTAATAGCTTCTTTTTGTATTAGTATGATAGTACAATAATACACACATGGACGACATTTGTCAAGACGATCAGCCAATCATTACAAAACTGCAACTTTTCGCCAAAGGAAACGAGCGCCGAGCCCGTCTGCCGTGTCCGCTGACTATAAAAACGAGTCTGCGCAAAAAAGTCTTCACAGCAGACCTGAAAAAAAGAGGCAGACGCCTCTATGAAAGGAGGATACCCCTCCTTTTAAGGAAAGTCAAGTTCAAGAAAAAAGAATTTTGAAAAAGGTTACAAATTATTCAAAGCCGATTTGGTGAAAACTTCTATAATCCCCGAAAGCGCACCGCACGGAGAAATCTCCGTGCGGTGCGCTTTCGGATAGTAGCTGTCTCCCCCTCAATAAGCACAGGAAGACCTCGAGGCAGAGCCTCGAGTCTCCGCGATGCGCCGCCAGCGGCGCATCGGGGATCTAAATCCCCTTGGAACCCATAATTTTTTAAGGGCTTTTAAGGGCGGAAAAAGGGGTGGGGTCAAGTCTGTACAGACTTCCGGATTCCTGCCGCGCAGCAAGTCTGATTCACGCAGGGAGTACCAGCGAAACAGGAGGGGACGGGCTTTGCCCGTCCCCTCCCCCATAACCCCCAAAAAAGACGGGAATCCAAGGGGACGAGTCCCCGATGCGCCGCTAGCGGCGCATCGCGGAGACTCGAGACAGCGTCTCGCGGCCTTCCCGTTGTGACAACATCTAAGAAAGCTTTCTGGAGTTCACTACCTCCAGCGCCTTCCGGATTTGCGGATCGGTTTCGTCGGTCAGCTGATCGAAGCCCTGCTCCTGCTCCGCTGAGAGCCTCACCTCATAATCCGGCTTGATGCCCGCACCCGCCAGATCCGTTCCGTCCGGGGTGAGGAAATGAGCCGTGGTCAGGTTCAGGGCGCTGCCGTCAACCAGAGGCAGAAGCTCCTGTATGGCCGATTTTCCCAGGGTCTGGGTCCCTACGCACTGGGCCCGCTTTAAGCTCTCATCCCCCTGCCGGAAATCCCGGAGTCCCGCGGCGAAAAACTCCGCCGCACAGCCCGTCCGGCTGTTGATCAGCACCACCATGGGCAGCGCCACCTCATACTGATCCGAAACCAGCTCCCGGCTTACATCGCCGGAGGTCCCCTTCTCCACAATCGTACCCAGGGTTCCCCCGGGCAGAAGCATATCCAGAACATCCGCCGCCGCGTTCACCGAATCGGAGGTGTTGTCCCGCACATCCAGAATCAGCCCGGTAGCCCCCTGGCGGATCAGGCTGTCCGCCGCCTTCTTGAACTGGGAAAAGGTCCGGCTGTTGAAATCAGTGATTTTAATGTACCCGTTGGTGTCAATCATCCGGTACTCAATATACTCCATCTCCAGCGCCCGGCGGGTGAAGTCCTCAGAGGCGTCCACCCCGTCCCGCCGGTAGACAATGGCTACCTTGGTGCCCTCCTGGCCTTTCAGCAGCCGCTCAGCGGCAGTCTGGCTCACAGCCTGGAGATCCACCCCATCCAGGGAGATCAGCAGATCCCCCTGCCGGAGGCCCTCCTGCTCGGCGGGAGAGCCGGCAATCACCTTCCGGATCCGCATGTAGCCGGTGGTGTCCTTGACAATGGTCGCGCCAATGGAAACCAACTGGCCGTTCTGCTCCTGGAGCCGCTCCTCATACTCATCCTTGGTCAGGTAGGAGGAATAGGCGTCCCCCAGCCCCCGCACATATCCCCGGGAGATGGAATCAGACAGGTATTCCTCATCAATCTGGCCCGCGTATCGCTGCCGGGATTCCCGGTCAACGTCCGCCAGCTTTTTGTATACCTCTTCCCGCTCCTTCACGTTCAGCACCATTGTGTTGAAATGGTTCAGGGATACCATCATGGTAATGCAGAAGGTCAAGCCCGCCACCACCACCATAAAAGCAATCGCAGCTCCCAGCGGTATTTTCTTATTCATAGAGTTCCCCGTTTCTTCTTTCAGATGAGCTTATCAGGCCGGGCAGCCTGTCAGGCAGGCTGCTTCACATAGTTCAGCGGGTTGATCTGCTTGTTGTTCACCCGCACCTCAAAATGCAGATGGTTGCCCGTGGAGTTGCCCGTTGAGCCTACCCCCGCCAGGGACTGCCCCTTCTTCACCATCTGGTTGGTGTTCACGTAAATAGCGCTGGCATGGGCGTACAGAGTAACAATCCCGCCTCCGTGGTCAACTACCACATGCCAGCCATAACCGGTGCCGGACTTTTGCACAAGAATTACCTTTCCTGCGTCTGCCGCCTGGATAGAGGTTCCCATTGAAGCCGGAATGTCAATGCCTGTATGATAGTCCTGTCGGCCATAGAGCACCCGCCAGCCGAAATAGGACGAGATTTTCTTATTGTTGGGGAGCGGCCATTTCAGCACACCGTCGCCGTAGGCATCCGCACCTGCGTTGGCGGCGATGACACGCTCGATCTCCTGCTCAATGGCCTTGATCTCCTTGGCGTACTTCTCCTTATTGAGCATATACTGCTTTTCCTGCTGGAGCAGTTCACTTTCCGCAGCTTCGCTCTGGGCAAGGAGAACGCTCAGCTGCTGGTTTTGCTGATCAAAGCTCGCCTTGGTGGAGGAGAGATCCTCCTGCTCCTCCTCAAGGCCGGTTTTCAGCTCCATGAGCTCCTTTTTCTGCTGATTCAAATCGGAAATCATCTGCTGATCCGATTCGGATACCCGGCGCAGGATCTCTGTCTGGTTCAGCATATCCGCAAAGCTCTTGGCGGTCAGGATGGTGTTCAGGGTGCTGTTGGAGGTGTTGCTGATGTACATAGCTCGCACCCGCCGGGCAAACTGCTCCTCGCTGAGGGCGATTTCCTCCAGCTTCTGATCAATCTCCACTTCCTTCTGGGCAATGGCGTTGGTCACCAGATCGATTTTGTCCATATAGAGGCCGATCTGCTCCTGAACAGCGCCGATTTCGCCTTCCAGCTGCTGCTGCTTGTTCTGCTCGGCAGACTTCTGGGCGCTGATGCTTTTCAGATTCTGTTCCGCCGCCTTGATCTTGTCGTTGAGCTCCTTTTTATCCTGCTCCAGTTCCTCAATGGATTTATCGTCCCCCTCCACCGCAGCGGCAGTGGTGGAAAATACCCCGAGCAGCACCAACGACAGCATACATACTGCCAGACCGGTTGCCAGGATTTTCAGCCGATTCCGCCGAAGATAGCTTCTCATTGCCCAAACCCCTTTCCTACCCCATCTGTTTCTCTCTTTTATTGATTATAAAATTTGTATACCCAATATTCCAGTACTCATCATCCAGTCAGAAATGAAGAGCGCGGCACCCGCGTCATGCTTGCAGGAACAGCTCTTTTCTTTACGAAAAAAGCGTATTCCGTGTGTCTTGTACAGACTTGGATTTGTGATACTGATTGAAAGCCTGTACAGACTTTGACCCCACCCCTTTTTCCGCCCTTAAAAAAAGATGGGATTCCAAAGGGACGCGTCCCTTTGGCAGGAGCTCGAGGGCAGAGCCCTCGAGGTCTTAGCACTCACACTCTCACGTGGTTGCGGATGCTGATGGCGCTGCCGAAGGTGCCGAGCACCGTCCCGGTTACGCCGAAAAAGATGCCCAGATCCAAGCTCAACTGCTCAAAGGGAATGATGTGGGCGAACATTGCCTGCAAAAAGCTGTTCACGTCCGTGGTCAGCGCCTGGGTCAGATAGTGATAGGCGCACCATACCGCCAGAAAAGCAATGATTGCGGAAATCAGCCCCAGCATGAACCCTTCCACCAGGAATGGAATCCGGATAAAGGAGTTCGTAGCGCCCACAAACTTCATAATATTGATTTCCTTGCGCCGGGCAAAGATTGTGGCCCGGATGGTGTTTGCAATGATCACCAGGGAAATCACGCCCAAGGCCAGGATCACCGCGCTTCCAACCGTTCCGATCACCCTTTGCAGGCTGGTAAAGGTGTCCGCCACCTCCCCGGAGGCGTTCACCGTCTCGACTCCCTCAATCCGCCGGAGCTGCTCCTGGGTGGCCACCGTCAGGGAAATGTCCTTCACACGAACGGTAAACACATCCGGAATCGGATTGTATGGCAGCCCGTCCAGAAGAATCCCATCGTCCCCCATAGCGGCCTTCTGGTTTTCCAGGCCCTGGGCGCTGGAAATAAACTCAATGGACTCCACGTTGTCATTGGCCAGAAGCTCCGTCCGGATCTGATCGATCTCAACGGACGTGCGGCCTTCCTCCAGAATAACGCTCATTTCGGTCTGCTGCTCTACAAACCCTACCATGTTGTTCACATTCAGGGTCAGCAGATAGGTGGCCCCTACCAGCAGCAGACAGGTGGTCAGCACTCCAATGGAGGTGAAAGCCATTACCCGGTTTCTCCACAGGTTGCGGATACCGGTCTTCATCAGATAGCGAAAGCTGGAGCCTCTCATATTACACCCGCCAATCTGCCGTCCGGCGGGACTACGTCATCAAAGACCACCTGTCCGCTGTCAATGGTCACAATCCGGCCGCCGAAGCGGCGGACCATCTCCTGCTCATGGGTAACCATCAGCACGGTGGTGCCGCACTGGTTGATCCCCTGAAGGAGCTCTACAATTTCATAGGACAGCTCCGGATCGATGTTTCCGGTGGGCTCGTCCGCTATGATGATCGGCGGATCGTTCACCAGGGCCCTTGCCAGGGCAACCCGCTGCTGTTCGCCGCCGGAGATTTCGTTGGGATAGCTTTTGGCCTTGTGGGCCAGCCCCATCAAATTCAGTATGTAGGGCACCCGGTTGCGGATGAATTTGTTGGAGGTGTCCGTCACCCGCAGGCTGAAGGCCACATTGTCATAAACGGTCATTTCCGGAATCAGCCGGAAGTCCTGGAACACAACCCCCAGCTTCCGGCGGTAGTAAGGGATCTGCCGCTGGCGGAGCCTGCTGACGTTGATGCCGTTGACCGTAACGGAGCCCCCGGACGCGACCCGCTCCCGGAGGAGGAGCTTGATGATGGAGCTTTTCCCCGCGCCCGAGGCGCCCACGATGAATACAAATTCACCGCTCTCCACATGCAGATTGATGTCCCGCAAAGCAGTTGTTTTGTTGTCATACTTCAACGAGACATGGTTAAAATGGATCATGCCGGAATGCTCTCCTGTTCTTTTTCATGAATCTACCCGCTGCGTTTTCTCTTTCTGTTTTCTCTCTTTTTTCACATCTATGCCAGACATGGCTTCAGCAACCAACCCCTTGCCGCAAAAGCAGTGGCTGGTTGCCGGCGCCTGTCCAATATCAAACCATTCTCAGAATTTGGTGGGCGTGGAGGTCAGATATTTCTTCACCATCAGCGCGATTTTAAAGACGATGGCGTGATCGAACTCCCGCAGATCCAAACCGGTGAGCTTTTTGATTTTCTCCAGCCGATATACCAGGGTATTCCGGTGGACAAACAGCTTCCGGGAGGTTTCGGAAACGTTCAGATTGTTCTCAAAGAATTTATGGATGGTGAACAGCGTCTCCTGATCCAGGGACTCAATGGAGCCCTGCTTGAAAATATCCTTCAGGAAAGTCTCGCAGAGGGTGGTGGGCAGCTGGTAAATCAGCCGGGCAATGCCCAGGTTATCGTAGCAGACAATGTTCTGCTCCGTATCGAAGACCTTGCCCACCTCAAGGGCAATCTGCGCTTCCTTAAAGGAGCGGGCCAGATCCTTGAGCCCCACTACCGTGGTGCCGATGCCAACGGTAGCCTTGGTGTAGAACTCACTGCTGAGGGTGTCCACAATGGAACCCGCCAGCTTTTCCAGATCCTTGGCCTCGATGCCCGCCTTGGTTTCCTTGATCAGCACAATGTCCGTCTCGTTGATGCTGAATACATAATCCTTCTGCTTGTCCGGGAAAAGGTTCTGGATCACATCGTAAGCGGACACCTCGTTGGTAGAAAGGATCCGAATCAGCAGGGCCACCCGGCTGGCGTCGCTGGAGAAATGGAGCTCCCGGGCCTTTACGTATACATCGCCGGGAAGGATGTTGTCCAGAACGATATTTTTAATGAAGTTGTTTTTGTCATACTTTTCGTCGTAATACTGCTTGATGCTGGAAAGGGAGATTGCGATCAGCTGGGCAAATTTGGACGCCTGATCGTCAATGCCTTCCACGAATACTGCATATTCCGGCTTGGTGTGGGAACCGAAGGGCTTATAGGTGTAACCGTCCCGGAGAAATACGTCGTTTGTCTCCACAATATCCAGGGCGATATATTCATTGTTGGTGCCAATTTTGGAGAGCTCACTGCAGGCAATAATCGTTGCAGTATCGTCAACAACGCCTATGACGCGGTTGATGGTATCGCGCATTTGATGAACGACGCCCTGAAAAAGTCTGTTTGACATAAGCTAACCCCTCTATTCTCATAGTTTCGCTGGCCGGAACCGGCTGCGAGTGTCTACGGCTATCTCTATTTTATCGAATCCAAACGCATTTTGCAAGAACATTCCGTAAGAAATTACAAATCCGGGCAGGATTCTGCCGGAAGGCCGCGAGACGCTGTCTCGCGCTCTGCGGTGCGTCGTGAAAGGACGCACCGTGGACGCGTCCCTTTGGAATCCCATCTTTTTTAAGGGCGGAAAAGGGGTGGGTTAAGTCTGTACAGACTTCCTTCTTTCTGCCACGCAGAGAGTCTGATTCCCGCAGTACGCTTTTTTCGTAAAGAAAAAAGCTCCCTCCTGCGTGTGGGGTACTTCCTGAGCCGCAGAAAGTATGTGCGCAGCAGGACACGCTCGACGCTCTCTGCGTCGCAGCCTCTACCCCGCCTGTAGGAATGAATTTTTTCTTTACGAAAAAATGGGTAGGCGGGCGATCGACCACGCAGAGGGCATCAGCGAGGCAGGAGCTGAAATCCAACACCCCATAACCCCCAAAAGAAGGGAATCCAAGGGGACGCGTCCCCTTGGCAGGAGGCTCGCAGGGTCCTCGAGGTCTTCCCCTCTGCAGAATACAACTTTTTAGAGAAGCATATCCCTATATGTTACAAATTGTAACATATACCCCGTTCCGGTGTGTGAACGAACTGTTAATATATCTGTATAGAGAGTCCCCGTTCTTCGTCCATTTTTTTCAGCGGGATGCCTCCCGAAGACGCCCGCTTCCTGCAAAAAGCGTACAGATAGAGCTTAGCGGGAACGGGGTTTTCTGGAGGAGATGCTAAAAAATGCCGGAAGCCCTTTTATCCTGCGGACAAACGTGGTAAAATGAACCGCGGAATATGTAAAGCATCCTGTGTAATGCGTGCTGGAAACTGGAAAGGAGAAGCAAATCCGAATGGTAAGAGAAGATCTGCGGAATATCGCCATCATTGCCCACGTTGATCATGGCAAAACGACCCTGGTGGACGAAATGCTCAAGCAAGGCGGCGAGTTCCGGGAGAACCAGGTGGTAGCCGACCGGGTCATGGACTCTAACGCCATCGAGCGGGAACGGGGCATCACCATTCTGGCCAAAAATACCGCCGCCCACTGGAAGGGCGTAAAAATAAACATCATCGATACCCCCGGCCACGCCGATTTTGGCGGCGAGGTGGAACGCATCTTGAAAATGGTCAACGGGGTCGTTCTTCTGGTAGACGCCGCCGAGGGCCCGATGCCCCAGACCCGGTTCGTTCTGAAAAAGGCGCTGGATCTGGGCCACAAGGTCATCCTGGCTATCAATAAAATTGATCGTCCGGACGCCCGCTGCTATGAGGTGGTGGACGAGGTGCTGGAGTTGCTTTTGGATCTGGACGCCACCGAGGAACAGCTGGAAAGCCCTGTGATTTTCTGCTCCGGGCGGGACGGTACCGCCTCTCTCAATCCGGAAAGGGGCGCCGATCTGGCCCCCCTCTTTGACGCCATCCTCAGCCATGTGGATCCGCCGGAGGGCGATCCCGAAGGGGAACTGCAGCTTCTGGTTTCCGCCATTGATTACAACGACTTCGTAGGCCGGATCGGCATCGGCCGGATCGAACGGGGACAGGTGCGGCAGAATCAGGAAGTAATCATCGCGGACTACCACCAGACCAAGGAGCCCTATAAGGGCCGGGTCGTCTCCCTGAATCAGATCGAGGGGCTGAAGCGGATTCCTGTGGAAACCGCCATGGTGGGCGATATTGTAATCTTTTCCGGCATCGCCGGCATCACCATCGGGGACACCCTCTGCACTCCGGGGGCGGTGGAGCCCCTCCCCTTTGTGCAGATTACCGAGCCTACGGTGGAGATGACCTTCTCCGTCAATGACAGCCCCTTTGCGGGCCGGGAAGGAAAATTTGTCACCTCCCGGCAGATCCGGGAGCGGCTCTCCAAGGAGCTGCTCAAGGATGTTTCCCTGCGGGTGACGGAAACAGAGAATACCGACAGCCTGAACGTGGCCGGCCGGGGCGAAATGCACCTGTCCATCCTGATCGAAACCATGCGCCGGGAGGGCTATGAGTTCTCTGTCAGTCCGCCCCGCGTCCTGCTGAAGGAGATCGACGGCAAAACCTGCGAGCCTATGGAGCGGCTGCTCATCGATCTGCCTGACAGCGCGGTAGGCAGCGTGATCGAAAAGCTGGGGCCCAGAAAGGGCGAGATGCTCCAGCTCACGCCGGTGGGAAGCCGCACCCGGCTGGAATTTCTGATTCCCTCCCGCGGGCTCTTCGGCTATCGGAGCGAGTTCCTCACCGACACCAAGGGCGAAGGCATCCTCAACGCCATCTTCGATGGCTATCAGCCTTATAAGGGCGACATCCAGCGGCGGAGCGGCGGCTCCCTGATCTCCTATGAGAACGGCACCTCTGTGGTCTACGGCATGTACAACGCCCAGGAACGGGGCACTCTGTTCTTGGATGCCGGCGTAGAGGTTTACGAGGGCATGGTCATCGGCGTATCCCCCAAGCCGGAAGACATGGTGGTCAATATCTGCAAGAAAAAGCAGCTGACCAATATGCGCGCTTCCGGCAGTGACGACGCTCTGCGGCTGGTTCCTCCCCGGCGGATGAGCCTTGAGGAATGCCTGGAGTTTCTCAAGGAGGACGAGCTTCTGGAGGTCACTCCCAAAAATATCCGCATCCGCAAGCGGATTCTGGACAACAACCTCCGCGCCAAGGCAAACGCCAAGGCAAAGGGATAAGCAGCGGAAGGCCCCGGCATAAAATGCCGGGGCCTTCTGAGTCTGCTATGCGCAACGGGCAAGACCTCGAGGGCGCTGCCCTCGAGTCACCGCAGTGCGTTGTTTCACAACGCACTTAGGAATTCGGCTTCGCCGAATTCTGAGATGCGCCGCTAGCGGCGCATCGGGGACGCGTCCCCTTGGATTCCCGTCTTTTTAAGGGCGTGGAGGGGGTGGGGGCCAAATCTGTACAGACTTTTTACTCCCTTCCTCACTGGTACTCCCTGCGTGACTGAACGCCCGCCTACCCACTTTTTCGTAAAGAAAAAGATTCATTCCAGCAGGCGGGGCAATCGGTACGACGCATTCACTATCTGCCAAAGGTCAAGGACATACCCTCGCTGGGGTGTACAGACTTGCCCTCCCCCTTTTTTCCGCCCTTAAAATTACGGGTTCCAAGGGGATTTAATCCCCTTGGCAGAGCGCGAGACAGCGTCTCGCGGCCTTCCCGCCGTTAAGTACAAAAGGGTGAAAGGAGCAGCGGCTCCAGCTGTCGGCCCTCCACGGCGGCCTGGAGTGCCTCCGGGGCGCGGGAGAAGTCTGCTACCAGGGAGGTAGGCTTCTTTTCATGATTGTCCTGGCGCATGGGAACGAAGTAGTAGTTCCGCAGGTTGGCCAGGATACCGATATTTTTGGCGCAGCCGGAAAGGGCGTCGTTGGTGGACACCGCAATTACAACCGGCCTGCTGTTTCTCAAATGGCTTTTCACCGCCATGGTTACCGGCGTATCCGTGATGGAATTGGCCAGCTTGGCCAGCGTATTTCCCGTACAGGGAGAAACCAGCATCAGATCCGTCATGTGAGCAGGGCCGACAGGCTCCGCATCCTGAATGGTGCGGATAACGCTTCTGCCGCAGATCTCCTCAATCCGGCTTACGAAATGCTCCGCCCGGCCGAATCGGGTATCCAGCCCAGCCGCGTTGAACGAGAGAATAGGCACCAGCTCATACATCCCGGCCAGCTCCCCCATCAGGGCCAGATTCGCTTCAAAGGTGCAGAAGCTGCCGGTCATTGCAAAGCCCAGCTTCATCCGTTCCATGCCCTTCCCCCCTTTCTGCGGCAATGTTTTGAATGGTATCGAAAATGATCCGCCCGGCTGTAAGCGGCGCCACCTTCCCGGGAAGAGACAACGCCCAGATCGCCTTCAGTCCCAATCGGTTGGCGGTGTTAAAGTCAATTCCCCCAGGCTTGGAGGCCAGATCGATGAGCAGGCAGGACTTCGGCACGCCCTTCAGCAGCTGCTCATTGAGAAGCATGGCCGGGGCTGTGTTTACAATCAGCTGGCTGTCCTTCAGAGCTTCCTCCATCCGTCCGGTATGCACCGGCGTGCAGCCGTCAGCCTCAATCCAGGCCAGATCGGCGTACTTCCGGGCTGCGGCTGTCACGTGCGCGCCCAGCCCGCGCAGCATCCGGCAAAGCACCCTGCCGATGCGCCCATAGCCGATCACCAGCGCCTGCAGGCCGAAAATTGTGGAGGGCAGCTCCTCCATGGCGATCTGCACGGTTCCCTCCGCAGTGGGGATGGCATTCAGTACGGCCAGCTCCTCCCTTTGGAGATAATCCGCCCAGGCCAGCTTCCGGGCCTCCAGCTTCTGCCGGAGCCCTTCGCTGAGCTTCCCGCCCAGCACCAACGTGTCCGGCCCGGCCAGCTCCAGAAGATCCTCCATGGGAAGCCGTTTTCCGGAAAAGGGCGTGTTGACCGTGTCCTCGTCACTGCCGGCGGGGACCGGCAGAATGATGTAATCCGGAGGGACTGGTTCCTGCTTCAGCGCCGCAGTCTCGGCAAAGGTGTCCTCCAGTCCCTCCGCTTTCTCCAGCCCGATGGTATATACGCGGTTGTGTTCCCGCAGCAGACGGGCCAGCTGAGCCTGTCGTAGATCGCCGCCCGCCACAACTATGGTTTTATTTTGCAGCATATTGTACCCCTTCCTGAAAGCCCGTTTCGCATCCACAGGCCCGGCCTGAAAGCCTGCAACCGGGATGAGAGCTACATTTCATTGTATGAAATGTCCTCCCTTATGGTTCAGTTGCAGCGCCTTCCTGTAAGCTGCCAGAATGCCGTTCCTCACCGCTTAAGAGGGCCGGGGTTCCTCTTCATACAAAAATAGACCTTGGGAGCTTCGCTCCCAAGGTCTATTTTTCAGAAAATTTCCCTCTCGGGTATCACAGCCACAGACTCCACCTAACGCACCTGTCAGTCAGCTGCAAAGCCAGACAAGGATGGGACTCCCAAGGATACAAGTCCCGGGCGGAGCTTGATGCGGGGCTCAGGATTTTTGCTCCAGGAGGGCAAGCAGCTCCCTGCGGAGCTCCTCAAAGGCCTTCGGATTCCCCTCGTAGTCCCGGTTGCTTTGGAAGGCCCGGCCCAGAAGCTCCTCATAAGCCGCCTGATCCAGTACCCGCAGACGCTCCAGCAGCTCGTAATCCTCCGCGCCCCGGCGCTGCGCCTCCAGACGCTGCCCCAGCCAGGGGCCGTCAGGCCCAGGATAAACAATATAAGCGTCTCCCGCAGGATAGATTCCGTTAAAAGCCGTGTTGGGCGTGTTGGACTCATTGAAAGGATCGTAATTCTCCTGAGGCCAGTAGTTAAAGCCCCAGTGGAGATAACCGCTGAGCCGATAGCTGGAGCAGCCCCAGAACAGCAGCCGGGATTTCACCAGCTCTATATCCAAAAACCGGTTCAGATAATGTCCCGTGGGGACACAGCAGACGTAGCACCAGACCTCGTCCCCCAGGTCCCGCATCCGGTCGTACTCCTCCCGGAATTCCTCATAGTTGGCAGTCAGGGGCACCCAGATGTCCACACCTCCCTTGAAGTGGGTAGTCTTTACCGCCTCAATGGTGCGGCATCCCGGAAAATACCGCCGCAGGATGCTCACCACCCGCAGATACTGCTGCTTCCGCTTCTCCAGCACCTCCGGCCCGGTCACATGCACGTCCGGCTCATCGCAGATGTGGAAAATGGTCTTGTCCCGCCAACCGTTCTCCCCCAGGAAGGAGGCCAGCTCCTGCACCATTGCCAGGGTCAGATAATACCCCTCGTCGGAGGAAAGGGGCACCTGGGGATCTGCGGCACACTTGATCTCATCCGTGAAGAGAGACTCCCGCTTCTCACCGAAATTCCCGAACTCCATGGTACGGAAGCCCTCGCTGAAAAAGATCTCAATGATAGGCTTCAGGTAAGAAAAATCAAACCGCAGCTTCTCCCGATCCACCAGGGCTTTCCTGGGGTCAAAGGAGATAAAGAAATGCGTCTGCCGGGTGCGGCGCATAGCCTTTGCGTACCGGCGCACCATCTGATAATACTCTTCCGTCCCCATCTCCAGGCCATGAAAGAGAGCTATATTGTCCAGGTTAAACCAGTTGGTAACGCTAAGGCTCTCCTCCGGAATCTCCACCTGGTAGACCCGCAGCTTCAGCCGCAGAACACAGTCCCCGGCGGACAGCGTCAGCTCATAGGTTCCGGCGGACGTGTCCGGCTTGGGCGCAATGTTCAGATACAGGGCAAATACCCCATCCTTTGCCTCCAGCTCCCCCTGGATGGGCTTGAGGGCCTCATAAACCCGGAAGGGCGCTTTCCGGGTGCAGTAGGCGGGTTTTTCGTACTCCTTTTCCGTGATCACGAACATCCCGTTCTGTTCCTCGGTTTCCACCTCGTTGTAGTTGACGCCCACATCGATCATCTGGAATCCTTCCAGCTCAAAGCCTTCTCCGTTTTGAACGGATATGGAAATCCGTTCCCGGCCCTCTGCATCCAGCAGGAGCCGCACCGCTTCCCGTCCGTTGCGGGCCATATGGAGGCTTATCTCCTCCGGCAGCGCACCCAGCGCCTGATCCGGATAGAGAAATTCTTCATGGACTGTGCAGTAACCGCGCATATAGATTCTCCTATTCATTTCATATGTGTACAACGGTCCCTCTGCGTTATCGGAAGGTCAAGGCCGCGAGACGCTGTCTCGCGCTCTGCCAAGGGGAGCTGGCTCCCCTTGGATTCCCATTATTTTAAGGGCGTAGAGGGGTGGGGGTTCAAGTCTGTACAGACTTGTTACTTCCTGCCTCGCTGATACTCCCCGCAGGGACGATCGCCCGCCTACCCATTTTTTCGTAAAGAAAAAATTCAGCCCCATAGGCGGCGCAGGAAGTATCCCGCACGCAGGGGGGAGCTTTTTTCTTTACGAAAAAAGCGTACTGCGGGAATCAAACTCTCTGCGTGGCAGGAAGCCAGAAGTCTGTACAGACTCAACCCCACCCCTTTTCCGCCCTTAAAAAGCCCTTAAAAATAATGGGAATCCGAGGGGAATCCCTTCCCGATGCGCCGCTGGCGGCGCATCGCAGAGCCTCGAGGTCTTGCCCTTCGACACCGCAGAGTTCTTGAGGGGATTTTTAGAAAGCTGAAAAGCAGCCCGGCCGGTTGGCCGGACTGCTTTTCCAAATGATATGCAGAGATTGTTTCAGGAGGATTACTGAATCGCTGCGTTGACCTCTTCGATCATCTTCTGCAGGCCGGCCTTCTCATAGCTGGCCATCAGATCGTTGTACATCTTCTCCACAGGCTCTGTGCCAGTCATAACAACCAGCAGATCCTCGGCAGGCTTGATAACAAACTCGTTCTTGGTAGGAGTAGAGATGTTGGTGTAGCGGGGGTTGTAGTCGGGCAGGGTGCACTGAGAGTTGACGGTGTTCCAGTAGTCAATATCCATCTGATAGTAAACGTCAACAGCCTCGTTGCCGGTCAGAACCAGATTGTACCAGTTAGCATACTGAGCCAGGGAACCCAGGCCGGTGGCCGGATACTTCTCGTTCAGCTTCTCAGTCATACGGATGATAGCGCCATTCTCTTCCTTCCAGTCCTCGCCTTCGAAGCCGAAGCGGACAGTCTTGTCGTTTTCAAGCAGGAAGTTGTAGAGGTTCAGGATAGCGTCTACCTTATCAGAAGCAGAGGAGGCAATATAGGACTCGGACCAGTAGGTCTTGAACACGGGGCAGGTCTTGGTGCCGGTCTTGCTGTCCAGCGGCCCAAGGATCTTAACGCAATCCTCGAACTTCTTGTCGGGATTGGTCTGATTCCACTCGCGCGCCATCGCCTCAGCGGTAGCGTTCAGGAAAATAGCTGCGGATTTGCCCTGAGCAAACTTGTCTCTGGAGAGCTGGTTCTTCGCCAGAGCGATGTCGGGCTCAATGGTGCCTTCCTGGTACATATCCCGGGCCAGCTGGAACACAGCCTGGAGATCACCGGCAAAGTAAGCGGGAACCTGCTTGCCGTCCTGCTCAATCCACTTAAAGTCAGAGCCGGAACCGTCGCCCATGCCCAGCGGAACCGCATAAGGCATGAAGAAGCTGTCCAGAACCTGAGTAACAGAGGTGGTCATACCAGCAATGGTCTTGCCTTCGGGGTCAGCGGCGATGATCTTGCGGATCATATCCCGGAACTCATCATAAGTAGTGGGCTCCTTGGTTACGCCAACCTGCTGAGCCAGATCCCAGCGGTAGTAGCACTTACGCTCGGTAGCGCCCTGCTTGATGTCCTCCCAGGTGGTACGGGGGATAACATAGAGCTTGCCGTCATCCTTCCGGAGCGCCTCGATATCGGGGGTGGCCAGGTATGCCTTCAGGGTGGGGTAAGCGGACAGATCATCGGGAAGAGGCAGAACAACGCCCTGTTCGGTCCAGTTGTAGTAGAAGGAAGAACCTACTACGTCGATGGAGAACACATCGGGCAGCTGATTGGAGGAAGCCCACAGCTGAATCTTCTGACGATAGTCATCCCAAGTGGTGTTGACAGGGGTCAGCTTCACGTTGGCTCCCTCTTCGATGAACTTCAGAATCGCGTCGCCCTCGCCGCCGGAAAGGGCAGTCTCAACATCCCAAAAGGCCACGGAAATCTCAGTAGGATCGCCCTTGGGCTCCTCTGCAGGGGTGCTCTCAGCAGGAGTGCTGGAGGTAGGAGTGGTGGAAGAAGTATCTCCTCCGGTGCTGCTGGAGGGAGCCGGGGTATCGCCGCCGTTACATCCAGCCAATGCGCCGGCCAACATGGCAACACTCAGCAGAACCGGAAGAATGCGCTTGCCTTTCATATTCATTTCTCCTTTGCACGCTATTTTCGTCTGACAATTTATCTGAAACTCAGAGCGTGAAGACGCCCCGACGCTTCATTCAGAACAGGAATTACTCCTTAATGGAGCCAACCATGACGCCCCGGACAAAGTGCTTCTGGATAAAGGGATAGACGCACAGAATCGGGACGGTGGATACTACAATTGTAGCCATCTGAATGGCCTGGAAGTTGGATTTCTGATCCTTGCTAAGCATCATCTGGGCCTGCTGGGCCAGCTGTGCATTATAGGTAACCAGCAAATCACGCATATAGATCTGAAGGGGCTGCTTTGCCTTCACATTGATGAAAAGCAGGGCGTTCCACCACTCGTTCCAGCGCTCTACCGCGTAGAACAGGAAGAAGGTGGCCACAAAGGGCAGAGAGATGGGAAGAATAATCTGGAACAGAATAGTCAGATCATGGGCCCCGTCTATCTTGGCCGCCTCCTCCAGGCTAGGAGGAAGGGAGGCAAAATAGTTCTTCATAATGATCAGGTAAAAGGTATTGACAGCCGTGGGGAGAATCATAGACCACATGGAGTTGGTCAGTCCCAAGCCGCTGACGACCAGATAAAAGGGAATCAGGCCGCCACTGAACAGCATGGTAAATAGGATGACAGAAAGGATCAGCCCCCGGCCGATGAGCCGCTTTTTGGAAAGCGCATAGGCACCAAACACGGACAGGAACATATTAACCGCCGTACCAACCACAGTGACAAAGATGGAGTTGAGGAAGGAACGGAGGAAGCTGTCATCCCCCAGAACCACCTGATAGCCTTCCAGATCGAATACATAGGGCAGCATATAGGGCACATGACTGCCAAAGGCCTGCAGATTAGAGAAGGAGACGATCACCACATAATAAAAGGGATAAAGGGTAACCAATCCCAGCAGACCAAGGAACACAATCGCAATTCCTTCAAAAAGGGTGATGCGATGCATATGATGGACTTTCTTTTCGTTCGCCACTTGGATTCCTTCCTTTCTGGGGGGACCCTTAGAACAGGCCCGCTTCGCCGGTTTTGGTTACAATCTTATTGGTCGTGGTAATCAGAATCACATTGATAACCGACTTCAGGAAGCCTACCGCAGTGGTGAAGCCGAAGTTCATACCTACCTCAAAGGAGCTACGGTAAACGAAGGTATCCAAAGTATCCGCTACGTCGTAGACCGGAGCCGAGTAGAGGTTGAACACCTGGTCGAAGCTGGCGCCATTGGTCATGACACTGCCTACCGCCAGGATGAACATAATAACCACTGTGCCCCGGATGCCAGGCCAGGAAATGTGAACCATCTTTTGGAAGCGGTTTGCGCCGTCGATACTGGCCGCCTCATAAAGTCCAGGGTCAATTCCCGCGAAGGCCGCCAGATAGATGATGGAGTCCCAGCCGATTTCCTTCCAGAGGGCCGACAGCCAGATGAACTGCCGGAACATGGAGGAGGTAGACAGGGGCGAGAAGGTGGATTTGATGCCTACAGAGGCCAGAGTAGCGTTAATGACACCGTTGCTGCTGAACATATTGATGAGGATACCGGCCAGAACAACCCAAGTAATGAAGTGCGGGAAAGTAAAGACTGTCTGGAATACTTTTTTGATTTTCGGATGGGTCAGCTCGTTGAGAATGATGGCCAGCAGAACCGGGGTGGGAAACAGGAAGCAGAGCTTGCCAGCTGAGAAAATCAGAGTGTTCTTGAAGGCGTTCCAGAAATCGTCGTTGTTAAACATCTTCAGGAAGTGCTCAAAGCCGATCCAGGGGCTTCCCCAAAGCCCGGTATCATAACGAAAGGTTTTGAAAGCAAGACTAAGTCCGCCCATCGGCAGATAAGCAAAGATTATGTACCAAGCCAAAACCGGCAGTAGCAGCAAATAAATGAGCCTATCACTTTTGATCTGTTTCCAGATCCGCTCCCGGTTTCGTTTACGTTCCAGAGCCTTCAGCTCCGGAGAGGTTGCTGATGCCTGTTTTGTCAAGAGCCTCACCTCTTTCAATTCGTTGCTTATATTTTACTAATTTTTGAACAAGCTGAAAATGGATTTATTCTGTTTTATACAAATATGCAAACTGTACTTTTTTTATGTTTCCCGTAGAAAAAATGAAAATTTTGAGAAAAAATTTTATATCTATTCCTCAATAATGGGATTTTTTTATGTTTGCATGGACAAATTTTATATGCTTGTCCCCGTGCTTCCGCCAAGAGCTGTTTAAAATCCATAGGTGATCGAAGGACAGACAACCTGCTCACGGCCTGTCGTGCAGACTCCTGCCAAAGGGCCTGAACGGGGGTGTTTCACATTATTTTTCAGGGAACGTATAATAAGACGTAGGGATTTGATTGATTTGCGGCAGAAAGGATGGGTTTCCCCTTATGAAAATCGTCGTTATCAAAAGCCCCAAGCTCCTCTCTGGGATCCTAAGAATGATTTTCAAAATCAAAAAGGAAGAGGACTGCTGACTCCGGACATAATGAAGGCCCCCCGCCAGCCAGGCGGGGGGGCTTCATTATGTCCGGAGTCAGCAAGGCCGCGAGACGCTGTCTCGCGCTCCCCTTGGCGGGAGGCTCGGAGGACAGCGCCCTTCGAGGTCTTTCCCTTCCGGCCATGCAGAGACTAACGCTGAACTCCCGCCAGCCAGCGATCCACGTAGTCAAGCACAGGCTGAACGCTGGCGCGGGGGGCGTCCGGGCCGGAGGCGGGCGGCTTCCGGCTGAAAAGAGCAAGCCGGCGCTCCTCCAGCTCGGTGAGCTTTACCGAGGAGACGCGGGAAGGGATCAGGAACAGGTACTCCTTGCGACCGTCGAAGCTGCCGCAGAGGGTGTGGAGCCGGACGATGAAGTGATCCGCTCCCTCCGGAAGAAGCGCCTCCAGATCCCCGGCTTTCTGGGAGCAGTCCTCACAAGCTAGCCCCTCCGCCTTTCCTGAGGCGAGCAGAGTCTCCCCAGCGGCGATTTCCCAGGAAATCTGATAGAGCGCGTCCGGGCGATCGCTGAGGATGTGCAGCTCCGCCCGGAATTTCTCTCCGGGCTGATAGAACAGCTTGTCGTACCGCAGGCTCGCCAGTACCGGCCCGTATGCCTCCTGAATGGCATAGTAAGCCAGCTTCTTTCCGCCGTAATAATCCAGCACGTTGGAGCACTGCATATTGGGCCAGGGCTCGTTGAACTGCCAGGTCATCTGCCCCACATTCCGCCACTGACGGCGGCGGTTGGCCTCCAGGGCATAGCGCAGAGCCTCCGCCTGGATAAACTGACTGATCTTAATGTAATCGGGCAGGGGCATCTCCCGCAAATCCCCGAACAGCAGCTGCTCCCGGTAGGAATAGGTGTCCCAGCCGCCGCTGTGATGGGCCCAGACCCGATTCTCGTCAGAGGTCGCCACCCGGCGATCCTTCTCCGGCGTGAACCGGCAGACGCTTTCATAATTGCTCATTCCGCCGCAGCCGAATTCCCCGTGTACAATGCTGTCCGAGCGGTTGTACAGGGCATAGTGATCCTCCACGCCCATAAAGCCCCAGGGGCCGTGAACATCGTGATTCTGGCCGGGCGTATCCGGATTCAGCAGGGCATTGGGGCCGGAGGCGCTGGAGGGCAGCATCTGCACGTCCGGGCACAGGCTCTCCGCCAATCCCCGGAGCATGGCAAGGGTGGAATCCTCAAAGGTAGCCGGATGCCCCTCATGATCCGGGCGGCCAAGATAGCGGATGTCGGTGAGCTCGTTGCCCCCGTCCCAGAAGGTCAGGCAGACATGGCTGCGCTTCTGCTTCATATGATAGACAGCCGCCCTGTGAAGCAGCTCCAGGAAGGCCGGATTCCGGGAGGGCACGTCGTCACAGCCGGAGCTGGACATGGGGAATTCCTGCAGCACCATCAGCCCCAGTTCATCGCAAAGGCGGTAGTAGTCCTCCCCTTCCAGATGTCCGCCGCCCCAGATCCGCAGGAAGTTCACGTTGGCGTCCCGCACCGCCTCCAGCTTCCGCCGGAGCTCCTCCGGCGTGACCGCGCCGGTCATGCAGTCCAGAGGCACCATGTTGGTGCCTTTCAGATAAATCCGCTTCCCATTGATCACCACATTATAGGGCAGGGCGTCCTTCCGCCCGTCCGCACAGCGGTACTCCAACGTGCGGAAGCCGGTCCGCTCCTCCCGTTCATCGGAGAGCGTCTCCCCTTCCCGGAGGGCGAGCCGGAGGGAGTAAAGGGCCTGCTCCCCGTAGCCGTTGGGCCACCAGAGCCGGGGATTGTCCACCGACAGACCTGCCCTCCAGGTTCGGGAGCCTTCTTTTAGATGAAGCTCCGCCTCTACTGTCTGAAGCAGCTTCCCTTCCGGATCCCGCAGCTCCAGTCCCATCCAGGCAGTGCCCTCCCGCCGGACATCCAGCTCCGCCTCGATCTCCAGCTGCCAGCCTTCCGGCTTTTTCACCGGGCGGACAAAGGTATGTACAATCCGGGCCAGCCCGTGGCGGGTGAGCGTGACGGGGCCGTACAGGCCCAGGCTGACCAGCCGCACCGCGAAATCCCACTTGTAATTGAAGCGCGCTTTCAAATACCGGGTTTTGGAGGTGTAGCCAGGCTGGGGATCCGCAAAGGGAGCGTGCTCCAGCACGCAGACCAGCACGTTCTCCTCCCCAGGCTTCACCCACTGATTCACCACTGTCTCAAAGGGGTGGTACATCCCCTCATGAGCGCCGATTTTCTGGCCGTTGAGATAGATCTGCGCCTGATAGTCGATTCCCTCGAAGCGCAGGAACAGGGTATCCTCCAGATCCTCCGGATCCAGGGTAAAGGTGGTGCGGTAGACCCACCAGCGGTTGGCGACCCATTCGCAGGCCAGACTGTTCTCCCCATAGTAGGGATCCGGGATCCAGCCCGCCCGGTGGAGATCCTGATAGACGCAGCCGGGCACCTGGGCGGGGATCCAGCCGGTCAGCCCGGGAAGCAGGGCGCCCTCCTGAATGTGCCGGGAAAAGTCCGGCTGCCAGGGAAGCGTGCCCATTACCTGCCAGGGAGAGAAGGAGATTGCTTTCATAATGAAGCTTCCTTTCGGGATAAAATGCAGCCGCCCGCTTTCAATTGAGGTTGGAGAAAGGCTCGGGGCGGTTCAGCTCATAAGGGGTCTGCTGATAGACGAAATAATTAAGCCAGTTGCTGAACAGCAGATGCGCATGGCCCCGCCAGATAAAGGGCGGCCGGGCCGTGGGATCGTCTCCGGGAAAATAGTTCTTCGGGGGAGCTATGGGCAGTCCCCTGGACTGGTCACGGAGGTATTCCTCCCGAAGAGTATCCCGATCGTACTCGGAGTGGCTGGTGACAAAGAACTGTCTGCCGTTCTCCGCAGCGATGATATTTGCTCCTGCCTCCGGGGATCGGGAAAGCACTCTCAGCGCTCCGCAGGCCAGAATCTCCTGTTCTATGGAAGCAGTATGACGGGAATGGGGCGCGTAATAGAACTCATCAAAGCCCCGCATCAGCTGATGGGCCGGACTCTCCACCTGGTGCCGGAAGATCCCAAAGAGCTTCTCAGGCAGAGGCTCTTTCCGGACGCCATAATGGTAGTAAAGTCCCGCTTGAGCGCCCCAGCAGATATGCAGGGTGGAAAACACATGTGTTTTGGACCACTCCATAATGGCGCAGAGCTCTTCCCAGTAGTCCACGTCCTCAAAGGTCAGATGCTCAATGGGGGCGCCGGTGATGATCAGGCCGTCAAACCGCTGCTCCTGCACATCGCCGAAGGTTTTATAGAATTTCAGCAGATGCTCCCGGCTCACGTGGGTGCCGGTATGGGTGGCGGTCTGCAGGAGCTCCACGTCCACCTGAAGGGAGGTGTTCCCCAGCAGCCGAAGCAGCTGCGCCTCCGTCTCCAGCTTTTTGGGCATCAAATTGAGAATCGCAATTCTCAGAGGCCGGATGTCCTGATGCTCCGCCCGCTCCTCGTTCATGACAAAGATGTTCTCCTGCTCCAGCACCGCCCGTGCCGGCAGCGCCTCCGGTATCCGTATCGGCATCCATATTTCCTCCCTTATCGCAATCCACAGCCAGTATAGCAAATTCACTCAAAAAATACAAGCTGTACGGAGGGAAAGGCCGCGAGAGCTCTGCTCTCGCGCTCTCGCCAAGGGGATTAAATCCCCTTGGAACCCGTAATTTTTTAAGGGCTGTTGAAGGGCGGAAGGGGTTGGGGGTCAAGTCTGTACAGACTTCCTTGCTCCTGCCACGCAGAGAGTCTGATTCCCGCAGGACGCTTTTTTCGTAAAGAAAAAAGCTCCACCCTGCGTGCAGGACACTTTCCGCGCCGCACGGGGATTCCTGTGCAAACTCTGTGCGGCGCAGAAACCTCTTGCCCCCTTGTATTCCGCTTCTGACGAAGCGGCGGGGGAGGGCCAGGAGCGAAGCGGATGGCAGGGGGATTCCGAGCGTGTCGCCAAGCCCCTCCTTGCAGAGAGTATGTACGTGGCAGAACCCGCTCGAAACTTTCTGCGTCGCACCTTCTGCGCCGCCTGTGGGGCTGAATTTTTTCTTTACGAAAAAATGGGTAGGCGGGCGATCGTCCACGAAGGAAGTATCAGCGAGGCAGGGGGACGGGCGCAAGCGCCCGTCCCCACCCCATAACCCCCAAAAGATGGGAATCCAAGGGGACGCGTCCCCGATGCGCCGCTAGCGGCGCATCTCAGAATTCGGCGAAGCCGAATTCCTATAGCAATCTTCAAAAATAGCTTCCTCTGCAAGCCGCAGAAAGCTTTGATATATGGGTTTCTGTGGCGTATTGAAATGCTGCTACTTTTGAAGATTGCTATAAGTGCGTTGTGAAACAACGCACTGCGGTGACTCGAGAACAGGGCTCTCGAGGTCTTCCCCTTTTACGCATACACCCTCCAAAAGCAAACAAAGGCCTTGACATTTGGAACAAAAGTTCTATAATGGAAGCAAACAGTTGTTTAGGAGGCGTGTGTAATGGAACTGCTGGATAAGCTCCGTATCCTGGCGGATGCGGCGAAGTATGATGTGGCTTGTACCTCCAGCGGCGTGGATCGGGAAGGCGGCCCCGGCGGAATCGGCAGCGCAGTCTCCTGCGGCATCTGTCACAGCTTCGCCGCTGACGGACGCTGCATTTCTCTGCTGAAGGTGCTCCAGTCCAACGCCTGCGTTTATGACTGCAAATACTGCGTCAACCGCCGCTCCAACGATACCCCTAGAGCCACCTTTGATCCAAGGGAGCTGGCGGATCTCACCATCCAGTTTTATCGCCGCAACTATATCGAAGGGCTCTTTCTCAGCTCCGGCGTTGTCAAAACCCCGGACTACACCTGCGAGCTGATGATCCGCACCCTTGAGCTGCTGCGGAACGAATACCGCTTTCGGGGATACATCCACGCCAAGGCGATTCCCGGAGCGGATGACGCTCTCCTCAGGAAGATCGGATATCTGGCGGATCGGATGAGCGTTAATATTGAGCTCCCCTCCCAAAGCAGCCTGGCCCTGCTGGCTCCGGACAAGTCCAAGACCGACATTCTCCGGCCCATGGGATTCATCCGCAGCGGCATCCGGGAAAACAGCTCCGATCTGGTGCGCTACCGCCACGCGCCGGCCTTTGCCCCGGCGGGACAGAGCACCCAGATGATCGTAGGCGCTACCCCGGACACAGACTACCAGATTTTGAACCTGACCCAGTCTCTTTACCGGAAATACAAGCTCAAGCGGGTCTTTTTCTCCGCGTATACTCCAATTGTCAGCGATCGGCTGCTTCCCGCCCTTACCACAAAGCCGCCCCTTCTGCGGGAGCACAGGCTCTATCAGGCGGATTGGCTCCTCCGGTTCTATGGCTTTGACGCCTCCGAGCTGCTGGACGAGGCGCACCCGGACTTCAACCCGGTGCTGGATCCCAAGTGCAACTGGGCTGTGAACCACATGGAACAGTTTCCGGTGGAAATCAACACGGCTCCTTACGATATGCTTCTGCGGGTGCCGGGAATCGGCGTGAAAAGCGCCAAGCGAATCTGGGAAGCCCGCCGGGTCAGCAGTCTGGATTTCGCCGGGCTGAAAAAGATCGGGGTTGTGCTGAAGCGCGCCCAATATTTCATCACCTGCGGCGGACGGATGGCGGAGGGGCTGAAAATCACCGAGTCAGGCGTGCTCAACGCCCTGGTATCGGAGCGGAGCGCCAGCTTTCTCCCGCAAAACCGTCCGGAGCAGCTTTCCCTGTTCCAGCCGGAGGCAGTCACCGGAGAGGATGTGAAAAAATGCCTGACCGGACAAATCTGATTTACGAATATGACGGGAGCTTTGACGGGCTGCTCTGCTGTGTCTTTGAGAGCTATACCCGGCGGGAGCGTCCTATGGATATCCGTCCGGAAGGTCAGGGAGAGGCCACTCTGTTCCCCATCCGGCAGATTTGCTCCGATGCCGCCCATGCCCAGCGGGTCTGGCGGTCCGTGGAGCGCCTGGGCAAAGAGATGGCGTATCTGGTCAGCCGGGCGTTTCTGTACGGCCTGGAGGGCAAGGAGCTTGCCATCTGGCGGCTGATCGCCATGGGCTACAAGTATGGAGGAGAAGTAGTGCATATGCTTGGGGAGGAAGCGGTGTCCCAGGTGCAGCATATGGTTCGGGCTGTGGGAAACGAAGCGCATCTCCAGCTGGAATTCCTGCGGTTCTCCCAGTATGAGGGCGGGCTGGCGTCGGTAATCGGGCCGAAGCACTATATACTGCCGCTGATGTCGGAGCATTTCTGCCGCCGCTATTCGGAGGAGCGGTTTCTTATCCATGATCGCACCCATGGGCTGGCGCTGGTCTATCAGCCTTATCAGGCGGCGCTGATCCAGGCGGAGGAAATTGCCCTGCCCGGCGCCCGGGAGGACGAGCGGTTTTACCGCCGCCTCTGGAAAGGGTATTACGACGCCATCGGAATTGAAGCCCGGGAGAATCCCGTCTGCCGCCGAACCCATATGCCCATGCGGTTCTGGCCCTACATGACCGAGTTCCAGCCGGAGGAAGGCCCCGCCGCCTGGCCCGCCTTCCCTTCCGCTCCGCCGCAGCCCCTGCTCCGGGAGTGGGATGGGTGAAAGACCTCGAGGGCTCTGCCCTCGAGGTCTTGCCCTTCAAGCGTTCACTCCGCCGAAGGGGTGCTGTAGCGGGCGGCGAGTTCCAGAAGGAGGCGGGTAACCTTCTCCATGGACTGGACCGGGATATACTCAAAGCGTCCGTGGAAATTATGGCCGCCTGTGCAGAGATTGGGGCAGGGAAGCCCCATGTAGGACAGGCGGCATCCGTCCGTGCCGCCCCGGATTGGCTGGATCAGCGGACGGATTCCCAGATGCTCCATGGCCGCACGGGCATTCTCAATCAGATGCATATGGGGCTCTACCTGCCCGCGCATGTTGTAATAGCTGTCCGTCAGCTCCGGATCGAATCGGAGAGCGCCATACTTCTCATTCAGATAGGCGCAGATTTTCCGCACCCGCTCCTTTTTCTCCTCGAACCTGGCCCGATCGTGATCCCGGATGATATATACCGCCAGCGCCTCCTCCACAGTGCCGTGAAGCTCATCCAGATGGAAGAAGCCCTCGTAGCCCTCCGTGAATTCCGGACGCTCAAAAGGCGGCAGCATGGACTGGAACTCCATGGCCAAATGAAGGGCGTTCACCATCTGGCCCTTGGCCCCGCCGGGATGAATGCTCCTGCCATGGAGCTTCAGCTTCAGGGTTGCGGCATTGAAGTTCTCATACTCCAGCTCCCCCAGAGCGCCGCCGTCCACCGTGTAGGCAAAATCCGCTCCAAAGCCCTCCAGGTCAAAGCAGTCCACGCCCCGGCCTACCTCTTCATCCGGGGTGAAGGCGATTTTTATCTCCCCATGAGGGAGACTGCTGTCCCGGAGCAGATGATCGGCGGCGGTCATGATCTCCGCAACGCCTGCCTTGTCGTCCGCGCCCAGCAGAGTGGTTCCGTCTGTCACAATCAGATCCTGCCCCACATAATCCAAGAGGGAGGGGTACTCCTTTGGAGAGAGGGCAATCCCCTCCGCTGGATTCAGCAGGATGTCTCCGCCCTGATAGTCCCGCTCCACATGGGGCTTTACATTTTTCCCGGAGACTGCCGGAGAGGTGTCCATGTGGGCAATCAGCCCCAGCCTGGGCGCGTTTTCACAACCGGCGGAGGCAGGAATAGAGGCATAGACATAGCCGTGATCATCTGTACGGACGCCGGACGCACCCAGCTCCGTCAGCTCCCGGGCCAGAAGCCGGGCCAGATCCTTCTGCTTCTCCGTGCTGGGAACCTGCTCCTGATCCGCCAGAGACTCCGTGTCAACAGCCGCATAGCGAAGAAAGCGTTCTACTACTGTTTCCATTTGCCAACATCCTTTCAGATTTTATACATATTGTAGTTTTATGCATTTATATACACACCGGTGTGCGGCGTCTCGCTCTTACCCATAATACTGCGCCTGTGCGTTCCAGAGGGCGGCGTAACAGCCGTTCCGCTCTGCCAGCAGCTCTTCATGGCTTCCGTACTGGGAGAGGGTATGATCCGCAAAGACCAGAATCCGGTCGCAGAAGCGGCAGCTGGACAGCCGGTGGGATATAAAGACAGAGGTTCTCCCGCCTACAATCTCACTAAACTTTTCGTAGATCTCCGCCTCTGCGATGGGATCCAGGGCGGCGGTTGGCTCGTCCAGGATGATCAGCGGCGCGTTCTTGTAGAGCGCCCGGGCCAGGGCGGCTTTCTGAGCCTCCCCGCCTGATATCTCCACGCCGTTCTCATCAAAATCCTTCCGAAGCCAGGTGTCCAGCCCCCGCTTCTCCCTGCGGAGCCAGTCGCCCAGCCCGGCTTTCACCAGGCAGGCCTCCGCCTTTTCCCGATCCACCTCCACGGAAGCGGCCACATTCTGGCCCAGTGTAAAGGAGAACAATCTGAAATCCTGGAACACAACACCCAGCAGAGCGCGGTAGGCGCGGACGTCGTATTCCCGGATATCCACGCCGTTGCAGAGGATCTCCCCTTCCGTAGGATCGTACAGCCGGCAGAGCAGCTTGATCATGGTGGTTTTGCCGCTGCCGTTTCTGCCCACAATGGCGGTCTTTTCCCCCGGCTCAAGGGTAAAGCTCACATCCTGGAGCACATACTCCTCCCTGCCTGGATAGCAAAAGGAAACATGCCGCACCTCAATCCGGCAGCTCCCCCCGGAGGGAGCCTGCCGGCGGCCGCTTTTCTGACCCGCGGAGGGAAGATCCAAAAACTGGAAGTAATTCCGCAGATAGGGGGTGTTCGCCCGCAGCTGAGAGAAGGCGTCCATCATCTCGGAGAAGGCGCTGGCGAACTGGAGCACGCCCCCGCTGTACTTCACGATCCCCCCTGCCGGAAACACGCCGGTCATGGATTTCAGCCCGATATAGAGGTAAATATAAAACAACAGGAGGAAATTGGTTATCAAAATCCAACAGGAATTCTGAAAGATGCCTTTATTCATATGATCCACAATGCGGGTGCTGCGGCGGCTGACCTGCTCGATCTCATCCAGTATCAGCCGATCCTGACGGTAAAGGCGGATATCCTTTCCGGCCCTGTGGCTGTCCAGGTAATGATTCAGGTAGTAATCGAAAATCCGGTTGCTTTTGGAGAGCCGGCCCAAATGATCATAGGAGCGGAGGGCGATCCGCTTGTTGGCAAACATGCAGGCCAGCGCCGAAAGGAGGATCAGCAGAATCAGCAGGCCGTCCGCCCACCAGGAGTTGGCGCAGCGCTGAAGCGGGGTCTGCGGCTCCGCCGCCTTCTGAAGGATGGCGGAAAGGATGAAGCCCAGAGCAAAGCAGACCCGCAGGAAATGCTCCATCAGAAGCGGGATCCGGCTGTGAAGCTTGATTAGGCCGTAGTTTCCGATTTTCATGGCGTCGTCGATATTTTTGATCATCAGGTGGGTGCCCACGTCCTCAATCCGATCGTAGGGCAGCTCTTGGGCCCGCTCTCCAATGGAGAAGTTGTAGCGCAGGTAGAACTGATTCCATTTCCGGTAATTGACAGTGTCCATTGCCTTGCTGAGGAGCACCAGGAAGAGATTGGAAGCCAGCGCGGCCCCCGCCAGCAGGAAAACCGTTTTCCGGGGAGCGGAAGCTGCCAAAGCATCAATCACAGCTGCGGAGAGATACAGGCTGACAAAGGGCTGCGCAGCGTTGCAGACGCTCCGGACGCACTTCGCCAGCAGATTCCAGGGGGAAAGCCGGTGCAGCACCCCCACTCCCCGCAGAATCAGCAGGCATTCTTCCCGGAACCCCTTCACAGGCTTCCCTCCCTTTTGCATATTCCTATCAGGCTCTGCGGTGCGTCGTTTCACGACGCACCTAGGAATTCGGCTTCGCCGAATTCTGCGGTGCGCCGCTGGCGGCGCATCGGGGATCTAAATCCCCTTGGAACCCGTAATTTTTAAGGGCTTTTTAAGGGCGAAAGGGGGTGGGGGTCAAGTCTGTACAGACTTCCCTCTCCCTGCCACGCAGAGAGTCTGATTCCCGCAGTACGCTTTTTTCGTAAAGAAAAAAGCTCCCTCCCGGGTGCGGGACACTTTCTGCGCCGCACAGGGGTTCCTGCACAGAGCACGCTCGGGACTTTCTGCGTCGCAACCCCTGCCCCGCTCGTAGAGCTGAATTTTTTCTTTACGAAAAAATGGGTAGGCGGGCGATCATTTCTGCGGGAAGTATCAGCGAGACAGGGAGTACCAGCGAGGTAGGGGGACGGGCGCAAGCGCCCGTCCCCACCCCCTCCCCCAAAAAGATGGGAATCCAAGGGGACTCGAGGGCAGAGCCCTCGAGGTCTGTCTTTCCGCAGTAACTACATCGCCATGCCGCCTGACTTGTAGTAGCGGCTTTGCGTCTCGAACAGGCGGGCGTAAGCGCCGCCCAGCTGGAGAAGCTGTTCATGGGTGCCGGACTCCCGGACAGTCCCCTGCTCCAGGTAGAGGATCCGATCACAGAAGCGGGTGGAGGAAAGCCGGTGAGAGATGAACAAAGAGGCTTTTCCCTCTGTCAAGGCGCTGTATTTCTGGTACAGCTCGTTTTCAGCAATGGGATCCAGCTTGGCGGTGGGCTCGTCCAGAATGAAAATATCCCCGCCCTTGTACAGCGCCCGGGCCAGGGCCAGCTTCTGCTCCTCCCCGCCGGAAAGGTCAATGGCATCCTCCAGGACGCTTTTTACCAGGAGGGTCTGCTCCCGGCCAGGCAGGGACGCAATCCGCTCCTCCAGGCCGGAAAGAGCCAGCACCTCCCGGAGCCGGAGGGGATCCGCCCGATCCGAGAGGGTGATGTTCCGCTCAATGGTGGCGGGGAGCAGGTGGATATCCTGAAACACAACCGCAAAACGTTCCGCCAGCTCCTCTGCCCCAAAGGAGCGCAGATCCCGCCCGTGCAGGAGGATGCGCCCTGACTGGGGGGCGTACAGGCCGCACAGCAGCTTCACCAGAGTGGTTTTGCCCGCACCGTTCAGTCCGACCAGGGCCACCTTCTCCCCCGGCGCAATGGTCAGATTCATATGGGAGATCACAGGCTGCTCCGGCTGATAGCCGAAGGTCACGTCCTCCAGCCGGATGGCAGCCTCCGGCTCCGCCGGGGCGGGAGACGGAGGCACGGCTGTCCGGCTGGGCAGCTGATGGAACCGGCGGATGTCCTCAATGCCCAGCAGGGTGCCGCGGAGCCCCTCCAGCCCGTCCGCAATGGACATCAGCCAGGCGCTGAAGCCGGTGATCAGGCCGAAGTACAGCAGAAACTGGGAGATGTCAATTCCGGCGGAGAGGTACTGCTGTATGAGATAGTAATAGATAAAACCGGTAAAACCGGTATTGAGCAGGTTGATTACCACCAGAAAGGCGTATTGGTATCTGCTCCGCCGGTTGTGGAGCTTCATCCGTTCCGCCAGGGTGCTGCCGAAGAGCTCCCGGAGCCAGTCCATCAGGTGGTAGAGGCAGATATCCTTAGCGGCGCTCAGTTCCCGGAGCTCCTTGATGAGATACCAGAGCCGCCGTTCCAGGGGGATATAGCGGCGCTTGTCCTTTTGGTCGTAGTCTACCAGCGCCCTTTGGAGGAGATAGCTAACCCCGGAGGTGATGAGCAGCAGCAGAAGGATCAGAGGATTCAGCACAGCGATGATGCCGGCATAGACAGAGAGGCCGCAGAAGTCTCCCGCCAGCTCGGCGCACTGTACAAACACCCGCTCCACAGGGGATTTGTCCCGATAGTCAATGCCGGTCATGGCGTTTCTGGCCCGCTGGGCCAGATCCTTTCCGGCGATGGATTCGATGGCGGTAAACTCCGACTGCATATACCCTGCGGCAAACCGGGAAAGGAATTTCATTTTGGATCGGTAGTTCCGGGCAGAGAGCTGCCAGTCGGCAAAGCGCATAACCAGCCCCGCCGCCAGCTTACAGAGGGCAAGCGCCAGAATAACGGCTATCAGCCGTCCCTCCGCCTCCCTGGTGACAGCGTCCACGATCAGCGCAATCAGGTATACATCCGCCAAGCGATTCAGCACCCGGAAGGGAACGGGCAGCAGTGCGCAGGCAAAAATCCCTTTGTCATAGGCAAGCGTTCTCCGGAAGGCAAAACGCAGGCTCTCCAGAACGCCGCTCTCTTTTCTGCCTCTCATCGTCTTTCCTTTCAGGCGCTGTGCCCAGAGATTTTGAATAGGCTCTCAGAGGGAGGCTTTGACGTAGCTGGTGACAAGCTCCAAGGCGCGCTCGGAGGGATTGGAGCCGTTTATGATCAAATCGGCCTGCCATTTGCTGGGTTCCACATACTCGTCATGCCGGTAGCGCACCAGATCCAGATAGACATCTGCGATCTCATCAAAGGAGAGCCCCCGCTGCATATTCCGCCGCAGCCGCCGGACAATCCGCTCATCCGGGCGGCACTCCACAAAGAGCCGGAGATCTAGCAGCTCCAGGATTTCCTTATCCCACAGGGTCAGAAGGCCCTCCACGAGGATCACCTGATACTGCCCGTTCCCGATCGCTTCGGTCAGATCCTGCCTCAGCTCCGCCAGATGGAAGGAGGAGGGATGGTTATCGTCCCGGTAGGGGATTCCGGTGACCGGGGCTTCAATCATAGCCCGCTCTTCCGCAGGCTTGAAGTAGCTGTCCATATGCATGAGGCAGAGCTCCAGGCTAGGGAGCGCCTCCTTGAGTTTTTCAGCAAGGGTGGATTTTCCGCTGGCGCTTCCGCCTGCGATTCCGATGACAAATGCTTTTCCCATCCTGTTCCGTCCTTTCGCGGCAGGCGTCCATGGGGCCGCCGCTTATATTCGCTGACATTATACTATAGCTCCGATGGGAAATCAATCCTTTTGCCAAAAAGACACGGAAAAGCCGGGACCTGCGTCCCGGCTTTTCCGCGTTTCAATAGGTATTCATTGAGGAGGGGTGAAAATATACTTTTATGCTTGCACTAAAAGTATGGTTTTAGTATATCATCCGTCCCCGTTTATGGTGTTACGGTTTTGTTAAAAGCCCATGACAAAATCAAAAATATTTTGTGATGGTGCCCCTGGCGGTTTACTTGGAGCGTCTGTCGAACTCAGGATTAAAGGCGTAGAAGTTCCGGGAGTCCAGCTGCTCCTGCTCCAGCCGGAGTCCCTCGCCGAATCTCTGGAAGTGGACAATCTCCCGTTCCCGCAGGAACTTGATGGGATTCCGGATATCCGGATCATCCACCAGGCGGAGAATGTTGTCATAGGTAATTCGGGCCTTCTGCTCTGCTGCGATGCTGTAAGAACAACCAATCCTGCAGGGGCTCCCATGGGCGTATTGGGGGCGCTACACCAGCTGGCGGATGAGTGTCTCGCGATCACCGGGAAGAAGGTCGATGACAGGGATTTCAATCATCGTGTACGCGCCGGGTGCCTGTTTCATGGAAGCACGGGCCGCGTTCACCAGGTTTTGGGCAGTCAGCGCCGGATTGTTAATGCTCATAAAGAAGCTGAGCCGCTGGTTATGGGCGGCGCCGGACACGCCCTTCCGGGTCATTTCAACCCCATGGCCCATATCAATCAGGGCGTTCACGTCCTCAACGGCGATTACATGGGTTTCGTCATGGACAAAGTAGGGATCCGCCTTAATGCGGCCGGCTACCTCCTGATAGTCAGCGCCCGGCTCCAGCTCCACATAAACCATCCGGCGGTGGATTCCCGTCCCCAGGGGGATGGTCATGGAGAGAGCCGCGCGCACCCCCTCCACTGCCTTAACCGCTACCGTGTGCCCCATGCTCATGCCTGGTCCGAAATTGGTATAGGTGATTCCCTCCGGGGCGCAGGACTGCATCAAGGCCCGGACGACGGAATCCGAGCCCGGATCCCATCCGGCGGAGAGGATGGCCGCGGCATTTCCCGCTTTGGCGGCCTGCTCCAGCTTCTGCCGGACCTCGTAGATAGTGGTGTGGATATCGTAGCTGTCCACGGTGTTGATTCCCTGGGAAAGATACAAGGGAGCCACCTCCGGCACGCTCCGGGAGGGCGTGCAGAGGATTGCCACGTCCGGCCGCTGAGAAAGCCGGCTTACTTCCGACGCCACCTCCACGCCGGACAGCTCCGGCGGGAGCTGATCCGGCACGCTCCGCCGGATCAATCCGCACAAGCGGAAATCCTCAGAGGCACGAAGCGCCTCCAGCACGGCTTTGCCCACGTTGCCCCAGCCCACAATGCAGGCATTGATTGTATTTGCCATTTGCAGTCCCCTCTTCTTTTAATCCTGGAGCCCTTGCGGCTTCAGGACGCGTATTTTATTTCGGAAAAAGTATACCATAGACGGAACATCAGATCAAGAAAAAATATCCCCCATCGGAAGCCGTCAAAAGCCCCTTTCAAAGAAAATTGAAAAAAATTTTGAAAAAGGGGTTGCATTTTCTAAACATCCGTTCTATAATACAGTTAAACATTCGTTCCGAACGTGCGTTTTAATTATTCTCTTGGGAAAGGACGGAAGACAATGGACGAGCAGCTGTTGATTGGGATCATGATGCTGGTACTGGCTGTCAGCCTCCCTGTAGAATGGGGAATCGAGAAATGGAAAAAGAGAGCCCGCCGAAAGGCTGCTCCCCGTCAGAATGTAATCTGTTTGCTCCCCCGCAGCCGCTCAGCCCCCAAGCGCCCGGCTGTGTGAGTGTGCCCTGTACTCACAGCGGGAAGGCCGCGAGGGCTCTGCCCTCGCGCTCCTGCCAAAGGGACGCGTCCCTTTGGAATCCCATCTTTTTTAATGGCTTTTTAAGGGCGGAAAAGGGGTGGGGGTCAGGTCTGTACAGACTTCCGGCTTTCTGCCACACAAGCAGTCTGATTCCCGCAGTACGCTTTTTTCGTAAAGAAAAAAGCTTTCTCCTGCGTGCAGGATACTTCCTGTGCCGCAGAGAGTATGTGCGCAGCACAACACGCTCGGGACTTTCTGCGTCGCCTGTAGGGATGAATTTTTTCTTTACGAAAAAATGGGTAGGCGGGCGATCGTCCCTGTGGAAAGTATCAGCGAGGCAGGAACCGAAATCCTGCCCCCATAACCTCAAAAAGATGGGAATCCAAGGGGACCCGTCCCCTTGGCAGGAGGCTCGCAGGGTCAAGGCCTGCGGCCTTGACCCTTGGGCAGCGCCCTCGAGGTCTTCCCCTCTTAGCAAATACAGCCTCTAAATCAGCAGTGCCGCTGTGAGTACAGCGGCTGCAAGAATGAGGAGAAGGCCGCAGATTGCTGCCGCTGCAAGGAGGCGGAATCTCTTTCTGTGGGGCTGGACGTCCGGCAGGAGGGTTTCCATATAATCTCCGGCCTTCTGGGTCAGCAGCTCCCTGGAGAGCTTGCTTTTCTGGGGATTGATGATGAGAATGGCCTTTTCCACATAATCGTCCTGGGTATAGTTGATTTCCACGATTTGCTTGCTGACGCCCTTGATCATGGAGCCGCCTCCCTTCCTATTCAGTCTGGACAGGAGGAAAAGAGAATATACAAGCTGTAGTGCCGGACAGCGAATTTTCCCCAAGTCTGTGGAAGGATATTCCCCAGAGAGGGCATTTCTTGTTGAAAACTCAGTTGAAAATGTTAAAAACCTTGATTTTATGGGGCATTCCTTCCTCCAGGCGTCGTTGAAGATACTGTTGAAAACAGGGGAAAGCCCCACGAAAGGCCGGGATACTGCGGGTATATTGCCGATTTCCGGCTGCATTTTGCATTTGGACAAAATGCGCCTACCGGCTCTGCGGCGCTGTGACGCTGCGCCTGATCTGCGCCAGCAGAAGCACCAGGCTGATCCCCAGCAACGTATGTCCAATTCCCGCAGTGCCGGAGATTGCCGCGCTTATTGGAGCGCTCAGAGGGGTTTCCAGCACCTGAAGAACGCCCCGCGCCACAAGCATTGCGCCCGTCAGATTCAGACCGGCATGATAGACGGCCAGTATTCGTCCGGTTTTTGCCCCGGTAAAGGAGAAATTTTTCTCCAGCAAAAGAAGCAGCAGGAAAAACACCATTCCCAGCAGGAAGTAGTGGGTATGTACCACGGAAAGCGCGGTCTGCGCGGTGAAGCCGCTGAACTTGGTGAACTCCCGGTAAAATACGCCGCCCGCCATGGCGAGAACAGCATACAGCAGCGCGGTATTGATATAGCGTTTCATATTAGTTCCTCCCTTGGTCAAGTTCCTTTTTCATGGCCAAGTATCCAATCAGCACGGTCCATACATAAGCGCAGGTCTTGGGGATCATCAGCATCCCGATCAGGGGAAACACATCCGCCCACAGCACCACCGGAATATAAAAGCCAAAGCTCAGGACGATGGTCAGCCACATCCAGCGGAAGGCCCGATCCCCATAGGCTTTTGTGCTGCAATAGAACAGCACAATCACCAGCAGCCCCAGCAGCGCGAAGGGGATGTTGCGGTAAATGCCCCAGGAGAGGGGCGCGTCAGCCTGGAGCCACCGATTCTGCGGCATCATGCACAAAAGAACCCGCAGGCCGGACAGAATGTAAACCCCGGCGGTAAGCTCCTTTCGGCCGGTAATACGGTATCTCTGCCGCCAGACATAGTACAAAAGCACATAGAAAACCGTCATTGTGACAGAGGTGATCCACTTGCCCAGTCCCAGGGGAATGGTATAGTTCTCCAGCCCGGTGGTACACAGGGCCAGCGCACGGGGCACCAAATGGAACGCATCACCTGCTCCCAGCACCACCGCCATACAGCCGAAGAGCCGGAATTGGCGCTCCCCTCCGCTTTTCCGAATCATCAGGACGCCAACGGCAATGACCGTAATCAGATAGGCTGCGTCAAACAGTGTTTCTATGACTGCCTGCATAGGTTTGTCTCCTTCATTTCATTTTGATATCGTCAGGGCGGTGTACTCCCTGTCAGAAAACATGCGGGGCAGTCTCAAATGAGAGCGCCCCGCATATTTTCTGATAATTTTTCCTTCCCCGCTCAGCTCACTGCCTCAGAAGCCAATGGTTTTCTGGAAATCGGCTTTCAGAATCTCCAAACCGGAGAGGACTTCCTCACGGGTTTTGCCGGTGCCGGTATAGTAAGCCTTGATCTTCGGCTCGGTGCCGGAGGGACGGAGGACGACGCTTCCACCGTCAGACAGCTCGAAGGCTACCACGTCGGACTGAGGCAGCTCGATGGCAGTCACCTGATTGGTGGCGCAGTTCACGGACTTCTGGGCCAGATAATCGCTGAACACCATAACCTCTGCGCCGCCCAGGGTCTTGGGCGGGTTGCTCCGCAGGCCGTTCATGATCTCTTTCATATGCTCCATACCCGAAGCGCCCTCGCAGGTAAAGCTCTGCTGCTGATGGACATAAATGCCGTACTGGGCGTAGATCCGGTTCAGGGCCTCCAGGATGGTCACGCCCTCCAGCTTATAGTGAGCCGCCATCTCGCAAATCAGCATGGAGGCCACCACCGCGTCCTTATCCCGCACATAGGTGCCCGCCAGATAGCCGTAGCTCTCCTCAAAGCCGAAGATGTACCGATCCTCCTCGCCCTTCTGCTCAAGATACAGAATCTGCTCGCCGATGAACTTGAAGCCGGTGAGCACGTTAATCACCTGCACGCCGTAGCTTTCGGCGATTTTGGCCGCCAGCTCGGTGGTGACAATGGTCTTAACGGCAATGGGATTTTTCGGCATGGTTCCCGCGGCGACGCGCTGTTTGCAGATGTACTCCATCAGCAGAGCGCCCACCTCGTTGCCGGTGATGAGCACATAGTTCCCCTGGGGATCCGGCACGGCGATGCCGACCCGGTCGCAGTCCGGATCCGTAGCCAGCAGCAGATCAGGATGCTCCTTGCCGCAGAGCTCCAGGCCCAGGGCCAGGGCCTCCGGGATCTCCGGATTGGGGAAGGGGCAGGTGCGGAAGGTTCCGTCGGGCTTCTCCTGCTCGGGAACAATGGTGACGTTCTTCACCCCGGACATATCCAGAATTTTCCGGACGGGCAGGTTGCCGGTGCCGTTAAGCGGGGTGTACACAACCTTCAGGTCAGCCTTGGCGCAGGCTTCCTGGTCCAGAGATTGAGCCCGGACGTTCTCCAGAAAACGCGCCTCCACCTCAGGCCTGATGTATTCAATGGAGCCCTCGGAAAGGGCCGCGTCAAAGTCCATGCGCTTCACGCCCTGGAAAATGTCCACCTTTTCAATCAGGGAGAGCACCCGGTTCGCGGCGTCCAGGGTGAGCTGGCAGCCGTCGGGGCCGTATGCCTTGTAGCCGTTGTATTTGGCGGGATTGTGGGAGGCGGTGACCATTACGCCGGCGCTGCAGCGGAGCTCGCGAACCGCAAAGGACAGAGCCGGAGTGGGCATCAGGTGATCGTAGAGATAGGCCTTGATGCCGTTTGCGGCCAGCACGCAGGCAGTCTCCCGGGCGAACACGTCGGACTTGATACGGGAGTCGTAGCTGATGGCCACACTGCCGCCGCCTTCTTCGTTGAGGTAGTCGGCCAGTCCCTGGGTAGCCTTGCGGACGGTGTAGACGTTCATCCGGTTGGTGCCCGCTCCGATAACGCCCCGGAGGCCGCCGGTACCAAACTCCAGATCCCGGTAGAAGCGATCCTGGATTTCATCGGTATCCCCGTCAATGGCGGCAAGCTCCGCAGCCAGATCTGGATCATCCAGCTCCGTTTTCCGCCAGATTCTGTACAGGTCCATTTCCATCATGCCAATCTCTCCTTAATGAATAGTATAGTTCGTCTATTGCAGCTCTCTGCGGCAAGACCTTGAGGGCGCTGCCCTCAAACTCCTGCCAAAGGGACGCGTCCCTTTGGAATCCCATTATTTTAAGGGCTTTTTAGGGGCGAAAAAGGGGTGGGTTGAGTCTGTACAGACTTCTAGCTTTCTGCCACACAGTCAGTCTCATTCCCGCAGGACGCTTTTTTCGTAAAGAAAAAAGCTCCTTCCTGCGTGCGGGGATGGTTCCTGCGCCGCCTGCTGGGTTGAATTTTTTCTTTATGAAAAAATGGGCAGGCGGGCGATCGGCCACGAAGGGAGCAGCAGCGAGGCAAGGGCTGAAGCTCTGCTTCCCCATACCCCCCAAAGACGGGAATCCAAGAGGAATCCCTTCCCCTTGGCGAGAGCGCGAGAGCAGAGCTCTCGCGGCCTTGCCCTTTAATCCACTGTCAGTTTGAGGCAGACAGGAGCGGCGCTTTTTACGCCCTGTGCAATGGCGGTCAGATGCCCGCCGCACAGAACTGTCTCCACGGGGGTATCGAAGCCCAGCAGCTCCGCCTTCCGGATGATCCCGTTGAAGCTGTGAGCGTCCCTGCCCAGAGTCCGGATCCGCAGCACGCCGTCCTCCGGCCACTTCATCACAAACACATACAGCGCTCCCGGCTTCCAGGTAAAACGGAAATCCTCGCTGGTGAAGGACTTCCGCAGAGTGTCCGTGAAATGCCCCTCGGGCGTAACCGTCGGGCCCTCCCCATATTTCTTCCAGTGCCGGGTCCCGTAGATCCCTTCCCCATTCACCGAAAGCCATTTCCCGATCTCCTGAAGGATATGCCGATCCTCCTCCGGGATGGTGCCGTCGGCCTTGGGGCCTATGTTCAGAAGCAGCGCTCCGTTTTTGCTGACTACGTCAATCAGATCCGCAATGATTTCCTCCGGCTCCTTATAGTCATTGCCCTCCGTATAGCCCCAGGAGTTTTTGGCCACGGAGGTGTCGCACTGCCAGAAATCCGGTGACACATCCGCCAGCTGGCCCCGCTCGACGTCCCGGGTGGCCGTGCCGTACTGGAAGGCGTCATTCTTATAATTGATGGTGACCTCCCGCCCCCACTCAGCCGCCCGGTTATAATAATAAGCGGCGAATTTCCGGAGATAGGGCTTCATGCACTCGATCTGAATCCACCAGTCAAAATAAACCATCTTTGGCTGATATTTGTCCACCAGCTCACAGGTGCGGGCCAGCCAGTCCTCCATATATTCGGCAGGAATCTCCACCCCGTCGGTGACGCTGTGATCCGGATTCGGCGCGGGAACCGCGGGCCAGTAGAGATCCCCGTAGGGAACCTCCTGGGGAATGTCGCTTTCAAAGCGCTTTCCTCCGCTCATGAACCAGTAATGCTCAATCCGGTGGGAGGAGGCCGTGTAGGTGATATCCCGCTTCTCCAGCTCAACTTTCAGCTCCCCGGCAATATCCCGCCTGGGCCCCATTTTGGACGCGCACCATTCTGAAAGATTGCTGTCATACATCTGAAAACCATCGTGATGCTCCGCCACCGGCATGACGAACCGGGCTCCTGCCTCCCGGAACAGCTCCGCCCACTGGACGGGGTCAAACCGCTCCGCCCGGAACAAAGGGATAAAATCCTTGTAGCCGAACTGCTTGTGAGGGCCGTAGGTTTTCAGATGATGCTCAAAGCACCTGTCCCCCTCCTCATACATCAGCCGGGAGTACCATTCGCTCCCGAAGGCCGGCACGCTGTAGGGGCCCCAATGAATGAAAATGCCGAATTTTCCGTCCTCATACCACCGGGGCGTCCGGTGGGCGCTCAGGGACTCCCAGGTATCCCGGAAGGGGCCCTGGGCAATGACCTCCTCCACCCTTTTCAGATATTCCTTAACTGCTTCCATATCAAAGAACCTCCTGTACTGCTTGGCTCAATAGACCAGATAGCTTTGAATGCCCTTTGCCTCCAATACCGGCTGGACAATGGGCAGATCCACCTGACGGATCACCGGGGCATCGTCCGGGTTCAGCATGGCGGAGAGGATGGCGTCCATCCCCAGCTCCGCCGGGACGCTGCCGGACTCGGCGGCGAAGCCCAGCCGGGCGCAGATCTCCGCCCGGTTGGCCGCAATAGCATCCAGATTCAGCAAAGGAGCCCGCTTGTTCTCCCCGCCGCCGTAGCGGTAGGGCGTATCGCAGGTATCCCAGCTGTAGGCCCAGGCGGCGTTGTAGCAGCTGCGCACCGGAACCGCTCCGGCAGCGGTCTGGCACTCCTCCACCAGCTGGGTGAGAATCTCCTCACGGGAAAGGGTGCTGGTGGTCAGGGTGCCCATCTGCTGGGTGGTATTTTTGGTGGGGAAATTCACATTGGTGAGCAGGATAGCCTCAAAGCCCTTTCCGCCAGCCTCGGAACAGAAGGCGGAAACATAAGCCCGGGCCTTGGGCATATAGGGATTGAGCCAAGCCTTCCCCCCGTTGGCGGGGGAATCGTCCAGCCAGTTATATTCAACGCTGTTGTTGAAGCCAAAGGAATTTTCCCGATCCACATGGGGCGCCTTGGGATCCCGCAGGGCGCTGATCCGGGCGATGGGTGCCAGCCCGGCCTCCTTCGCGGCTTTAACGAGCGCGTCCACATCCGCTGGGGATTCCGTGACCGCTCCCCAGAGGTGCGCATCCTCGATGGCGGTATCGTAGAGAACCCGGCCGTCCTCAGTTTTCAGGTCGATGCAGACCGCGTTGTATCCGGCCTCCCGCAGGGACTGGAAGTAGGCGGCAAGGGAATCGCCGGTCCGCCACATCTCCCCAACGGGCATGACCGCCCCCTGATACTGGAGGACAGGGAGCGCCGGCGGCTGTGAGGAAACCGGCTCAGAAGAAACCGGGGCGGGCTCGCTCACCTCCGGGAGGGAGGGGGCGCTGCTCTCTTCCGGAAGAGAGGATTCCTCCCGGCCGAGGCGAAAATACTCGCTCCATTCCCGGCTGACCAGATAGCCGAGCCCGACCAGCGCCGCCAGGAGCAGTATAAACAGCGCTTTTCCAATCCACTTGGTATGGTGTTCTTTTTTATAGAGCCGCTTGGTGCGGATCACTTTCCTCTCTTTTGACAAGCTGCCTCACCCTTCCGTTGCGAAATTCTGGCGTTCCGGCAGGAAAGCACAAGCGCAAATTCCAATATATAAAGACAGAGTGACAGAGACTCCAATTCTCTATATTCCTATTATATCCATTTTCCCGGAACAATCAAGCAAAATTTGTAAACAATCAAACAAATACCAGCACAACAGGCCGCCCCCCTTGCAGCCCGCTCAGAATCTCTGCGCTGCCGAAGGGAAAGACCTCGAGGGCTCTGCCCTCGAGTCTCCGCAGTGCGTTGTTTCACAACGCACTTAGGAATTCGGCTTCGCCGAATTCTGAGATGCGCCGCTGGCGGCGCATCGGGAAGGGATTCCCCTTGGATTCCCGTTA